>NZ_JBSPZB010000002.1:0-308127 GCF_053851875.1 Bacillus sp. A015
AATATGGTTTTACTTTGTCTATGATAAATGAAAAATCAATGTACTGATCAATTTTACGAAGCAGGTGATCCTCTTCGACCAGTTGATCTAGCAATACAAATTCGGCTTCGTACTGAGAAGAATTTCTAGTGTGGAACATGAGAAAAACACCTTCCTTTAGTCGGCTTTTCTCTATTATAAAATGAGGAGATGTAAATTTTAAGGGAAAAATAAAGCTGTCGAGATTTTCTCGACAGCCTGAAGCCCTTAATGAGGGCTTTTTTCTTTATCTTCTTCTATTTGGATATACCCATAATGGAATTGGGCTGTTTTTCGTTTGATGACCTGAAATTGATAGGAGTCCGCTGTAAACCGAGTGCTTTTCCAATGATCTTTTAAAACCACTCTTTTTCTCGCCACTCTTATCGCTTCTTGCATGGCCATTTCGTGGTCAAAGTGGTGCTCTGCCGCATGACGAAGCGGCGCTATACTTGTAGATTCTTGAATCGTTTCCTCAAACATTGGATCAAAATAGACGATATCAAATGAACGATTTGGGAGCTTCTTTAACTGCTCGATACTGTCTCCGCTTATGACAGATATCCGTTTCATCGCTTCATCTGCCTCGCCTACACCTGTCTCCCATGTGTTTAGACCTTCTCGCACTAGTAATGCCGTCATGGGGTTCTTTTCAATACCAACTACCTTTCCATTAGGACCTGCAGCGCAGCTTGCGGTAATGGCATCTGACCCTAAGCCAAGCGTACAATCCAAAAAGGAATCGCCTGGCTTAAGCTGTGCTGCTTCTATCAATGGATCCTTTTCGCCACGGAGGAGCCGCTTCACCCTAAACATCGCTGAGCTTGGATGGAAGAAGAACTTTTCACCATTTGGCTGATACCATTCGAATCTTTCTTTCCCGACAACGAGTACGTCCCCCCGTTCGATGGCAAGCTGTTTGACGGATTGTTTGCGCCTCTCTACATACTCACCATGCAAATCCTCTGCTAGTGCCTTTGCTGTTTCAATCGTTTGTTCATTTGCTCTAAAGCTTGTTGTAATGAGCATGGCGTTCCTCCATCATGATCAAGAAAAAATGCCCTGATCTGATCACAGGACATTTCAACACTTGTATTAGCAATGTTTTTCGAATGCAGATAAGACATTTTTCATGATGTCTTCCATTTCATGGCCTTCAATTTCCTCACGCGGGATAAAATGAACAAGTTCATTTCCTTTTATAAGTGCCATAGAAGGAGAAGATGGTTCCTCACCTGTGAAGTATTCTCTCATTTTTGCAGTTGCTTCCCTGTCCTGACCAGCAAAAACCGTCACAATTCGCTCTGGTGCTTTTTCCGCCTTCATCACAGCTTGAATGGCAGCAGGGCGTGCTAAGCCGGCAGCACATCCGCATACAGAATTGACCACAACAAATGTCGTTCCTTCTGCTTCTTGCATCGTTTGTTCTACCTCTTCTTCAGTTGTTAGTTCTTGAAATCCCGCACTTGTAAGCTCTTGGCGCATTGGTACAACGAGCTGACGCATATATTCTTCATATGCCATTGACATAAAAAAGCCCCCTCTAAAATCCTTATGTTGTGAATAAAGGATACTATAGAGAGAGCCAATTTTCAAATGTTCGATTTCAGATTAAATTTTCATGATTCCGCCTGTATTGGCTGATGTCACAAGTTTTGAGTATCTGGCAAGATAACCAGTTTTCACTTTTGGCTCAAAGCCTTTCCAATTCGCTTTTCTTCTTTCCCATTCTTCTTCTGGAACATCTACGCTTAAAATGCGCTTTTCAATATCTACAACGACATGATCACCATTTTCAACAAAAGCAAGCGGACCACCCTCTGCTGCCTCTGGTGAGACGTGCCCAATGGACAATCCACGAGAAGCGCCGGAAAAACGGCCGTCTGTAATTAAAGCAACCTTTGGACCAAGTCCCATTCCGACAATTTGTGATGTGGGTGCAAGCATTTCTGGCATGCCAGGTCCGCCTTTAGGCCCTTCATATCGAATAATAACGACATGTCCCGCTTCTACTTTCCGGTTAATGATTCCCTCAAGAGCTTCTTCTTGGGATTCAAATACGATCGCAGGTCCTTCATGACGTGTGATACCATCTTGTACTCCGCCTGTTTTAATAATAGCCCCATCTGGCGCAAGGTTTCCAAATAAAACGGCTAAGCCGCCTTTTTCAGTAAATGGCTTGTCAATTGGATAAATGACGTTATAATCTTTTACTTCATGCCCCGCAATGTTCTCACCGAGCGTTTTCGCTGTGACGGTCATTGTATCTAAATGAATAGCTCCTTCTTTTTTGGACAATTCATTTAGCGCAGCTGTCACGCCGCCTGCTTCATGTAAATCCTCAATAAAAACATCCGAAGCTGGTGCAAGTTTTGATAAATGCGGCACACGCTCTGCTACTTCATTGATACGCTCGAGTGAATATTCAACGCCCGCTTCATTTGCGATCGCCAATGTGTGAAGAACTGTATTGGTTGAGCCACCTAGTGCCATATCTAGTGCAAATGCGTTATCAATCGCTTTTTCAGTGACAATATCACGTGGTTTAATATCTTTTTTGATGAGCTCCATCAGTTGTTTTGCTGACTTCTTCGCAAATTCTCTTCGTTCTGGTGATGTCGCCAAAATCGTCCCATTTCCAGGAAGAGCGATGCCAAGCGCCTCTGCTAAACAGTTCATTGAATTTGCCGTAAACATACCTGAACAAGATCCACATGTTGGACAGCCAAACTGCTCTAACTCATTTAATTCATCCTCATTAATTTTTCCAGACTGGTATGCACCAACGCCTTCAAATACGGATGAAAGAGAAATTTTTCTGCCATCACTTGTTCTACCCGCTTCCATCGGACCGCCGCTGACAAATACAGTTGGGATGTTCACACGCATTGCTGCCATCATCATGCCTGGTGTGATTTTATCGCAGTTAGGAATACAAACCATTCCATCGAACCAGTGTGCAGACACAACAGTCTCTACTGAGTCAGCAATGATTTCACGGCTTGGTAATGAATATCTCATCCCAATATGCCCCATAGCAATTCCGTCATCGACACCAATCGTATTGAATTCAAATGGCACCCCGCCAGCTTCACGAATGGCTTCTTTCACAATTTTACCGAATTCCTGAAGGTGGACATGTCCTGGGACAATATCAATATAGGAATTACATACGGCAATAAACGGTTTACCGAAATCCTCATCCTTTACCCCCGCTGCTCTTAGTAAGCTTCGGTGAGGTGCTCTGTCAATTCCCTGCTTAATCATATTACTGCGTAGTTCTGCCATCTGTTTAAAAAGCCTCCTATACTACAAGTCTAAGTTGACTGC
This sequence comes from Bacillus sp. A015, assembly GCF_053851875.1. Taxonomy (NCBI): domain Bacteria; kingdom Bacillati; phylum Bacillota; class Bacilli; order Caryophanales; family Bacillaceae; genus Bacillus; species Bacillus sp. A015. Next base: position 3,349 of record NZ_JBSPZB010000002.1, read on the forward strand.
ATGATTTTGAGTTGATTTTATTTTACAAATTTTCTGTTTATTCAGCCACCTATGAATGACTGATGACCAATATGGCTGCTGAAGCAAGCGCTCAGCAAGGATCGTGTCATAAAATCTGACCTCCAATATTCTATATTGGTACTACTATATAGAGTTTTTTCGTATATTTCAACAATATTCAAAATAATTTTTCTAAAAAAATTTTTCTGTCTATAAAAAAGCGTTATTTAGAAAACAAGCTGCCTTTCATTGGCAGCTTGCTCTTCATTCTCATGATTCTGATGCATTTTTTCTACTTTCTGTCATTTGCTTCCACACTGAGCCTTTCGCTTCTTCTCCAAGCTCAATTCGCTCAATCGCCATTTTCACTTGTAGACTGACTTCAAATTCAGGGTCTTGTTCTGCTTCTTTCAATGCTTCAAGTGCCGTTTCGTCACCTTCTTCATAAAGGAACATGGCCGCACGCCAGCGGACAAGCTTACTTGGATCCTTTAATGCTGCGATCATCGCTTCTATAGCACTAGGGTCACCAAGATCCGAAATACAGTCTCCAGCTGTTCTGCGGACCGTGACTGTTTTGTCTTCAAGCCCCTTATATAAAATAGGCAGGATGGCAGGATCTTCAATCATTCCAGCATTCACAACGGCTTGTCTGCGAATAGACGTTTTTGGGTCCTCCATTGCTTTCATTAAAACGGGTATATCCTTTTGCTTGGGCTGCATTTGCTCTAAATGGGCAAAACGCTTTTTCCAATCTTCCTCGCGCAGCATCTCTTCTGTGACATCATATGCCTGGCGATTCACCTGTTTATCTACAGCCTCTTGTCCTTCCTTGACTGCCTCTGTTAAACGGACTAAACGCTCGTCATCATAAGCTGCTTGAAGCTCTTCTGTGACTTCTTGACCGATATCAGCAAATTCCCCAAAACGAACGCCGTGTTCTTTCCACACACGTTCAAACACGACATTGTCTGAACTGCTTCTGAGCTTTAAGATGCCTGCTTGGAAGCGTTCAGGCATTCCAAACCGCTCTTCTCTCTCACCGTCCGTCAGCTTGACCTGCATCGGAATCCCATTAAACATTTGGACGAACACTTTGACTTCGCCAAATGTGTCATCGCCTGACTGCGACCCTTCCTGAAGACCTTCTGTTTCTTGTCCAAAGGCCTCTCTGACCTGTTGTAAAATGCCCTGCCAGTCAAACTTTGCATTACGCTCGACCGCTAAGAAATCTGCGACATGATAAACCCCTTTAACACCTTCAATATTTAAAATGCGCTTGATCATCTCTGGCGCTTCGTCTTTTTGGTCCTTTTTGTAGTTGTTGCTTTTACCGCCGGCAAGTGCTTCTGTCAAAATGACCTTCATGGTATTTGGACTTGGCGTCGGTTCTATTGCTGTTATTTTCATCTATACATCCTCCTTACACACATAAAGACCCTACTCATCTGTAAGGCCGCATTCTTCTTTCCACGTTTTGATAAATAAACTCATAAATTCATGCCGCTTATCAGCAAGCTGCTTTCCTGCACAGGTGTTCATCAAGTCTTTTAATTTGAGCAGTTTTTCTTCCATATGCTTGAGCACGGAGCCCTGCTGCGTGTCCTTTGTAAAATGGGGCTCACCTGTTGCACCTGCATACGTAAACACTCTTGCGATGCCGCTTGCTCCTATCGCATCCAGCCGATCCGCATCTTGAACAATGGCCCCTTCTAATGTCATGGGCTTATGCTGCATATGACGGTGACGAAAAGACATCGTTGTAATGATGTCCATGATATAACGAATATCTCGCGTATCCACTTCCCACAATAGAAGCTGTTGCTTCAGTTGATGTGGTGAAAGCTTCCATTCATTTGACAGTTTTTCATCAATTAAATCATGCACAATAGCCGCCATTTCGATGATAAAAAGAGAGCCGCCTTCCTGCTTTGCGATATGGACCGCTAGCAGGCGGACACGATCGATATGAGCTGCATCGTGTCCAGTTGGCTCATTCTTTAGCTTATTTGAAACAAAGGAGGCAGCTGCCTTCAATTGTTTTTGCTGCATGATCGTCTGCATCTTATTTGTCCAATAAGGCGATGATTGAGCTTTCTAATTCTTTTGGTGGTGTCTTAGGGGAAAATCGTTCAGTGACTTCTCCGTTTTGATCGACGATAAATTTTGTGAAATTCCATTTCACTGTCTTCGTCCCAAGCACACCTTTCGCATGACTTGTTAAGTGTTTGAAAAGCGGGTGCGCATTGTCACCATTGACATCTACTTTTTCAAACATTGGGAAGGTCACACCATAATTCAACGAACAGAATTCTTGAATCGCTTCTTCCCCTTCCGGCTCTTGGTTCATAAATTGGTTACACGGAAATCCTAAAATTTCAAGGCCCTTTTCATGATATTGATCATATAGCTCTTGCAATTGTTTAAATTGAGGGGTAAGTCCGCATTTGCTCGCTGTGTTCACGATAATGAGCACTTTCCCTTTGTAATCTGCCATTGATTTTTCCTGACCGTTAATGGTCTTAACCTGAATATCATAAATTGACATCTCATAGCCTCCTAGGATTCACTTTTTCCTATCGTAACATGCTTCTTTTAGAAAATCGCTTTTTATGCTTCCTACTAAAAGAGTCCTGTCACACTGCCGTCTTCCAATAAATCCATCTCAAGCGCCGCAGGTTTTTTAGGCAAACCCGGCATGGTAAGAATGCTTCCGGTTAAAGCAACAATAAATCCTGCCCCTACAGATGGTTTTAACTCACGAATCGTAATGGTAAAACCTTTAGGTCTGCCGATTAAAGCTGGGTCGTCTGAAAGAGAATATTGCGTTTTTGCCATACAAACCGGCAAATGAGCCCAGCCGTTCTTCTCGATCGCTGCCAGCTGCTTTCTTGCTTTTGATGTGAGCGTGACGCCATCTGCCCCGTAAACCACTTGGGCTACTTTAGATAACTTTTCTTCGATGGAATCTTTCTCCTCATACAAATAGGAAAAGCGGTTCTTATTCTTTTCAATAAGTGTCGTGAGTTCCTCGGCAAGTGCTGTCCCGCCAGCGCCGCCTTCTTCCCATACATTCACGGTTTTGACTGGATGCCCATGCGTTTTGCACCAATCTTCTACTGCTTGAATCTCTTCTTTTGTATCGGTGATAAAGCGGTTCACTGCGACGATGTATGGAAGACCGAAGGCTTGCACTGTTTCAATATGCTTTTCTAAATTATGTATACCTTCTAATACGGCACGTGCATTCTCTTCTTTGAGCTCTGTTTTCTGCATTCCGCCATGCATCTTCAATGCTCTGACAGTCGCAACAATCACAACTGCACCTGGTTTGAAATCACCGGCTCTTGTTTTAATGTGCAGGAATTTTTCCGCACCTAAGTCTGCGCCAAAGCCAGCTTCTGTCACTACATAATCTGCTAGTTTTGCCGCCATTTTTGTTGCAATTAAACTGTTGCATCCATGTGCAATATTGGCAAAAGGACCGCCATGAACAAGGGCTGGAGTTCCTTCAATCGTTTGTACAAGGTTTGGTTTGAGCGCATCTTTTAAAAGTAAGGTGAGTACGCCTTCATATCCAAGCGCTCCAACTTTGACCGGCTCACCTTCTTGGTTATAAGCAACAACAATAGAAGAAAGACGTTTTTTTAAATCGTTTAAGTCTTCTGCTAAACAAAGGATCGCCATCATTTCGGAAGCAACCGTGATATCAAATCCATCTTCTCTAGGATACCCATTTAATTGACCGCCAAGTCCTACAACAACCTGTCTTAAAGCACGGTCATTTAAATCAAGCATTCGTTTCCACACAATCCGGCGCGAGTCGATGCCAAGTTCATTTCCGTGATGGATATGGTTATCAATAAACGCAGATAACGCATTATGAGCAGATGTAATGGCATGAAAGTCTCCTGTGAAATGGAGATTGATTTCTTCCATTGGCAGTACCTGAGAATAGCCTCCCCCCGCTGCACCGCCTTTAATACCCATTGTAGGACCTAGTGAAGGCTCTCGCATGGCAATGATCGCTTTTTTCCCGATTTTTTCGAAAGCTTGACCGAGGCCAACTGTTACGGTGGACTTCCCCTCACCTGCTGGCGTTGGATTAATCGAAGTCACAAGAATGACGTTTCCTTCTTTTTGTTCCTTTAAACGATCAAAAATGGTCAAAGATATTTTCGCTTTTGTGAAACCATAGCATTCTAATTCTTCGTCATGTATTTGTAACTTTGCTGCGATGTCTTGAATTGGTCTCAGCTGTGCCTTTTGGGCAATGTCAATATCTGATAAATGCTTAGTGATCATAAATAAACGGCCTCCTTTTTTACAGAAACAGCTTTCATTTTTGCTCTATTTTTCATTGTAACATAATTGAAACATTGAAATATCGCCAGAAAGTTCCTATAATGAAGTGAAATTAGCTTTGGTTCAGGGGGTGGCGAGTTGCCTATTAATATACCAGTTCATCTGCCGGCAAAACAAATACTAGAGAGCGAAAACATTTTCGTCATGGATGAGACAAGGGCATTCAAGCAAGATATCCGTCCTTTGAATATCGTGATCTTAAATTTAATGCCAAAAAAAATACAAACTGAAACGCAGCTGCTGAGAATGCTCGGGAATTCTCCTTTGCAAGTGTACTTTACGTTTTTGATTCCAAGTACGCACACACCGAAGAATACATCGAGAGAGCATCTAGATGAATTTTATACAACCTTTGAATCGATTCGCCATAAAAAATTTGATGGAATGATCATCACCGGCGCACCAATTGAGCATCTACCTTTTGAAGAAGTTTCCTATTGGAAAGAGCTGCAGGACATCTTGGAGTGGAGTAAAAACAATGTGACGTCTACTCTTCATATTTGCTGGGGTGCACAGGCAGGTCTATATCACCATTATGGCATTGAAAAAATCAAGCTTCCTGAGAAAAAGTTTGGCGTATTTGAGCATCTTGTCAAAGAGAAAAAAGAAAGATTAGTAAGAGGTTTCGATGAAGTATACTATGTCCCACATTCTAGGCATACAGATATTAATACAGAACAATTAAAAAACACACCGAATCTAAAAGTTTTGAGTATGTCTGAAGAAGCTGGTGTTTGTTTAATTGTTTCAGATGATGATAAACAAGTATTTTTAACTGGACATCCTGAATACGATACAGACACATTGAAGCAGGAATATGAAAGAGATTTGTTGAAACATGATACAGTCAAAAAACCCGTCCACTATTTTATAGAAGATGGTGACACACTAGTCCCAGTAAATCGCTGGAAAGCCCATGCAACCTTACTGTTTATGAATTGGCTTAATTATTATGTTTATCAAGAAACACCATATGTGTGGGAATAAAATAGACTGAGGTCTGATGATAAATGTTCAAAATGTGTTAAAATACAAATGGCTCTGTCTTCCATTATCAATTTAGTCTGTTTGTTTTTTAAAATTAGTTTAATTCTTTCGTAACGAATGATATGCTCTGACTGTTTATATGTTATCTTTATGTATATGTAGACCTATGAGATTCATAGTTTTCGTACGAAGTTTTGTTGTTGTTGATTACATTTGAGGTGAATATTCTTGAATACCAATAAAAAAATATTAATCTTGACCGCAAATTATGGAAATGGACATATGCAGGTGGCAAAAACACTGTATGATGAATGCAAATCCCAAGGGTTTGAACATGTGATAGTTTCTAATTTGTATCAAGAATCCAATCCCATTGTGTCAGAAGTGACTCAATATTTATACTTGAAGAGCTTTTCCATTGGGAAACAATTTTATCGCTTGTTTTATTACGGTGTAGATAAAATTTACAATAAACGCAAATTTAACATTTACTTAAAGATGGGAAATAAGCGTCTCGACGAATTAATTCAGTTACACAACCCTGACATCATTATTATTACATTCCCGATGATTGTTGTGCCAGAATACCGAAACAAAACGGGCAAAGTGATTCCGACATTTAATGTCATGACAGATTTCTGTCTTCATAAGATTTGGGTACATGAAAACATCGACCGATACTATGTTGCAACCGATTATGTGAAACAAAAATTAGTGGAAATCGGCACACATCCAAGCGATGTCAAGGTGACAGGCATTCCTATTAGACCACAATTTGAAGCAGACGTGCCAAAATCGATAATTTATAAAAAATATGGATTATCATCAGACAAAAAGGTCCTTCTCATTATGGCCGGTGCTCACGGTGTACTAAAAAATGTGAAGGAATTATGTGAAGCATTACTTCTTGACTGTAAAGTACAAATTGTTGTTGTATGCGGAAAAAACGCAGCGCTGAAACAATCGCTCAGCGATCTTGAACAAGCACACCCAGATCAATTGAAGGCGCTTGGATATGTGGAACAAATTGATGAATTGTTCAGAGTAACAGATTGTATGATTACAAAACCAGGCGGTATTACATTAACAGAAGCAACAGCAATCGGTGTTCCAGTTATTCTTTACAAACCTGTCCCTGGACAAGAAAAAGAAAATGCTCTTTTCTTTGAAGATTATGGTGCTGCCATCGTCATCAACAGACATGAAGACATTTTAGAATCTGTGACCAACCTGCTGCAAGATGAAGAAAAATTAGAAGCAATGAAACAAAACATTAAAAAACTGCACTTAAAACAATCTTCTCAAACCATTTTGGAAGATATCGTCGAACAATCAGATCTCATCACGAGTAACAAAACGTATGCTCGTGCATTATCATAAAAAGGTGCCCGTCATAGACGGACACCTTTTTTCTTTTAGCCTTGATTCCCATTTGTTGTGTACACCTCTTCAAACGGCTGAACGACAACAAAGCCGCTTCCGCTAAACTTCATTTGAATGGACTCCCCGCTCCCCCTGCCAATAAAGGTTTTGAACGAAACATCTGTCACAAATTCAGTTTTTAAATCCCCTGACCATGCGACCGTCGCATTTGGATCTGTATAGACAGAGTCACCTGGCTGAACAATTAATGTAAGCGGTTCGTAATGACTCGTGATCGCAATAAGGCCTGGCCCTTCAAGTTTGACATTAAATAATCCGCCTGCAAGCATGCCAGAAACCTTTTTCATCAATTTGATATCCCAGCGGACTGACGGTTCAAATGCAAGAAGATCATTTCCATTAACGAAAATGGATTCACCTTGAGCCAAACGAAGAATCGAGATCTTTTTGCCTTGGTCTGCGACATATAATTTTCCATCACCTGTTGCTTTCATGAGTGAGGTGCCTTCTCCTGATAACATTTTCTTGAACATCTTTGAGACGCCATGTTCAAAAACGCCCTCACGTTCAAACTTGATTTTGCCTCGATATGAGACCATGGAACCTGTTTTTGCCCAAATGGTATCGGTCAAATTAATTTCTAGAAGTCTTGATGTCTCAAGCTCGAAGACCCCTTCTCCTTTATCTTCTTGCTGGGTTTTTTGGACAAATTCTTCAATCGTATAACGATTCATGCTGCGCACCTCTTTCTATATTTTTTTTATATACGGACAAGATGCACGTTAGGTTTCGGAACATCAGATTATTATATATAAATGACAATTCACCAAAAAAATCAAACATTTTGCTCAAAATTTGGTTCGCCTCCTTGACGCTTTACTTTTGATGGTGTATAGTGGAACCATCATTTAACAACTTCTAAGGCGTTAGATGATGAAAAATTTTTTTTAGTATGCCAAAAGGTATGCTACAGTACTAGGAGGAAAAAGCAATATGCAAAACGGTAAAGTAAAATGGTTCAATAATGAAAAAGGTTTCGGCTTCATTGAAGTTGAAGGTGGAGACGATGTATTCGTTCACTTCACAGCTATCGAAGGTGACGGTTACAAGTCTTTAGAAGAAGGACAAGAAGTTTCTTTTGAAATCGTTGAAGGTAATCGTGGACCTCAAGCTGCAAACGTAACAAAAATCTAATCAACTAAATGAATGATGAAACGACAAAATAAAGAGAGGCTTATGCCTCTCTTATTTGATTTTCAGCTGAATTTCAATCGCTAAAATATTTTGCTTTAGTCTTTGTTCAATTTCAGAGATATCTTTTTCGAGAAAAGGTCTTCCCTTCTTTGCTACATCTACTAGTTGCTCTAGATCGCTGTACACCTCTTGAAATGTTCGATGTAATACCGTTTCGAAATCCTTATTATTCATACCGGCCTTCCTCTTTTCCTCTATTATCCGTCACTTAGTCAAAAAGTAACTCAACCAAAACTTTCTATAGTTATATCGGCTCATTTTCCGGAATATGTTCTTTTTTTACACATTCTATCCGTTTTTTTTCACGAGCCGATGTGTGATCAGGGAAAACCGGTGCGCCCTCTTACTTTTTGAGCAGTGCATTTCCGTATTCTTTTATTTTTTCTCCTACTGTACATTGCTGAATACAAAAGGAATGGGCATATTTTTTGCCAAATTCTTTTCGAAAGTGCTTTTTAATAAAACAATCTGAACAATACGTGTCTTGAAGATCCGTCAATTCTTTTACTGCTGTTTTTTTATCCACATTATTCAGCTCCGTCTGCATCTAATTTCAACTTACTTTCGATTGGGACGTCTACAAGAATCTGCCTTGCAAGCTGATCCGCTTCTGCATTTTGTTTACGATCGATGACTTCATATGTTGGCGTGAGCTTCAGCTCTTTTAAAGACGCTTCAATCCGGTCGAGCCATTTGTTATGTACATCATCATAACAAGGCCATTCTCCTTTTAGCTGATTCATGACAACAAGCGAATCTCCTCTAATCGTGACAGAATTTCTGCTGGCACCCAGGTCTTTTAAAGCTTTTACTGCTTCAAATAAAGCGGCATACTCTGCTTCATTATTGGTGTTCCCTTGGAAAGGCTGATTTTTTCTCAATCGATAAGCATCTTTTCCGAGCTTGTAATAGACGACAACTCCAAGTCCTGATGCACCCGTTTCTTTGCGAAAACTTGCATCAAAATAGACCTGAAGCTGATCAGGTTCAAGCTTTAGTTCTTCCTTTAGCTTTTCAAGTTCTTTTATCGACCACATGGCCCCTTTTTCATCTTCAAATGATAGGAGTGACTGTGGTTCTTTTTTGTCGATATGTTTTGCAAAAATCAAGGCCTCTTTTAGCTCCATCCAATCTTCTTGGAAAAAAGCAATAGACCCAATTGATTTCACTTTCATTGTATAGTGTGCTCTTAATTTCATTGACCACATCGCCTTCCCGTGCTTTTAAGGTAAACGTTCGTTATGCTATAATCAAAAAGTTACATTTTACAATGAGAAAGGAAGTTCATGTCACTTGTTTAATGAAGGTATTTGGATCTTATTTGCGATCATTAATTTTATCATTGTTCTTCTATTTTATAAAGGATTTGGCAAGATGGGCCTTTTCGTCTGGATTGGCTTTGCGACTGTTGCCGCAAATTTACAAGTTGTCAAAACCGTTGAATTGTTTGGCTTAACTGCAACACTGGGAAATATTTTGTATGGCAGTGTGTTCTTTGCAACGGACGTATTGAATGAAAAATATGGACAAAATGAAGCCAGAAAGGCTGTCTGGATTGGCTTTGCCACCCTTTTAACGTTAACTGTTGTCATGCAGGAGGCTTTGCTTTTCCACCCCGCTCCCTCTGATATCTCACAAACATCGTTAGAAACCATTTTTGGCTTTATGCCGAGGGTAGCACTTGGTAGTCTTGCTGCTTATATCATCAGTCAAATGTTAGATGTTTATGTATATTCGTTTATTCGCCGGATATTTCCTTCCGATGGTGCGCTCTGGGTGCGCAACGCTGGAAGTACGATGATTAGCCAGTTGCTTGATACACTCATTTTCACGACCATTGCCTTTCTTGGCACCTATCCATTTCATGTATGGATTGAAATCTTCGTCACGACATATGTCATTAAATTTATCGTAGCCGCGATTTCGACACCATACGCGTATGCGGCGAAAAAAATGGTTCCACTTGATGAAAGGGGGAAATAAATTGCCAGCTGAAATATATATTGATGGTGCTAGTGCAGGTAATCCAGGTCCCTCTGGCATCGGTATTTTCATTAAATATGATGGAAAGGCTGAATCTTTCTCCATTCCTCTTGGAACAATGAGCAATCATGAAGCAGAATTTTCCGCTCTCATCGAAGGGATGAAAATTTGTGTGGAAAAAGGATTGCGTACCGTTTCGTTTCGAACAGATTCACAGGTAGTTGACCGTGCTGCCAATGCAAGGTTTGCTAAAAATCCAGCCTTTCAGCACTTTATTAAAGAGATGATCCAGCTTCAAAGCCAGTTTGATTTATTTTTCATTAAGTGGATTCCAAGCAAGGAAAATCAAGCAGCTGATCTGCTCGCTAGAAAAGCGATTCACCTTTCTAAAGGATGAATCGCTTTTTTTGGGTTATGCTAATGTATGAGGTGATACTGATTGGATAAAGAGAATAAAGGTCGTGTCACAAATGGGACAACCCCTCAAGGTGATGCGCAAACAAAAGATAAACAGCCTCTATCTCAGCTAGAAAATCGGGCGAAAAAAAGCAATACGAAAAGATAAACCATGGAGATCAGCTTTAGCTGATCTCTATTTCACTTAAGCGGTTCACCATTGGTTCAATTCCTTTGATTTGATGTAAGCGTAGCATAGCCGCTGCCCGCTCTTGATTGATTTGCATTTTCGTCTCATCAATTGGACAGCAGAGTGGTACATCACATTTGATCTCTGCCAATATACGTGAAAGCTTCAAATCTTCTACACCTGCTTGCATTTTTTTTTGCTGCGCAGCCGTTAATTCATGGACATTTTCTAATAGCCGGTCAATCGTTTGATACGTTTGGATAAATTTCAACGCAGTTTTTTCTCCGATTCCTTTTACACCGGGATAATTATCACTTGAATCACCCATCAATGCTTTCATATCAATCAGCGCCTTTGGAGAGATTCCCATTTCCTCTTCAAATAAGGCTTTTGTATATTGCTTATAATTCCCGATTCCTTTTTGCATCAGGGCCACTGTCACTTGTTCATTCAAAATCTGCAGCAAATCTTTGTCTCCAGTTAAGACGGTTACACGCGCCTCTTTTTGATAGAGTGCAGCAAGCGTACCGATACAATCATCTGCTTCAAAGCCTTTTAAACCAACATTCACAATTCCTAGTTCTTCTGTAGCCTCTTTTGCCAAATCGAACTGCGGGATAAGCTCGACAGGCGGCTCCCCTCGATTCGCTTTATAATCTTGAAACAATTCATTTCGGTACGTTTGGCTCCCCATATCCCAGCAGCAAACAATATGAGTTGGCTCAAATGTCTGTACAGCCGTTAATAAATGCTTCAAATACCCATTGACTCCATTTGTCGGCACACCGTTATCATTTATCATAAAATTGCGATGGACAGCCGTCGCATAAAACGACCTGAAAAGAAGTGCCATTCCATCTACAAGCAGTACGTGTTTATTCATTTTATAAACTCCCTTTTTCAAAACAATACTCCTATTCTATCACAGAACACCAAAATGGACATAAAAAAGGCGCCTTCTTCTTTTTGAAAAGAAGAGGCAGCCCTTTTACTTTTTACCATATTGCATTTTTTCTGTTTCTGCTTCTGCATAGGACGGCATGTCTTTTTGTTTAGGCACACGCTCTTCCTGCTGCTTTACGTTTTTCTTTTTTTCCATGATCATTCCCCTTTCTCGGTTCATTTGTTAAGATGACCAAAAAAGAGAAAGTTACTCTTTACTTCTTACGCTCGACATACTCCCTGACCATATCGATCGTGACATGCTTACGCAGCGGCACAATTCCGCCTCTTGCAAGCTCATTCATTTTTGAAGTAATGGCATTGATCTCGTCTGTTGTAAATGGCTCTTTTTGCTCACACTTTGCCACAGCAGCCTCTATCGCCTGTTCTCTTTTCTGTTCAAGCTCGAGAAAGGACTGGATATGGGCATGCTGCTTTTGTGAATGTGCAGAAATGTCTTCGTGTACGCTCGTCATTGTGTATCAACTGCTTTCTTTTTTTATCTAGTCTACCATGAATCAAATGGTTTTCAACTGGCTTTTCCATTCATTTGTTTGTTCATATACTTGTTCAATGATGGCCTGCTCTTTGTCATCTGTCGTCAAGCTTGTGATAAATGTTTGTTTTTGTTCACTCAGCTGCTGGAGCGCTTCTGTTTCATATCTGACAGTAAAGGTCTCCACCATCTTTTCGTATCTACTCAATAATTCTTCTTTTTCTTTATCAGCCCATTCAGTGGTTAATTGAAGAAGAATATCTCGAATCGCTTCAATAAACGCAGCCTTCCCATTTTGTTCAAAGAAAGCTTTCGCTGATTTTTGCTTTTTTAAGAGCGGCTCAAATTGGCTAAGCTCTGCTTCGACTTCAATTTGTTTTAGCTCAGCGTTTTTCTCTTCTGGCGGTGACAGTCTGAGAGAAAAGTAAGGATCCTCAGCACATGCAGCCTGCATGCCCTTCTCCCACTCCTCTTGGAAATACTGGTTGATAAACGATTCCATTCGGATATCGAGCGCCTTGAGCTCCTGTACAAATTCAAATTCATAATCCTTCAGCGCCTGTTCAAGCGCCTTTTTCAACTGCTGTCCGAAGTTTCCTTGGGATAGTCCAGGATAAAAGGCGGTCTTTAACATATCATTCGCAAATAGTGATAGACGCTGAACAATGTGGTAAAGCTGTTCGTGCAAGTCCTTTTTCACGCTTTCTGTCACTAGCTTAGACCGTTTGACATGGCTCATTTTTTCAAGGATTGCTTCATATGATGATTCTATGTTTTTCTTTTCGGATTGTTTCTCATCCTCTGACTGATGCAAGGTGGCATGCAGCTTGTCGACCGTTCCACATAATGTACTAGCTTCAAAATGCAAAAGCTCGATGGCATCTTTCGTTAATTCTTCCTCAATAAAATAGTCGAGTTGTTTTCTAAGCTGTTCATATTGATTATAAGGTGTTGACCCTTTTCCTTCGATCTCTTCCTTACTGGACACATGATGAAGATTTGGGTTTCGGATGCCTTCTTTTGTGAGCTCTTTTCGCACATAGTCAAAGACGGTTTCAAGCTCTGCTTGATCCTTTGCCAAATCAGCTGCATTGATAATAAAGAACATTTTATCCATGCTAAAAGAATCTTTTACGAGCCCAAGCTTACGTAAAAATGACCGATCGGCCTTGGAGAAAGAATGCTGATAGTAAGTTAAATAAAGAAGGGCGTCTGCGTCCTTCATATATTGAAAGGCCATCTCTGTGTGACGCTTATTCATACTGCTGGCACCTGGTGTATCAACAATCGTCAGCCCTTTATCTGTCAAAGGTGTACTTAAATACACCGTTACTTCCTTGACCACACAAGAAACAGCTTCTTCTGCCACATACGGCTTTAATTCTTGAAGTGTGACATTTAATGGGGTTTGCTTGTCAATGTATTCATGAAACCGGGCATGCGCTTCTAGAAAATGTTCAACAATGATGCGGTGATCTTGTTCAAGCTGTCTTTTTTTCAGTACTCGTTCGAGTTTCGCTCTAAACGTATCTCCCTTTTCTCCTGTGATAGAAAATCCGAGAATCTGATCGAGCTCTTCTAAAATATCCTGCTCTGATTTGAACACCACTTTGACACTTTCATGCGGGTGACCTTCCGTCGGCCGCGTTAGCTTATTGATCGTTGCCGTTGTCGGTGTAGGGGACGATGGCAGCACCTGTCGCCCAACAAGGGCATTGGCAAAGGAAGATTTCCCCGAACTAAAAGCCCCGAATAAGGCGAGTGTGAATTCTTTCGCCTGCAGCCGCTTTGTTCGTTTTTCAAAGGACTTTCTTTGAGATTGAAGAACGTCTAATGGCAATAAAATACGAGAAAGCTGTTCAAACTGCTCAATCGACTGTGCCGTCGTTAAATGCTGAGACTGACGTATTTGATCACGATCTGTCTGCTCGTTTTCTTGCCCGCTCTCTTCAGCATGAAATGGCGCGTGGTACTGCTTCAGCTGGTCATGCTGCATCCATTGTTTTTTCGCATAAAACCAATCTTCTTGGATCAGCTCATCCGTTCCGTTTTGCCATATATCCCATACATGCTGGATGTCTCGTTTGATTTGTTCATTTTTTTCGATGCACTGCTCAAGCATTTGAAGCTCTTGTTTCGCCTGCGTCCATTTTTCTTGCTGCTTCCCCTTTTCCTTCGTGAGCTGGTCTTTCAGGGTCTCAGCCATTTGTTCAATCAATGGCATCGCTTTCTGTTTAGCCTGTCTTTTCAGGGCTTCACCAGCATCTTTCGCATATTGAAGAACATATTCATTAGAAAAAGTCGCACCGGGATGAATGACTTTTTCAAGCAGGGATTCTTGGACAGGTGTTTCAAATGCCATCACTTGATCTAACAGCTCTTCTCCAAGCTGATGCCGCTTGACTTCCTTTTTGAGAAGCTCTGCAATATGCCAGTCCACTTCTGCTTTCATTCTCGTCTTTACATCTGCTACGAAATCGCTTGCCCGTTTTTCTTTTTCCTGCTCGGTTTTATTTTTAGAAAAGAGCAACCCTACTTTAAAGCCAGGTGCTTTCGATTCGATATAGTCACTTGCGAGCTCTCTCATCTTAAATGGAGTTAGGTTCGCATTTTTTAAAATGTTCTCCATTTCAGAAGATATTTCGTCTTCTAACTGTTTTGCGCCATTTTCGATGAATCGGTTTTTCGCTTCAAGTTCTTTGACTTCATTTCTTTTATCTTGAAGCTGCGTATCAAGATCCTCTTCCTGCAGCTCTTCTTTTAACGATTCGATATGTTCTTTTAGGACATGCTCTATTTTCTGCTCTGTATAGGCTCGAAGTGATGCTTTAGGCAATGTTTGTAATTCTTGTAGTTTCTCAATTAAACGAAGCATTTCGTTTCTTGGGTGCGCTTCATCGGTTACAGATGTAAAATACAGATGATCTTCCTCAATGCCTTCTTTGAGGAGCATGTCAACCACTTGTTTTTTGTAGTCTTCAAAAGCTGTCTCATGTTCATCATGTCGATCGACTTGATTCACAATGAAATAAAGGTTTGGCACTTGGTCTTTGATGGAGCGAATAAAACGAATATTTTCTTCAGAATGAACATGGTTATAGTGAACGACATAAAAAAGAGCATCTGCTTGATGTAGAATTGACGCAGCCGATAAAAAGTGAGCATGATCCGTTGAATCAATTCCTGGCGTATCGATCAGTGCCACCTTTTCTTCAAGTCCCCTATAATCACCGCTCATTTCGACCATTTCAATCTGTTCTCCATCCTTACAAAAACGCTGCACCGCTTCTTTGTCATAAGAACCGCTCATTTTTGCAAAACGGCCATCAGAGGTGTGAAGCTGTACTTCATTTCTCCCTTTTCTCACAACGACTAAGTTTGCACTTGTTGGGATTGGGCTCGTTGGCAGGATGTGCTCATGAAGCAAATGATTCACAAGTGATGACTTACCAGCAGAATAGTGGCCGGTAAATGCGATATACACTTCTTCTTCTGCTTCCTTTTTAATAATCGATGCAAGTTTGGCTGCGCGCTCATGATCATCCCTTTTGAGAAGGCTTTGATATAAAGCACCTGTAGTTTGAACGAGCGAATCTCGAATAGACAAGTCTTTCATGACGATAAACCCCTTTGTTTTTAGAAAAGTCAGTTATGTATGTGATACCATTTTACACAAAATAAAGAGATTTTTCTTCCGATCTGAGGAAATAAAAAAAATCTACTGCCCGATCAGTCGTAATTGACTGCGATCAGGAAGCAGATTTTTTTGAAACACCTTTTAATACGAAGCCAATTAATAGGCTGTATACACAGACCGTACCGAGTAAGAAAATCATTGTCATGTGATCACCGTCCATCCTTCGTGATTGAGAATGCTTATCATTAATGAAAGTGTATCACAATTGATAATGATTTTCAATATTAATTTAGTAAATACTGAATTAGTGCTTTCTCTTCTGTTTGAATTCTCACCATCATCATCCATGCATTTAAACACGTAAACAAAATGGCGGTAATGTACGCTTCAAACAATAGCGGGATCAAGATAAGCTCAATCGCCACCACCACATAGTTAGGATGCTTTAACCAGCGATACGGTCCCTTTTTTACAATCACCGCATTTGGCACCACTAAAATCTTTGTATTCCAGTACGTCCCAAGGGAACATAATGCCCAGTATCGAACCACCTGTGTAGCCAGCAGAAAAACGAGCAGCAAAAGAAAAAAACGGGACGGTTCCCGGTTTAACAGCCATGTCTCTCCAATGAGTGAGAAGAAAAAAGCAGCATGCATTCCGACCATATAAGGATAATGGTTAGCGCCGAATTCGATGGCGCCTATCGCTTTCACTTTCTTCTCATTTCTTTTGGCAACAAGCATTTCAAGCAGGCGCTGACAAATGAAGAAACCAATGACCAGCCAAAAGATCATGACGAGATCTCCTCCCATTTCATGAATAATAATTCAGAGGAAAAGCCCGGACCAAGCGCCCCGCAAAGCCCCACATCGCCCGGATCAGCTGATTGATGTTCAAGAAAATGCTTCATGACATACATAACTGTAGCAGAGGACATATTCCCGTGGTGTTTGAGTACTTCTTTTGAAGAAAAAAGCTGATCCTCTTGTAAAGATAGACTTTCAAGATAGGCATCAATTACTTTTTTACCTCCAGGGTGGGCAAGAAAAACAGTTAGGTCATCTGTTGAAAACCCGAGCTGATGTAGAAATTGATCCACCTGCTCTTTTAACCAGCCTGAAATAATGGACGGAATGTCACGTGAGAAAATGACCTGAAAGCCGTCACTTGTAAATTCCCAGCCCATCACATCCTCAGAATCTTTCATCGTTACTGACTGTGTACCCATCACTTTAGGCACTGTTTTTAACTGCGTATAGTCAGATGCACCTTTTTCTCCAGTTAACAGCACTGCCGCAGTCCCGTCCCCGAACAATGAGGTGCCGATTAAATTGCTTTTTGATTGATCTTGCGGCTGAAAGGTTAGACTGCAAAGCTCACATGCGACAACTAGAACCTTCGCTTCTGGGTATGCCCTTATATATTCATAAGCTCGAGACAATCCTGCCGCTCCGCCCCCGCACCCTAGCCCCCAAATCGGCACTCGTTTCGTATAAGGCGAAAAAGGGAGAACGTTCATCAGCTTTGCATCAAGACTTGGTGTCGACAATCCGGTGCTTGAGATGAAAAACAAAGCATCGATCTCTTCAAACGGAATAGGCTTTTTAAGGAACGTCGTCTCATGAAGACAGTGAATGATTGCTTCTTTCGCATGAGCCAGTGCCTTTTCCAAATAGATATTATTTTTCTCTTCAAAAGAGTGGTACTTCTGATACCATTCAATAGGCTGCACAAACTGTCTGCTCTGAATTTCTCCATTATTAAAAGCTCTCAGCAGCCGGTCAATATCTTTAAACGATCGTTTAAATTGAGATCTTGCAAATTCAGCAGCTGTTTGCTGATTCACATGATTCTTTGGCAGACTCGTTCCAACTGAAAGAATGTAAGCCACCTGCTTCACCTCTTTTTTCGGTTAATATCCCCTATCAAAAATAGGATATACATGCCAAAGCGTCACAATTCAGTCAAAATATTTTCCTTCGTCTAACTTTTTGTCTTGACGACAATTGATAAATATTGGATAATATAGGTGGAAACATGATGTAGTTTTCCTCCTTCACAGGTTCGTTCAAAGCCAAACGAACCTGCTTTTTTTATGCAAAAAACACCTCTAAATGAGAGGTGTTTACATAACAGATTGTTTAGGTTCTTCCACATGATCGTGCTCTGCTTCTTTTTTAAATGGAATCATGTGATAAATGATATGAAGTAAAATAGCGGTAAAGCTCCCAGCCACTATTCCGTTACTTGTTAATAATTTGATGGATTCTGGCAGATGCTCAAACATTTGCGGTACGACGGTTACACCTAAACCGATTCCAACTGAGCAAGCGACGATGAGCAAGTTTTCCTGTTTTTCAAAATCAACACGCGTGAGCATTTTAATACCGTACGCAATGACCATGCCAAACATCGCGACCATTGCGCCGCCAAGAACCGATTTTGGGATAATCGTTGTAAATGCAGCGATTTTAGGAAAAAGACCAAATATCATCAGCAATGCCCCTGTCACAACAATGACCTGGTTTTTCTTGACACCTGTTAACTGAATCAACCCAACGTTTTGCGAGTAGGCTGTGTACGGAAAGGCATTGAAGATACCGCCTAATAACACAGCAATCCCTTCTGCACGGTAGCCCTTTGCTAAATCCTTCTCCTTTAATGAGCGATTCGTTAAATCTCCTAGCGCAAAATAAACACCTGTTGATTCAACTAAAGACACGACGGCAACTAAAGTCATGGTCATGATTGGCGCAAATTCGAAGGTAGGCATGCCAAAATAAAAAGGTTCAATCATGCGGAAAACTTGTGCATTCGCTACTTCGGCCGTTTCTACTTTTCCTAGCAGGGCTGCGACTGCTGTCCCTAGCAGAATGCCGATTAAAATAGCGGTAGCTTTCATAAATCCCTTCGTGAATCGATAGAGCAAAACAATGATAAACAGCACAAGGAAAGCGAGCCCTAGATTTTCAAAAGAACCATAATCTGCACTTCCTTCTCCGCCTGCCATATTGTTCATCGCTACCGGAATGAGGGTAATTCCAATAATGGTGACGACGGAACCTGTTACAACAGGCGGAAAAAATTTCACAAGCTTCCCAAAGAAAAAGGAAAGGGCAATGACAATACAACCTGAGGCGATAATACTTCCATATATAGACGAAATCCCATATTTAGAGCCAATGGCAATCATGGGAGAAACTGCAGTAAATGTACAGCCTAGTACAACAGGCAAGCCGATGCCAAAGAAGCGGTTTTTCCATACTTGCAGCAGTGTGGCAGCACCACACATGAAAATATCCGCAGAGATTAAGTAAGTGAGCTGTGCAGGCGAGAGCCCAAGCGCATCTCCAACAATGAGGGGTACAAGAACCGCACCTGCATACATCGCCAGCACATGCTGAATTCCTAGAGAGAGCGTTTTGGCTTTTTTAGCGGCACTCATGATTGTACCTCGCGTACAAACGTGACTTTTCCTTCCTCGAGTGATGCAATACGTGCGAGTGACTCGACTCGGTAGCCCATTTGCACAAGCTCTTTTCTTCCAGGCTGGAATGACTTCTCAATGACAATTCCAAATCCTGCTACTGCTGCCTTCGCCTGCTTTGCAATAGCGGCTAGTCCTTTAGCGGCTTCACCGTTCGCTAAAAAGTCATCGATGATTAACACACAATCATTTTCACTAAGGTGCGTGTTCGAGACAGCGATGGTACTTTCTACATTTTTCGTAAAAGAGTACACACTTGCTGTTAAGAGGTTATCCGTTAATGTGAGTGATTGTCGTTTACGAGCAAAGACGACGGGCACATGAAGGGCAAGTCCAGCCATCACAGCAGGCGCGATGCCAGAAGATTCGATCGTGATGATTTTTGTAATGCCATCATGCTTAAATAATTTAGCAAACTCTTGACCGATCTCATGCATGAACACAGGATCAATTTGATGATTTAAAAAGGCATCTACCTTTAACACTTGATTCGACAGAACGATTCCTTCGTTCTCAATTTTTTGACGTAACAATTCCATCATTCTTCCCCCCAGCATATTGGCAAACATCCTATTTTTTGCATAAAAAAAGCATTGCTGTCCATTAGGAGCAAGCAATGCGAAAACGATCCACGGATCTTCAGCTCAAACAAGAGCTGTTTCATTTTGCTCACTCATAGTCGGACGGTATCGGTGTCCGGTAGAAACTTGCGTGCCATCATCACGCGATTATATGAGTGTTATCGTGTTCAAATTATAACAAGATTTCAGACGCTTGGAAAGCACTTTTCTAGAAAAATACCGAACTTAAATAATAGATCAGATCAAAACGTTCGTTTTTAGAATATTCTCGCAGCAAAAAAACACCCTTCTGACGAAAGGGTGCCTTTCATTTATGATAAATACAATTTCGTATACTTATCCGTTAAGTAGTCGATTAAATATTGAACATTTAATTCTTCTCCAGTCGCATCTTGAATGATTTCAGATGGCTTTTTCCTTTTTCCATGCTTGTGGACATGTTCAGTTAGCCATTCTTTTATCGGTGCAAATGACCCATTTTGAATCAGTTTATCAAAATTTGGTAAATCTTTGATCATTTGATGCTTTAATTGCGCTGCATACATATAACCAAGGGCATATGAAGGGAAATAACCAAAGCTTCCATCTGACCAGTGAACATCCTGCAAGATGCCGAGTGCATCATTAGGCGGTGTTATGCCAAGATACGCTTTATATTTTTCATTCCAAAGCGCAGGCAGGTCTTCAACGGCGACTTCTTCATTGAAAATAGCTTTCTCAATTTCATACCGGATAATAATGTGAAGCGGATACGTGAGTTCATCTGCTTCAATTCGAATGTAAGTCGGCTTAGACTCATTCACTGCATGCACAAAGTCTTCTAAAGATACATTTTTAAATTGTTCAGGAGAAGCTTCTTGCAGCTTTTGATAATATGTTTTCCAGAAATCTTCATGTCTGCCGATAAAATTCTCAAAGAACAGTGATTGTGATTCATGGATACCCATTGACGTGCCATCACATAATAGCGTTCCGCTCAGCGCTTCATCAATGTTTTGCTCGTAGATGGCATGACCACACTCATGAATGGTGCCAAAGATCGCCATCCGAAAATCATGCTCATCATAGCGGGTCGTCACACGAACATCCCCTCTGCTTAATGTCACAGCAAACGGATGAACCGTTGTATCAAGACGCCCTGCATCAAAGTCATACCCTAACTCTTTTAAGAAAAAGAGGCTTAGCTCTTTTTGCTTGTCGATCGGGAAGCTTTTCGATAAAAATGAAGTATCCGGTTTATTTGGAGAGGCTTCAATTTTTTTCACGAGAGGAACGATGGCGTCACGAAGTGCGCCAAATTTTTGATCGAGCTGTTCAACGGTCATATCTGGTTCATAGTTATTGAGCAGCACATCATATGGCGTTTTTTTCACGCCCCAATACTGAATAAAACGCTTGTTAAAGTCAATGAGCTGTTTTAAGTAAGGTGCAAAGAGTGAAAAATCTGATTTCTCCCTTGCCTCTACCCAGACATGCTCTGCTTTGGATTGTAAAATGGAATATTCTTTAAATTCTTCTTTTGGAATTTTGCTGTTTTCATCATACTCTTTTTGCGATAATTCGAGCGCCTTCTGTGTATCTATTGACAGCTCCTCTCGATTTTTATTTAATGCGTCAAGAAGATCTCTCATTTCATCAGAAGTTTTCATATTAAAAATATCACTTGATAATTGACCGATGGTTTCAGCTCTAAAATCAGCGCTTTTTTTAGGCGCCTGTGTTCTAGAGTCCCAATAAAGTAAATGGAGCGCCTCTGTATAATGGGCGATTTTTCCTAATAATTGATAAAACGCTTTCTCTTTTGATTCAAGATTCATGCGTTCGTTCCCCCAATCAATAAAATATGTATGTACGTTTCAAGGCTACTTCAATGAATGTTCGTTTGTCAATGAAAAAGGAGGATACACAATTGGTATCCTCCTCTTTTCGTCGTTCGTCCCTATGATGAAGTGATGACTGGCTTCACTGGCAGGACGGATTCAATTTTACTTTGAAGCTCTTTATCTTCCTTGCGATCAAAGTATATATGAATGCTTCCTGCATCTTGGCTTGTCCGAATCAGTCTCCCAATGCCTTGTCGTAAGCGAAGCAGCATATATGGAAGGTCCACTTCAGCATATGCATCCTTTGCTTCATTCCGTTTTGCCTCAAATACTGGATCATGCGGCGGATAAGGGAGTCCCCAAATGACCACATTCGTTAGGGATTGACCTGGAATATCCAGCCCTTCCCACAGATGAACGGAGCATAACACTGATGTCTCATCTGCTTGGAACTTTTGAACGATGGTGCTGATTTCCTCGTCTCCCTCAAAATACACTTGGAAAGGCAGTGATTCATTTGATGCCTCAAGGTACTTTCTAAATACATGGAGTTCATCAAATGAAGGGAATAGAATCAGAGATCGGCCTCCATTTTCTTTCAGGTGAGTGATCACTTGCTGTCCTTTTGCCTCTGGCTCTAGGACCGGCTGCTGAATCCCGTGGAAATAAATCTGCATTTGCTCATCGTAATCATACGGAGAAGCCACACTCATTGATAAGTAGTCTTTTATCCCAAGACTCTCAGCTAAATAATCAAATGATTGGTTTTCAGACAATGTCGCTGAAGAGAAAATATATGGTCTTTTTTGCGAGAATACTTTTTCGCCAAGCACCTCTGCGACCGTCTTTGGCATCACGACAAATGTCGTATCTAATTCCTGTTTTTCAAGCCAGCTAATGGCATTTTTTTGATAAAGTGACAGAGAATACGCCATTTGTTCAATGTACTCTTCCACAACAGACAATTCGTATTGATCAATTGTATACATCTCGGATTCAAACACGAGCGCTTCTCCGATTTTTTCAAGTAAATCACACAATTCACTTGCTGAACGCTTCACCTCATCCACGCGCCCAAATTCAAGTCGATGCGAGCCTTTGACTTCTTTGGCATTTGTTTTTAAAAGATAGAAGAACTCATCGTTTGTTGCTAATGCATCTTCAACAAGTTCTGCAAATTCTTCACGAATGTCGTTTTGCAAAAGACGCTCCAAAAATGTCTCAAGTGTTGATTGCTTCACTCGGTACGTCAAAGCTTTTTGTGCGGCAAACTCAAGAAGATGACCTTCATCAAATACAACGGAGCTATGTTCAGGAAGCAGCGGAAGCTGGCCCTCACGTTTGCGAGATTCCTTTGTCCACACATGCTCCATGTAAAAGTCGTGTGAGCAGATGATCAGGTCTGCCGCTTTCCGGTAATGATCTCTTGATAAATTCAAGCCGCAGCGATGACGCATGTCGCACGTCAAGCAGTCCTGAAAAGAGTCATAGCCAATGCGTGACCATTCATCATTTGAAAGTTCTGGATACTCTTTACGATCGCCGTACGGATAAAAGGTCTGCATGCCATGTGATTCATGAACAAATGAAGGAAGCGATTCATAAATATCGAGCCACTTCTCATCATCTTCACGCTGCATGGTTTTCTCTAGTTTTTTCAAGCATAAATATTGATCATGCGATTTACTTAATCTCGCATCTATTTGTATATCAAGGTGATTGGCAATTTTATAGATATCACCTTCTTGTTTGATCAGCTGTTCAATTAACGTTTCGTCTGCACATGCAATAATCGCAGGTTTCCCTGTATATCTTGCATATGTGACGGCAAATAATAGATAGACGATTGTTTTGCCTGTGCCTACCCCAGCTTCGGCAAACATCACACTTTTTTCTTTAAAAGCTCTTTCTAACTGAAAAGCCATAAATATTTGTTCATCTCGAAGATCAAAGCCCTTTTCTGGCAAAATGTCATAAAACACATCACCAATCCAGTTGCCCAGTTCTTCGTAAAAATTGTGTTCTTTTGATAATGAAAAAGGCAAACGAGATGCTGTCACCTGCTTCAACCCCCAACTTTTGAATCATTCAGACATTCAATAGTAACATTTATGCTGGGGAATGACAATCTTTTTTATGAACGCAAGCGATGTTGATAGCTTTCCTTCATTAAAAATGCATGCTCTGAACGTTCTATGTAGGCCTGAGCAAGCGCTAAATCTTGGATGGCTGCCGCAAGCTGAGCAGATTGTCCAGTTTCATGCCCTTCTATTTCTTGAGCAGTCGAAGCGAGTGCTTTTTGGATTAACTGAAATTGATCATAATGAATCATGGAGACACCTCTTTTTTTAAAATCAAGTTCAGTTTATTCCGTCTCGTGAAGCTTTATACCTTTCCGCAATAAAAAAGTCACACCTTCTTTAGGCGTGACCATTTTTTATGATTCAGTTGTCTGCTTTCTAGGAGGGCGTTTCCCCCAATATTGATAATAGTCTGTTTTAATAAATCCATTAAACAGCTTTCTCTTTTTCGTTGCTTTTCTTCCGAAGCACTCTTCGAACTTTTCATGTGACGTTAAGATGTAAATGGACCAAGTGTCTAGGTTCTTGAATGCTTCACCCATCCCTTGATACATTTTTTCAACAGCTGGTTTATCACTGAGTCGTTCTCCGTAGGGCGGATTTCCGACAATCACACCATACTCTTCTTTTGTTTGGAAGTCTTTTACCTGCATTTGCTTAAATTGAATCAGTTCACTTAGTCCAGCTTCTTCTGCATTCATTTTTGCAATGTCTACCATGCGATGATCGATATCGCTCGCAATAATGTGAAGCGGCTGATCATAGTTCGCTTTTTCTTCCACTTCTAGGCGCGCTTTGTTCCATACGTCCTCACCGATCCATTCCCATGATTCAGATGCAAATTCCCGGTTAAATCCTGGGGCGATGTTTTGTCCTATCATAGCTGCTTCAATAGCAATTGTGCCTGATCCGCAAAAAGGATCAGCAAACGGGCGGTCAGGTGTCCAGTTCGTTAATAACACGAGCGCGGCAGCAAGAGTTTCTTTAATAGGTGCCCCGCCTTGATCCACACGGTACCCCCGTTTATGAAGGCCGACACCAGATGTATCAAGGGTCAGCACTGCTTTATCTTTTAAAAGCGCAATCTCGATTTTATATTCAGGACCCGTCTCTTCAAGCCATTCAGACTGAATGTTGTAAGATGATCTAAGCTTTTGCGCGATGGCCTTTTTGACGATGCGCTGACAATCGGGCACACTTGCAAGCTGTGATTTGACTGATTTACCGATGACAGGGAACGTACTATTTTTCGGCAAAAAAGCGGCCCAGTCAATCGCTTTTGTCTGTTCAAAAAGCTCATCAAATGTTTTTGCTGAAAATTCAGCAACTTGTACCTTTATCCGGTCTGCTGTACGCAGCCAAAGGTTTGCACGGCAAATCGCAAGGGCATCCCCTTGGAAAATGACTTTCCCGTTATCTACAGTGCACTCATAGCCAAGGTCTCTTACTTCTTTTGCAACAACCGCTTCAATCCCCATTGGAGCTGTCGCGATGAGTGTATAAGTTTTCATTTGTGTATCACCTGTTTTCTCGTCCTTTTATTTATTCAAGATAAAAGCTCTCCATATGTAGAAATAGGAGAGCTTTGTTTTCATCATGTTTAAAATAACGGATATAACGTTCTGTAAGCCATGTTTTGTTCCATCGTACTGCAAACGGCAAATGCCTCGTACTCAGGTGGTAATCATCTATCTACAGAATTCTCTGTCCTTCTCTCCGTTTGGTTCCTTTGAGAAAGTTCCCCTACCAAGTTTGGGTTTCTCGCTCGAGGGGTTTACCGCGTTCCACTCTCACCATTTCTAGTGAGACTTCGTCACTGTGGCACTTTCAAGGATACTTTGCCATATCCTAAAAGGACGTAGGCATTTTTCCTGCCGTCAGCCTTTCCCAGGCTGCCCTGGCTTATTTTTTCGCCAGGCACGAACACTACGGGCATCTCAGCACCGTGCGAGCATGGACTTTCCTCTGCAATGCCTAAAAGCATTACAGCGATTACCCGAACGTTAATCAATAAGTGTTATTATAAACGACAATGTCATCTGACACAAGCTTTTTCGGCATGACTCAATCATAAAGTTTACTGCCAAAAACGTGTTTCTCAAGATTAGATAGTCTTTTTAAAATATCAAAGTTCGTTGTATTGGACTGTGCAGGCTGTCTTTTTCCTTGTTCAACTGCTTCTTCAAGCTGTTTTGACAAGTGGAGGTTTTCTTGTTGAAGCTTTTCGATTTCTTGGTTGAATGTCTCATAGTCTTTAATGACCATATCTAAAAATTTATCGACTTCTTCTTGTTTATACCCTCTGACACCTGTTTTAAATTCTTTTTCTAAAATTTCTTTCGCAGAAAGCTTTACTTTATCAGCAAGCATCTTTTTCACCTCATATCGTGAATTCATAGTATATTTTTTCAGAAATACGTGACGTTGTCAAATTTTCTCTTGCTTTTAGTCAAAAAACGGATCTTCCGCCTCAACCTGTGCTCTTAGATCATCCATTGTGATATACATAATTGGGTAATCGGTATAGGTTTCAGCTTCTCTGATCATATACTTTGGAGAGCCCTCATGCTCGGGATCATATAGGACGAGAAGACCATCTGTTTTTTCAATAAAAAAGCGGTTCTTTTGTTTAAATTGTGCCGGACTTTCATACGGTCTATGCGTGACACTTTCTACAAAATCTGCTTGTGCTAGAATCCCTTCATACAACTCTTTATTTTGTTCATTCCAGCGCTCTTCTTGTTCATAAAATGGCGTAATGACAGCAAGTTTTAAAGCTGGATACTCCTCTTGAAGCTCTAACACCACTTCGGCTGTCCAGATTTCAGCACCTAGCTGACCCGATATGAGAACCCATTCCAGCCCCTCTTCGATAAGGGCTGTCAGCCTTTTTTGAAGCTCCGCTTTTATGTATTGAAGTGCAGGCTCGTCTTGTTTGAATATCCCAAGTTCGAATGGCTTGTACCCTGTGACAGCAATAATTTTCATTTTTTCACCTGCTTTTAAAAAAAGGGACTTATAAAAGTCCCATTTCACGTTATCTGTTACAGCAAGGTCCACCGCAGTTAAAGTGTTGATGTGTTGCCGGGTCCACCTGAGAAAACGTATGCGGGAAGTAGTGAACATGTTGGAAGTTTTGATGGTGAACATTCGTCACATGCTGCGGATGGATGTGCGGGACAATTGTTGTTGACTCGCTGTGTGTACAGCAATGATTCGTCGGATGAACAATTGGCTGTGTAACATTCGGCTTGCAATGATGATGATGGTACATGTAGCATTCCCCTCTCCTTGGATTTCTTACATTAACAATGTATGAATGAAGAGGTGTACATGTACTAATGCATTAACCTATTTTAAAAGTTTGCAAGAAAAACATCTTTATAATTCGAAAACACAAAAGCGACCAAAATGACAACAAGAAAAAACAAGTAAAAAAGACCCTTATACATGCTCTACGCTCCTCATTCAATATCTAACGTTATTTTACAGGATTCGTGACTTTACTACAATAAAAGTGCTAAACAATTTTTATTTTCGACCGAGAGCCGAACGTTGTCATTTCTTGCGCTTTCCCAGGCAATAATTTTCATTGCCCAGCTTTCCTTAAGAGCCGCTTTTTGCGCTTTTCAAGTGCTTCCATGTCGCGTTCACTTAAAGACGGGAGAGATAATAATGATTGAGTGATCGAAAGAGCTGACGTCGCATTTTTTTGACGATGCTCTTCATACTTCGCAAGCTCTATGCCCGCTTTTAATGCTAAATGGACATCGTTTGATTCAAATAGATCTTTCCATATACGGATAGCTTCATCCCACTGGTTTAATCGTTTGTATTGTAAGGAGAGATCATAAGCCGCTTGATTCGCATGCTCAAACTCAGCATCCGTTAATTCTCGCAAATGCTTCGTTGCTTCCTGTACATCACGATGAGCAAGATGCCATTTAGCAAGTGCGTATTTCTCATCGTTTTCCTTCACCGCATCCACAGATAATATTTTTTTGGATAGATGAATGTATAGGCTGATTAACGATAAGACGTCTAGTTCATTATGAGTCAAGATCCCTTCAATCAGCTTCGGGTTTTGTTCCTTTAGAAAATGAAAATAGATCATCGGTGCCAAGAACCCTGGCGTGTCACCCTCTCGGTGGACGTGCAGTTCTTCCTTTTCTACAACAGAAAGAGCCATCCGTTCATATTTGTGCTTCCACAATCGTCTAGATCCGTGCAGAAGATCAAAATGGCCAAATTCCGGAAGTGCAGGTATTTGATCGCGTAATAACGTATGTCTCGTTTTCACTTGCGGCCAATCGAATGATTTTCCATTATATGTAACAAGGGATTCTACGTCCACTTCATTAAGAAAGCTTTTGTACAGCGCTGCTTCATTTCCTGGATTGGTGAGCAGATGCTGTTTCACCACCACTTTGTCTGTAAAAACCCGCGCATGTCCTAGCAAAAAGATCATATTTCCCGTCCCGCCAGATAATCCTGTTGTTTCTGTATCAAAGAAAAACAGCTCGTGCGGCTTGTACCCTTTTGCAGAAAGAGAATGCTGGATCTCACTTTCGTTCCAAGCATCGACGATCTTCGGCAGTTCTGCAAACGAATACAGTCCATGCTGATCACCTAATTGATAGGTGACTTCTCGAATCAGACAGAAAGAGTCCTCAAAGTAGTAAGGAGCTGCACCCAATTGCTCCCACTCTTTTAAAAATGGGATATTTTCTGCTGTCACAGGTTGAGTTTGTTCTTCTTTTGTTTCCTGCCGCTTTTCATCTGTCTGATTGTGCGAAAGGTGCTTTTTCATTCTGTTTAATTTCCCTTTTAAAGACATGAGAAGGTGTCTCCCTCCTTTTCCTTAAAATACCGACATCAATTCAACGATGCTGCTTTTTCCATTGATCTCTTTCATTTCCATGCCAATACAGGATGGACAGCCATTCTCACAGCGGCAGCGCTCAATCAGCTGAATGGCCGCACGGGCAATTTCATCGAAACGAGCTTGAACTTCCTTGCTTAAGCCGATTCCGCCAGGATAATGGTCATATAAAAAGACAGTCGGCTTTCCGGTATGAGCTGCTTTAATTTGAGAAACGACATGAATATCTGAGCGGTCACACATCACAAAAGCGGGTACAATATGCTGAAGAACATTTGCGATGCCAAGCAGCAGCTGCTCAAGTGTTTTCTCTTCAAATCGACGTTCTGCTTCATGTAATTCAAACCAAGCGGCACTCGTATGAATTTCTTCTTCCGGCAAGTGAATCGGGCCGGAGCCGATATTTTCACCAGTCGATAACCGGATTTTTTTGAAAATCGTCGGCATTGCGTTTACGGTCACATCACCGTAGTGAACAGATACGGCTTCCTTCTCAGTCGTCTGATCGATTTCAAGCACCTTCAATTGAACAGCTAAATTCGCATCTGTATAGTATTCTGTATCTACCTGTTTCACATAAGCCTTCAGATGCTCGTAATCTAGCTTTTCCACTTGATACTGAACGCCTTCATGTAAATAAATCGCTTCATCATGAAGTAACGTCATCGCACTGAATCGATCCATCTCACCAATAATCCGAACATTCGCTACATCTGATTGATCCACAATGACCACATTTTCCTGGCTTGCAGACCGCAGGCTGATGCCATGCGCTGGGAACGATTGATCTGACCAATAATACCGGTTCCCGCTAAAATGAAGAACCCCTTCCTCATGTAAGTATTGCAAGATTTCTTCTACATCCATGTCGCCAAACTGTTCATCCTCTCGAAACGGGAGCTCGTAGGAAGCACATTTGAGATGGTCGACTAAAATAATGAGGTTTTCAGGATTAATTCTGGCTGCTTCAGGCGGTCTGTTAAAGAAATATTCAGGGTGTCTGACGATATATTGGTCAAGGGGTGATGAGCTAGCCACCATGATAATGAGTGCTTCCTCGTGACGCCTTCCAGCACGGCCTGCCTGCTGCCACGTACTTGCTACACTACCAGGATACCCCGTCATGATACATACCTTTAACTGGCCAATATCAACCCCTAATTCTAGTGCGTTCGTGCTGACGACGCCTAGTATATCTCCATCTCTTAACCCCTTTTCAATCACACGCCGCTCTTTTGGCAAATAGCCCCCGCGATAACCACGAATTGATTTCGGACCAATCTCTTTTTTCACTAGCTCTTGAATATGACTTAAAATCACTTCCACTCTCACTCTGCTTCTAGCAAAGACGATCGTTTGGATTTTTTCTTTTAAAAATGTTTTAGCCAGTTGATTGACAACAGTGGCCGCACTTTGTCTAATGTTTAATGGTTTATTGACGACTGGCGGGTTGTAAAACACAAAATTCTTTTTACCGCTAGGCGCTCCGTTTTGTTCAATGAGGTGCACTTTGCTCCCGGTCAGCTGCTCTGCAAGCTCTTTCGGATTCGCAATCGTTGCGGATGTACAAATAAAGATCGGATCACTTCCGTAAAATGCACAAATTCGCTTCAACCTGCGAATCACATTGGCGACATGACTGCCAAACACGCCTCGATATGTATGAAGCTCATCAATCACAATATACTTCAAATTCTCAAACAAACTGACCCATTTCGTATGGTGAGGCAAAATGGCTGAATGCAGCATATCCGGATTTGTGATGACAATATGTCCTGCCTGCCTGACGCGCTGGCGAATAGCTGGGGAGGTGTCCCCGTCATATGTTTCACTATGAATCGGAATATCCATCTCGTGGATGATTTCGTTTAATTCACTTTTTTGATCCTGCGCGAGCGCTTTTGTTGGGAATAAATAAAGAGAGCGATTGGTCTGGTCTTCTGCGATCGACTGAAGGACAGGCAGATTGTAGCAAAGCGTTTTACCTGAAGCTGTTGGTGTGACAGTGACCACATGCTCCGCGTCCATCACACGTTCAAAGGCTTCCTTTTGATGAATGTATAGTTCGTTCACGCCTCGTTTCTCAAGCGCCTTTTTCAGCCTGTCGTTCACTCTTTCAGGAACCGGAGAGGTCTGTGCAGGCTTCGCTTCAATTTCATGCCAATGTTCTACCTGTTCGTCTTTCTTTAATTCTTCTATGAGTTCGTTCATTGTTTTCTTTTTCATATCGCATCACCTCTCATTCATAGTGTACCGAATATTTGTTTGCATGACTAGGCGGCAATTTTTTGATACACCGCTCGTGAGCAGATATTTTGATGTGTTGTAACAGTATCTATTACACTTCTATAGTGAAATGATTTTATCAAGGAAGAAGAGGATGAGATTGAAAAACGAATTTAAGCCTTTATTTGAACCATTTACATTCCCAGGAGGTGCCTCTATTGACGGCCGGTTGGTCGTTGCTCCAATGACACACTTCGGTTCTCACGAGGATGGCACCATCTCAAAGGAAGAAATTGATTTCATTACAGCTAGATCAAATGAAATGGGCATGGTCATCACAGCATGTGCGAACGTTACTCCAGATGGAAAGGCCTTTGAAGGACAGCCTTCTATCGCAAGAGATGAAGATATACCTGGTCTGAAAAAACTAGCTTCTGCGATCCAGGCAAAAGGAACAAAAGCCATCATTCAAATTCATCACGGCGGCTCACAGGCCCTCCCTCATCTAGTTCCAAATGGTGACGTCGTTGCGCCTAGTGATGTGTTCAAAGATGGAAAACAAATTGCACGCGCTTTAAAAGAAGAGGAAATGACTCATATTATCGACTCATTTAAAGAAGCAACAAGACGAGCGATTCAAGCAGGGTTCGACGGCGTGGAAATCCACGGAGCAAACGGGTATTTATTACAGCAATTCTACTCCCCGCATAGCAATCAGCGTACAGATCAATGGGGAGGAAGTGAAGAAAAACGTCTAGCATTCCCTATCGCCGTTGTGGATGCAGTCAAAGAGGCGATCAAGGAGCACGTGACAAAACCATTTATCTTTGGATATCGACTATCCCCTGAAGAACCAGAAACACCTGGTTTAACAATGACAGAGACATTTACGTTAGTTGATGTTCTCAAAACAAAAAAACTCGATTATTTGCATATCTCTTTAATGGAGATTGACTCTAAAGCAAGACGAGGCGCAGATTCTAACAAGACACGTATGGAGCTATTAAAAGAGCGCTGCGGTGATACCCTTCCACTAATCGGTGTTGGCAGCGTCATTACAGCCGACGATGCATTGAGTGCCTACAATCAAGGGATTCCGCTGATCGCTGTCGCACGAGAGCTAATCGTTGATCCTGATTGGGCAAAGAAGATGAAAGAAGGCCGAGAAAGCGAGATTGAAACCGTCATTAAACGCAGCCAAAAAGACAAGTACCTGATTCCAGAGGGATTGTGGTCTGTCATGGAAGCGAGTCAAGGCTGGGTTCCGATGGAGGATTAATTTCATCAAAAAAACTACCCTATCATGTGAGGGTAGTCAGATTAAAGAGAAAGTGGGGGTTTTCAAGACAAGGTGTCAACAAAGCCCTCATTTTTGTCTTTTTAACTGTTCACGAAACGATATATGGTGTTTTTCGCTTTCGTTACATTCAATATACGGTGTATCTAGACCTTCAAAAAAACTGTCGAGATTTTCTCGACAGCCTGACTACCCTATCATGTGAGGGTAGTTTTTTTGTGTTGCATGATTATTTCACTTTAACCGTAAAGAGCCTAGAGGTCTGTTTTTCCACAGATCCCTTTGGTTCTTTATCAAGTCGTTCGATCAGATCACCATTCATGATCACAATGGGTGTCACTGTGCTTGCTGCTTTCTCTTCAATGAGTTCTAAATCACATGTAATGAGAGGATCACCGGTCTTCACTTTATCCCCTTCTTTAATGTGTGCTTCAAAACCTTCACCATTTAACCCAACTGTTTCAAGTCCGATATGAATCAGAAGCTCAAGCCCTGAGAGTGTTCGAATTCCAATTGCATGTTTTGTATGGAAGAGCTGAATGATTTCACCCTCTACTGGTGACACAATGGTGCCACTTTTTGGTTTGACTGCTACGCCGTCTCCCATCATCTTTTGAGAAAAGACGGGATCTGGTACATCAGTCATATCCATTAACTCTCCATCAGCTGGAGAATAAATGACTTCTTCCTTTACATCATTTTGGTTTTTCCCGAAACCGAATAATTTTTTCAGCAATGTCAATTTGCTCCCTTCAAGCTTTGCTCCTAGATCTATTCAGCGTATGAAACTTTACGCTCATACACCTTGCTTCATTCAACACTATTTAATCATAATTTTTTCCTCTCATCAATTGATAACCGCCTGAGCCCTTTTTGCATAGGCTGTAGATGAGAGGTGATTTAAATGAAACAAGAAGACGAAAAAAAACATGAATTGTTGGCAAACGAGGATATTCTGTATGAAGCAATTGAACAATTTTTTGCATCCTCCCCGTTTCACGAAATTTTAAATAGTGCGGAGGCGCTCATGACCACATCCCATTCACTTGCATCGATTACTACAGATGTGACAGAAGATGATCAATTTGTGTATATTGAGATCCAATTTCCAGACCATTTTGTCGAAGGTGACATTGCGCTAGAAGTCAAAGCCCAATATTTACACTTATCGGTACAGGAGAAAATCAAAACGGACACGACTTCCTCCTTTTCTAGCTTTACCAAAACCATTTTAATGCCTGCAAAAATAGATGA
Source organism: Bacillus sp. A015 (assembly GCF_053851875.1). NCBI lineage: Bacteria > Bacillati > Bacillota > Bacilli > Caryophanales > Bacillaceae > Bacillus > Bacillus sp. A015. The sequence continues at coordinate 36,613 of NZ_JBSPZB010000002.1, forward strand.
AACAAACATGAAGAGTGTGTGGAAAGATCAATCACTTCGCGTGACCGCACCAAAGCAAACAACCCAATAGATGCTTCTATTGGGTTTTGCTATGCTTTAAAAATGCTTGTAAATCCTTTCGCCAATGACCCCATTTGATTCATCGTACTCATCATTTGCCCAGCTGTATCAAACAATTTGTTAAAGTCATATTCCCCATTCGTCTTTTTGAACTGTGACAGCACACTTTTAAATTGAGATGATTGCTGTTTTTGCGGTTTTGGCAAAGGATAAGGATTCACAGGCTGCTGCATGGGCATCATGCCTGACTGCTGCATCTGCGGCTGATTGATTGCTTCTGGCTGCTGAAAAGGCGGAAAATTCTCTTGGTATCCAAAAGGCGGTTGATTGGCAGCAGATGACGCCTGGCTCATTCCAGTTTGATATGGAGGCATGAAATATTCTGGAGGCTGCGGAGGCTGCTGCATGTCTGAATACGGTAAAGGACCTTGCTGGAATTGATTGAATTCATATGGCTGCTGGTTTGAATAAGGGAACATATATCTCGCTCCTCTCGCTCTCAAAACATATTGATGTCACTCATATAGTATGATCAAAAACAGAAGGTGTGCCTAAAGCAGCCATAAGAAAAACGCAGATGTTTCAGCTGCGCTTTTTGATTTCTTCTATTAAAAGGTTCAGTGTGTAAATTACTGACTCAACTAAATTTTTCACACGGGGTGCGTGCTGTTTGCCAAAATAAGATTGCAGGACAACCTCTTTTCCATTTTCTTTTACGGCTTCAAGCTGTTCTTGATGTAAGTATCTAGGTTTGGCCTGATGAATAAACGAGATGGCAGCGGTGAGCCACTCTTCCATTTGCTTGTCAAATTTGACAACGGCCGGCTGAATGTCCTTGTAAAAGTCATATGATGGATATTCCTCTTCAGCCTTTCCCTTTTGGTACTGCTCATATGCTTCTTCGATCCATATTCTCAGTTCTTGTGTATGTTCAAGTAATGTTTGATTATCCAAAGTGTTCACCTCTATGAACATCCTATCAAACGTTTCCTTATTGCTCAAATATGAAAGCTATCCAGCGTGATATACCGGTCTTGCCGTCAGTTTATACTCTGCTTCATGAATCTTACATTCACAATCCTTCACTTCTGATTCAAGCCGGTCAATAATTTGTTCTTGCTCCTCTTTGACTGCATATGTTGTTTGCTGGACAGCATGAGACAGCTCAGCTTCCACTGCATCAATCTTTCGCTCGATTTCCTCTAACAACTGCATAATGGATTCTTTTGATACAAATTCGCTCATCATCAGATTCCTCCTTTATCGTCTCTCGTTACATTCTCTTTTCTTTCACACCCTCCTTCACACATGACAAAACTAGAAGCAAATCGCCAATCTAAGTGAAGATGAGCGCTATTTCTTCATTTTCGACATGTGCTTGTCCTTCTTTGTATGATTGCGTCCCATTCTGTAAATTCTAAGGACAAAGGAGGTAGATTTCATGAAAAAGCAGCCAGCACCAAAAGAGCAAAAGCCGAAAGGGAAAGAAAACAGTACAGATCAGCTTGATAAAAAGCTCGGCGGCCCTAATCGTCCATCCACGTAAAAAAGCAGGTACCCCCTGCTTTTTATTTATGCAGAAAATAGTGCTCTAATGAGAAAAGAAAACGAAGCTGCCTTTTTTTATGGAAATACCAGTCGGTCAGCTCGATTTGTTTTGGTAACGGTTCTGCATCGAATAAGGCTGGATTCAATTTCCTTTGAAACCAATCTTCCCGTTGATCGTCTAATGAATGTGTCATCACCGGATAAACCGTTCGAAGAAAAGGTGTTGACCTTCTAGCGATCCCTAAAAACGGTTCAAAATCAAACCGGGACCCCGTATGAGGAACGGTATGCAAAAAATGATAAAAATCCGAAAATAAATCGGCTCGAAATAATAGTTTCGCTAGTTTTTTTCCTAATGTAATGCGCTCCTTTACATGGGAAAACTTTCGTATGGTTAACCCGTACAAATGCCCGTCCACCGTTGGAAAAACGACGGTTTGAAAATGTCCCCACTCGCTGAAAAGATATTGAATCGAGTGAAAAACATTCTTTTTCAGAAGAGGATTTTGTATAATAGGAGATTGTATAGTATATTGTTCATTTATGATGAGTGCATAAAGCAGGCGCTCTGTGTCACGCTTTAGCCAAAAACGTTCCCACTCAGCGCTCATAAAACGAGACACGCAAAAATATGGCAACAGATGAAATAAAGGTTTGCTGCAACGCTTTGACCATTCATACAAGAGAAGCTGCGGGTAAGCATCTGAAAAGATCAGCCAATTCGCTCTTTCATATGCTGTGAAAAAAAGGTGTCCCTGCTGATCAGTTAAACCTGGATGAAAGAGCTCGCCCTTTAAATCCGTCATGGACCAACCAGCATTTCTCGATACAAAGGAAGCAAGCAGTGACCATTTCATTTCTGGATGGCGGTCATAAAAGCGCTTGTAAGCATTTGTCCTCGTCAGGTTGTCCTTATTTTTCGCTTTCGTTTCTCGTAAAATATGCTGAGTAATGATGTGCTCTTCTTGTGACAACATGGTGATCTCTCCAATACAAAATGCATTAAAAGGAGGCTGAAACTTGATGATTCGGTATCCAAACGGAAAATCGTATCAGCCCATTCAACAAATTGGGACAAAAAAAAGAATTAGCGGCGAATCCTCTTATAGTAATCGCGGGATGACGCTTGAAGCTGACTTAAATGAAACCAACCAGTACTATTTGGTCAACGGGATCGCAGTCATTCATAAAAAGCCTACCCCAGTTCAAATTGTAAATGTGGATTATCCGAAAAGAAGCGCTGCTGTCATCAAAGAAGCCTACTTTAAACAATCATCCACAACAGACTATAACGGGGTGTATAAAGGGCGCTATATCGACTTTGAAGCAAAAGAAACCAAAAGCGCAACCTCGTTTCCGCTCAAAAATTTCCACGAGCATCAAATTGAGCATATGAAACAGGTTGAAAAGCAAGGCGGTATTTGTTTTGTTATTATATCCGCATTTGGCTCCGTTTATTATTTGTCCGCTTCTGACCTCTTCTTCTTTTGGGAACGCCAGAAGCAAAATGGCCGTAAATCCATTAGCAAAGAGGAATTAATGGAAGCTGGCCACTTAATGACACTTGGATATTCGCCAAGAATTGATTATATTAAAGTAGTGGAGACACTTCATTTTTCGGATGAAAGTGAGCAATATTTACGTTCGAAAAAGGTTTAACACGAAAGGTTGAGATGTGATGTCTGATCAATTTACAAGTCGTGAACAGCGACGTAAAGCAAGTCAAGAAAACAATAAGAAGCAAAAGAACAAAAAAGGCAAAAAGAAAGCAGGTCTATTTAAAAAAATATTTTTATCTTTACTCGTGATCGGTCTTCTTTGTTTAGTTGCCGTAATCACAACTTTTGCCGTTTTTGCATCAAGCGCTCCTTCTATTGATGATAGTAAGCTCAAAACACCGTATTCTTCAAAACTTTATGATAAAGACAAAAAAGTGTTTGCAGAAGTTGGTGCGGAAAAAAGAACGTATGTCTCGATTAAAGATATACCCGATGTGGTAAAAGAAGCGTTTATTGCGACTGAAGATGCACGTTTTTATAAACACCACGGGATTGATCCAATCCGTATTGGCGGTGCCCTTGTCGCAAACGTCGAGGACGGCTTTGGAGCTGAGGGTGGAAGTACGATTACACAGCAGGTTGTGAAAAACACCCTTCTTAACAATCAGAAGACGTTAAAACGGAAAGTACAAGAAGTATGGCTCTCGATTCAGCTTGAGCAAAAATATTCTAAAGATGAAATTTTAGAAATGTATTTAAACCGTATTTTCTTCACGCCTCAGGCTTATGGCGTTGGAAAAGCGGCTGAACAATTTTTCGGTGTCACAGATTTAAATAAACTAACCGTTGCACAGGCTGCCACACTTGCAGGTATGCCGCAGAGTCCTTCTGCCTATAACCCAGTGAAAAATCCTGAGGCAGCGGAAAAACGCCGTAATATCGTTTTAGGCCTCATGAAAAAACAAGGCTACATTTCAGAGAAAGACTATGAGGATGCAAAAGCAACCCCTGTCAGCAAGACCGTCGTCTCAGCTGATAAATATAAGAGCCAAAACTCAAGTAAGTACTCTGCTTACATTGAAGAAGTCATGGAAGAAGTACAGAAAAAAGCCAAAGTTGATGTATCAACAGATGGATTAAAAATCTATACATCACTTGATCGAAAAGCACAGGATCACCTAGATGATATCATCAATGGAGATGCTGCTGGATTTACGAAAGGCATGCAGGCGGGTGTCACCCTGCTTGATACGAAAAATGGTGAAATTCGCGCCATTGGCGGTGGACGTGATGTACCAGCCGGCGGCTTTAACTATGCGACTGATGCAAAACGCCAGCCAGGTTCAACAATCAAACCGATTTTAGATTACGGTCCAGTCATTGAAAACAAAAAATGGTCAACGTATCAGCAAATTGATGATGCACCGTATACGTACTCAAACGGTACACCGATTAATAACTTTGACAAAAAACATTTAGGGAAAATGTCGATGAGAAGTGCTTTGGCACAATCACGAAACATCCCTGCCCTAAAAGCATTCCAAGAAGCAGGCACAGATAATGCTGTTCAATTCGCCAATCATTTAGGCATGGACTTACCGTCTGATATTCCAGAGTCCTACTCAATCGGTGGATTTGACGAAGGTGTCTCTTCCCTAAAGATGGCTGGTGCATTTAGTGCATTCGGTAATAACGGGTACTATAATGAACCGCACGCTGTCACGTCTGTTGAATTTAATGACGGAACAAAGCTTGACCTTACGCCAGATTCTAAAGCGGCAATGAGTGATTACACAGCATTTATGATCACTGATATGCTGAAAACAGCTGTACAATCTGGAACAGGTACACTTGCACAAGTACCGAACGTTCAAGTAGCTGGTAAAACAGGTACAACCAACTTTACACAAGATGATATGAATAAATACAATATCCCTTCTGGCGGTGCGAAAGATTCGTGGTTTGTCGGTTATACGCCGCAATACACAGCAGCTGTTTGGACCGGAATCGGTAACTCAAAAGATGCGGACGGCAAAATGTGGCTCACAAATTATGAGCAGCGCGTTGCCAAAATCGTCTTCCAGCGATTAATTTCTCAAATTGATGATGGAAGCGGCTCATTTGAAAAACCAGACAGCGTTGTTGAAGCGACCATTGAAAAAGGATCAGATCCAGCAAAATTAGCCGGACCAAATACACCAAGTGACAAGAAGACAACAGAATACTTCGTGAAAGGAACTGTTCCAACAAAAGTGTCTGACACATATGAGAAAAAAGAAGCCGATAAACCATCTGACTTAAAAGCGGTGTATGATGAGGAGAAAAAATCCATCACACTGACTTGGGGCTATGATGACGACGCAGATGCCACATTTAATGTGAAGCAGGCTGTCGATGACGGCGGCTATAAAGAAATTCAAAACAGTTCTGCTAAAGAAGCGGTCATCTCTGGTGTGAAGCCTGGCTCCACATATAAGTTCCAAGTGACAGCGACTGTAGAGGATGTCACAAGTAAAGCGGCTTCTACCTTCCTCACCATTAAAGATGACGAAGATGAGGAAGAAAAAGCGGATGATGAGAACAAAGAAGAAGAGCCGCAGCAGCCTGGTGATGAACAGACAGATCAGACTGACGATAACAAAAATCAAAACCCAGGCACTGATGAGCAGAAGCCAGATGATAAAAAAGATCAAGATCAAGGCGGAAATACGGAAAACGGCAATAACGGTTCCAATGATGGCTCAGACAGTACAAATGGGAACAGCAGCTCACAGAATGATGCCAATAAAGATAAAAAGAAAGATGACGAGAAAACCCATTCTCAAAGCTCAAATACCCAGTCAAATTCTACTTCTAGAAAAGAAGACGAATAACGAAAAAGCACTTGCCATATGAGGCAAGTGCTTCTTTAACGTTGTTGTCTTAACTTTTTGAGTGCTTCGTATTTTCCATACTGTTTTTTTAGTTCTGTATACAGCTCATCTAGTTGAATAAAGCAGTGATATTGAGTAGGCTTCAACAAAATGAACTCTAATCGTTCCGTCCAATTAATAGGAGCAACAGGAAATGTCTCTTGTTTGATGTCTTCCCATTCGAGCGTTTGAAGCCTCTCCCCTTTGATCCAGTAAAACATCGCAACCATACTGACGATTCCTTGCAGCATATCATCCTCTTCACAGCGGGATTTTCTTGTTTGAAAACGAGGAAGCATTTTTTCTTTTAATTCATTCCACAGTTCGAACATCACAGGAACAAATTCTTCTGTTTTCTGCCACGGAAGCTCGCCTGTTAAAGGCTCTAAAGAGAGGTCAAATGCGAGTGGATTGGCTCTAAGTATATCCATTCTTTCCCCTTTTATCTCTATCTTTTTCTCTTTTAGCTTTTCGACATATGAGGTGAATACAGCTGATCCGCTCATGCCAGCTTCACCAGTCCTTTTTTCAGCCTTTTCTGCCCTTCTCTACACATATCAAGAAGCGGACAGGACTCGCACTGCGGCCGCTGCGCCTTGCAATGATACCTGCCAAAAAAGATCAGGCGGTGATGCGTCACAGACCAATCTTCTTTTGGCACCTTTTTCATTAAGGTTTGCTCTACTTCAAGAACAGAATCCTTCCAGCGGCAGATTCCTAAGCGCTTGCTGACTCGTTCTACATGTGTGTCTACAGCAATGGCCGGCACTCCAAAAGCGACAGATACGACGACATTTGCTGTTTTTCGGCCGACCCCAGGAAGCTTGACAAGCTCGTCCCGGTCCTTTGGCACTTCACCGTCATATTCTTCAATCAGCATTTTGCTCAACTTTTGAATATTTTTCGCCTTATTCCGATAAAGGCCAATTGAGCGAATATCTTGCTGCAATTCTTCAAGCGGTACACTTAAATAGTCTTCTGGTGTTTTATATTTTTGAAATAAATTTTTGGTCACTTTGTTCACAAGTACGTCTGTACATTGAGCGGAGAGTGCGACAGCGATCACAAGTTCAAACGGATTTGAATGAACAAGCTCACACTCAGCCTCTGGAAACATATCTCCTATAATATCTAAACACTCATTAATTTGTTTTTTTGATAACATGCCTTCTCCTTTATTGGTTATTGTTCCAGCCAATTATAAAAAGGAACTTGTCGTTTATAAGATGAAGTCTCTTCTTTTGAAGGTGTGGCTTTTTGCTGTGAACGGAAATGCTGGCTATGCTCTTTCGCTTCTTCCGCTGTTTTCAGCCCTTTCTTTTTCCACTCAAATAAAATTCGATCGATATAACGGAAATTTAATTTCCCTGATAAAACCGCTTCTCTAAGTGCTAAACGAATCATCGCCGCATCATGATGGTCTTGATCCATCCAGATAGAGAGTGTTTCTCCTTCAAGAGGAGACAGCGGTCTGCCGAATTCATCTTCAAATAGTGCATATAAAGACTTTTCAGCCTGCACATGATTCTTTTGTGCTTCTTTCGCCTGTTTTGCTTCTAAAAAGTCATACAGCACGCCCCATAAAGGCTCTACTGAGTACCGGTCATGCTGAATACCTGACCTGTCTTCAAACGGCTGAATCGAAATAAACCCCTTTTGGATTAAATGCTGCACCATATACGCACACTCTTCAGCAGAAATGGTCATGCCCTGAGAAAGCTCTTCAAATGTTTGAAAGAAAACGCCTTGTTCTTCATTCATTTTAATCTTTAGCATCACCATCATTTGTGATTCATTCAGTCCTAACTGCTCATAATGAGCAATCAGCAAATTAGGCAAACTTGTCGAACCCATTTGCTGCATATTAATAAATTGCTGCCTATTCATCGGATACACCTCTTCACTTTAAGTATATCACGTTTTAATCACGTGCCCTCGGAAAAGACGTTTGAAAAAGCCTCCATATGTTGGAGGCTTTAGATTGTTGACAAAGGGCTAAAATGATCTTTATTTTAGCTCTTTGTCTTCTTTTCAGCGTGATAGAAAACCTTTGCAGTCTAGGAAGGACGAGTACTGGAGCGGAGCGAATTTGACATTCGTGAGCACCGGCACGCAGGACTGACAAAGAATGCGAGGGTTTGTCTACACGCTGAAGCCTCCATATGTTGGAGGCTTTACGTCTTAAGGATATAAACGGTTTAATAATCTTGGGAATGGAATGGTTTCACGCACATGCGGCGCTCCGCTAATCCAAGCAACTGTTCGTTCAAGTCCAAGACCAAAACCTGAATGCGGGACAGAACCGTATTGTCTTAATTCTGTGTACCATTTGTAAGTTCCTTGATCTAACCCGTGTTCTTTTAGTCTTGCTTCAAGCAGCTCAAGATCATGAACACGCTCAGAGCCGCCGATAATCTCTCCGTAGCCTTCTGGTGCAATTAAGTCTGCACAAAGGACTACATCATCACGGTCTGGTGCTGGCTGCATATAAAACGGTTTTAATGAAGTTGGGTAATGAGTGATAAACACTGGTTTATCATAGCTTTCGGCGATTGCTGTTTCATGAGGCGCTCCGAAGTCATCTCCCCATTCAATATCATCAAATCCTTTATCCTGTAAGAATTTGACCGCTTCATCATAAGTGATGCGCGGGAACGGTGCTTTGATATTTTCTAATTTAGCTGTATCACGGCCAAGTGTGTGCAGCTCCACTTTACAGTTTTCGAGTACACTTTGAACAACGTGAGACACATAATTTTCTTGATACTCAAGGTTTTCATTAAATTCTACAAAAGCCATCTCAGGCTCGATCATCCAAAACTCGATTAAATGGCGTTTTGTTTTAGATTTTTCAGCTCTAAATGTTGGGCCAAATGAGAAGACTTTTCCGAGTGCCATCGCAGCAGCTTCCATGTAAAGCTGTCCACTTTGAGAAAGGTACGCATCTTCATCAAAATATTGAGTAGCAAACAGCTCAGTTGTTCCTTCAGGTGCACTTCCTGTTAAAATGGGCGGATCCACTTTCACGAAGCCTTCTTGATGGAAAAACTCATATGTAGCACGAATAATTTCGTTACGGATTTTCATAATGGCATGCTGTTTTTTTGAACGAAGCCATAAATGACGGTGATCCATTAAGAATTCTGTCCCATGCTCTTTTGGTGTAATTGGGTAATCAGTTGCTTCGTGAATCACTTCAATGGATTTGACTTGTAATTCAAAACCAAGTGGTGAACGCTCGTCTTTTGTCACTTGTCCTGTCACATAGACAGATGTTTCTTGTGTAACTGATTTCGCAAGCTTAAAGACATCCTCTTCCACTTCTGCTTTTACAACGACTCCTTGAATAAAGCCTGTCCCGTCACGCAGCTGCAAGAATGCAATTTTTCCGCTTGAACGTTTATTGGCAATCCATGCGCCGATTGTTACTTCTTCATCGACATGTTTGAACACTTGATTAATAGTTGTTTTCAACATATTTCCCTCCAAAGCCAGAAAGAAACTCACCTTTTTAATAGGTGTGATTCTTTTTTCATACATTTTATTATAACCGTTCTAAATCAGCATGGTCAACGCAAGACAGGAGAAACTACGGCGTTAAATTTTTTTCCACTCGTCCTGTTGTAAAATCGACATAGCTGAAGCTATATTGGTTGTTCTCATTTAAGTACGTCACTTCCCAAAGGAGTACGTCACCTTCTCTTGCTAATTTGACGTCCTTTACCTTAGAAACGGTGTTCTCCTTTTGAACGGCCTGTACTGCTTGGTTTGAGGTAATGCCTTCTTTTGCTTTTTTTTCGATCACTTTTTCTTTTTTGCTGGCAGGTACCCAAACATAGGTCGTTTCATTTTGTTTGTTTTTCCCTTCAACAATAAATTGTTTTTCTTTCCCTACAAAGGTTTCCACTTGCTCGACTTGTACTATTTTTGCTTGTTCTTTTGCTCGTTCAATCGCTGCCTCATGACCTTGTTCTTTTTGCCCCATGGCAATCTGATAAATCCATGCAAAACTGATGATGCCAATAAGTAAAACGAGAGCCGCAGCGGACGAAATAATCCAGACTATTCTTTTCATGTCAAGCTTCCCCTATGTGCGATATATTGTAAATATCGCTTGATTTTGATCTTCTTGATCTAATGCTAACCCAAACATCAGATCTTCTCTTTTCAGCGTTCTGTTCAACAAATCAACGATTTTATATAGGTCTTCTGAATGCTTAATGTGAACAGTTGAAAGTACCTCTATTTTACTTTCCACTTCTAATTCCTCCTCGGTACGTAAATATTGTTAGTCATACTTTTCTGCGCGGGAACCGATACTATTTTTACAACGGAACACAAAAAGCCGTTACGATAAATTTACTCCAAACCCACACCAGCTAAAGGCCGCTTATGACAGCGGCTCAGATTGTTGACAAAGGGCTAAAATGAACTTTATTTTAGCCCTTTGTCTTCTTTTCAGCGTGATTGAAAACCTTTGCAGTCTAGGAAGGACGAGTACTGGCGCGGAGCGAATTTGACATTCGTGAGCACCGGAACGCAGGACTGACAAAGAATGCGAGGGTTTGTCTACACGCTGGGCCGCTTATGACAGCGGCTTTTCGTTGTTTAGCTTCTCTATATACGCCGCAAGTGATTCCTTTGACATCTCATGGACAGGCGCATGAGGAAGTGATTCTAAAAAGAGTTTTCCATATGAAGCGGTTTTCACTCGGCGGTCTAAGATCAGCAATGTACCTATGTCCTTTTCAGAGCGAAGCAAGCGTCCTGCGCCTTGCTTGAAGGTTAAGACAGCTTCTGGGAGAGCAACGGCTTTAAACGGATTCTTCCCTTGTTTTTTAGCGGCATCGCATTTTGCTTCAATGAGCGGTGAATCAGGCGGCCGGAAAGGAAGACGTGCCATAATGACAGTCGTCAGCTCAGAACCTGGAAAATCGACTCCTTCCCAAAAACTACCCGTACCAAGTAAAACCGCTTGCTTTGCTAATTTGAACATTTTCGTCAATTTCACAGGGCTTCCACCTGTCAGACCTTGAGCAAACAGGGCAGATTGCATGCCTCCTGTTTTCAGCTCTTCATACACTGCTTTTAACATTTCATGTGAATTAAATAAGACCAATATTTTCGCTTCATGCTGCTTTTCCATGATTTTAATATATCCTGCCGCCTGCTTCACATAGTCTCGTTCATCACGGTTTGTAATTGGCGGCATGTCAGCCGGTACAACAACCTTGAGCTGTTTTTCAAGTTCAAAAGGTGAATCAATTTGGACAAGGTGCGGGTAAAAATCTTGCAGGCCAAATCGCTCTAAGCAATAATCAAAGCGATGGTTGACTGTGAGTGTTCCTGATGTGAGGACCACACTTTTTTTGTTCATAAAAAATCGATCAGCCAAAAGCTCCCCTGTATCTAGCGGCTGTGCATGCATAAAGACAGCATTTTTGGCACCCTTTGCATCAATCTCAATCCAAACCGTTTCATCGTTTTTCGGTTCAAAAATAAACCGGTACAGCGTACTGCAAAATGTATGCATAAACGACATGACTTGATCGTATTCCTCTGCTTCAAAGGCAAAGTGTTCTGTCAGCTGATCACTTTTTTGAAGAAGCTCGTTTTTTTGCTGCTCATACAGCTTCTCACAAGCAATTAACAAGGAACAAAGCTTACTCGCTGTCTCTTTAATCCGTTTCCACTGAGCATGCTTTGAATGATGACGTACTCTATAAATGAGACGATTGATGTCTGCTTTTGGTTTTGTCCTTTTGACAAAAGAATGCACTGTGCTAAAGAAAGCGTCACTTTCCATTTGAAGCTGATTGAGATATTCATCCATTTCGATAAAGGTATCTGTTGATAAACCTGCACCGTGAAATCTCTTTTTCAGTTTCTTTAACAGTCCGCCTTGTAAGGAGCCAAGCTGCGTTAATTTCGCATGAAGCTGGATATAAGACGCATTGTCCCCTAGTGTTTCATTGGCTGTTTTCTCAAATTGATGGGCTTCGTCAATCACATAGACGTCTGCATGCTGAAAGATAGACGATGCCTCGGTTTGTGATAAGAGCAGGCGGTGATTCGTTAAAATTAAATCAGCTGTTTTTGCTCTTCTTTTGGCGCGTTCATAAAAGCAATATTCTTTAAAGCGACGCTTTTTCGATGTAAACGGCATGTGCACACAGGAAATTCGATCTTTTATGTTTGCAGCACCTGACGGTAAATTCAGTTCAGATAAATCACCCGTCTCTGTTACAAGGAGCCACATTAATATTTGCGCTTTTGTTAAAACAACATCATAGTTATCATCTTCCTCATGGAGTACATGCTCAAACTTATCTAAACAAATATAATGTGCTCGTCCTTTGAATACACAGGCAGCTGGCTCAAATGGGAGCAATTGATTTAAAAGCGGCACATCACGCTGAAGCATTTGCTGCTGCAAAAGAATGGAATATGTACTAATAATGACAGGTTTTCCTGATTTCTTTGCCTCTAAAGCAGCTGGAATGAGGTAAGCTAGTGTTTTCCCGATTCCTGGTGCCGCTTCAATTAAAGCGTAGGCCCTTTCATAAAACACGTCTCTGACTTTATTCATCATCGTGAGCTGGCCTTCTCTTACTTCATAGCCTTCTAACGTTTGCGGAAGCTTCTCTTTTATCTCCTCAAACAGCTTTTCGTCGTCTGCGCCTACTGAATGTGTCGTATCATTTGTGCGATTGGTCACATCTTTTACAGCAAAAGAACCGACTTCCACCAAAGAATCTTCCTGACTAGAATGACTCGTTTCAAGCTGCTTAATTAAAAGTCCAATATCACTTAAAAGATATGAGGATAATCTGCGCAGCTGCTTTAACACATTTGGCGGTGTATGTTTTAATTGGTGTAACAAGGTTAAAAATAACATGGCAGTAACTTCCGCATCACTATCCGCTCGGTGCGGGTGGTCATGTGGAAGCATGAGCTCTTCACTTAATTCAGTTAACTTGTAACCTTCAAGCTCAGGATAAAGAATTCTAGAAATCTCAACCGTATCAATCGCTAGCACATCCAGCTCATTTTTTCCGCATGCTTTTAGTTCATCATTTAAAAAGTTCAAGTCAAAATGAACATTGTGCGCAACAAAATAAGCGCCATGTATGAGGTCATACACCTCTTGGGCAATATCCTCAAAAAACACCGCATCGTCAACCATGTGCTGCTGAATGCCTGTCAGCTGTTCAATAAATCCGGGGATCGCCTTCCCTGGGTTCACATATTTTGAATACCGTTCGACAATTTGTCCATTTTCAATGACCACCGCAGCCATTTGAATGATTTTATCACCCTTCTTTGGTGAATTCCCGGTGGTTTCAATATCAACGACAACAAACCTTTGATCGGTCATAAAATGGACACCTCAATTCCTCGTTCCACTCGAAGTGAAACACGCTCTGGGCAATATCACTGAAACAGAACAGCTTCTTTTCATGAAACTGTCCTGTTTCCGTGTAGCGTGCGTTATAAAATCGTTCTCGCAGGCTCTTGCCCAATCATTTGTTCAATTTGATTTTGTTTATTTAACACGACCACTTTGGGTGTATGTGTCTTTGCTTCTTCATCTGACAACATCCCATAAGCGATAATGATGACTTCATCCCCTGGCTGAACCAATCTCGCTGCCGCACCATTTAGACAGATGACACCGCTTTTTCTTTCACCAGGAATAATATATGTTTCAAGTCTCGCTCCATTGTGATTATTGACAATTTGCACTTTCTCATTTGCCATCATGCCTGCCGCATCAAGTAAATCTTCATCGATTGTAATACTGCCTACATAATGTAAGTTTGCTTCTGTCACAGTCGCTTTATGGAGTTTAGAGGTCATAAAGGTTCTATACATGTTTTTCACCGCTTTCAGGAACATGGAAAATCACATTATCAATCAGTCTTGCGCGTGAGAATTTCACTGCAATCGCAATAATGACCTTACCTGCTAGTTGTTCAAGTGGTTCTAGTTCTGGATATGAGTAGATCTCAATATAATCAATTTCTCCACTTGTTTGAAGAAGCATCTCTTCAACCATCTGATACATACGATGTAAATCACGTTCACCTTTTTCAACAGCTGCCTGTCCTTTTTTTAATGCCCGGTATAGAGCGGGTGCTTCTTGTCTTTCTGTTTCAGACAAATAGACATTCCTTGAGCTTTTTGCTAAACCGTCTTCTTCTCGAACCGTTGGAACAGACACAAGGTGAAGATCGAAGAAGAAATCCTTGATCATCGCATCGATCACAGCGACTTGCTGTGCATCCTTTAGACCAAAGTATACATTTGTTGGTGAAACAAGATGAAATAGCTTTGTGAGCACAGTGACAACGCCGTCAAAATGCCCTGGGCGTTTCTTCCCGCATAAGACATCTGTCCGTTTTTGAACCGTCATCGTAATTGATGGTTCATTTTGATACATTTCCTTCACATCAGGTGTAAATAAAATATCCACTCCTGCTTCTTCTGCAAGGCGCTGATCTCTTTTGATATCCCTTGGATACGATTCAAAGTCTTCGTTCGGTCCAAATTGCAAAGGATTGACAAAAATGCTCATCACCACGATGTCATTTTGAACTCTTGCCTCTTTTGCCAAAGTCAGATGCCCTTCATGAAGGAAGCCCATCGTTGGTACAAAGCCAATGGAATACTGCTTTTCTTGATGCTGCTTGATCAGTTCTTTTAGCTCATGAATATGGGTGACAACGTTCATTTTTTGATTCCCCCATATAAACCATCAAGGACTTCTTCTTTGATATGAAATGTGTGCGTGTCCTCTGGAAATGTACGTGCTTTTACTTCTTTCGTATATTGAATGAGCGCTTCTTCTAGTACAGCATCAATTTGCGCGTATTGTTTCACAAATTTAGGTGTTCTAGACACCCCGTATCCTACCACATCATGGTAAACGAGAACTTGTCCGTCTGCCTCAGCTCCTGCACCAATTCCAATGACAGGGATCTTCAGCATGTCGCTAATGCGTTTTGTCAATTCACCAGGTACGCATTCTAGCACAAGTGCAATTGCACCTGCTTCCTCACATTTCAGGCTATCTTCAATCAATTTTTGAGCACTCTCGTGGTCTTTCCCCTGTACTTTATACCCGCCAAGCACACCAACTGATTGAGGTGTGAGGCCTAAATGACTGACAACAGGAATTCCGCCTCTTGTTAAAGCCTGAATGGATTCAAACACACCATCTCCGCCTTCTAGCTTTAAGGCATCAGTACCGCTTTCTTGCATCATCCGTGCTGCATTCTTCATCGTTTCTTCTAATGAATAATGATAAGACATAAATGGCATATCGGTCACAATAAATGTGTCTTTTGCGCCTCTTTTGACTGCTTTTGTGTGATGGATCATATCATCCATCGTGACTTGTACTGTGGAATCAAGACCAAGTACAACCATCCCAAGTGAGTCACCAACTAAGATCATGTCGACTTCCGCTTTTTCCGCTTGTTTTGCAGCTGGATAGTCGTATGCTGTCAGCATCACAATAGGTTCGTTTTGTTCTTTCATTTTGAAAAAATCTAGTTTTGTCTTCATTTGTTCCTCCTCATTCTGGAGAGGAGATGGCTTGCCTCGCATCACATGTTCTTTTCTCTCATGCGCGGCGAATCATCCCTCTGTCCAAGTCCCTTAGGATCAAGGCAGAAATTGATCAAATTTTTCTTCCTAACAGGTACAGTTCTTTTACAGATACTGCCCACACGAAGTATATCAAAAATGTACCGGGTGTTCCACTTAAGTTGACTACATCTCTATGTCTGCGGAATAGATTTTTTGGATACCGTCCGTCGTTTCCAGTAATAAGACACCTTCATCATTGATTCCGAGTGCCGTTCCATTATATTGCCCATTGACGGTGCGTGCGACAATACGTTTACCGATGGTCATCGCAAACGATTCCCATAATTGTTTGATCGGGGCAAATCCATGCTTCATATAATCGTCATACCTTTTTTCAAAGGTGGACATGATGTTTTGAATCAGTGCAGCTCGATCTACTTTTTCATTCAGTTCCATTCGCAAACTTGTGGCGATATCCTTTAATTCATCAGGAAAGTCATCAGCTGTTTGGTTCACATTAATGCCTGGACCAATAATCACCGCGTGAACCTGGTCAGCTTCTGCTTTTAATTCAGTTAGAATGCCAACAACTTTTTTTCCGTTTAACAGAATATCATTTGGCCATTTAATTGATGGACTGAGTCCTGTTTGATGTGCGATTGCTTCTGTGATGGCTACAGATGCTAAAAGCGTCATTTGCGGCGTTTTGTGCAGCGGAATTTCAGGCCGGATGATCAAACTCATCCAAATGCCTGTCCCATTTGGTGAATGCCACATTCTTTGAAGGCGCCCTTTTCCGCTTGTCTGATGATCACTGACAACAAGCGTGCCGTGGGGCGCTCCTTCATTTACAAGGTCATGGGCAATCAGCTGAGTTGAAGCGACTTCTTCTTGAAAGTAAATGTGCCTGCCAAAACCCTCTGTTTCCAGACCAAAAAGAATTTCATCCTCACTAATTTTGTCCGGTTTACGAAGCAGGCGGTATCCTTTTCTCCTGACGGCTTCTACCTCATAGCCCTCTTTTCGCAAATCCTCTATATGCTTCCATACAGCCGTTCGGGAGCAGCCAAGCTCATCACATATTTGCTGACTCGAGACAAAATCTTGATCAGATGTTGTAAATAGTTCAATTAATCGTTTTCTAATTGCTGATCGCATGCTATGAGCCACTCCTCTATGGCTTCTTTTCGGTTTTCCAAACGGTTTTGCAGAACCGCTTTTTTCACGACATGAAGCTCTTCCGCAATCCATTTACCTGATGCCTTCTGCCGAAAGGCCATTAAATCTTTTCCTGAAACAGCAAGGTCTTGGAGCTTTTTAATAGGCAGCGCATCGTATGAATGCTTCGCCGCCTCCAGCTCGTCAAAGAAAATGCGGCGCTCATGTTTTAACTGCGTGATTTTCAAACTAGATAATAGCACATGTTCACCAGCTTCAAACATCTTCTCCGCATCCCAGTCACAATCGACATATTTGCTAATGGCAATCGACTCTTTCAAAAGCTTCGTTGACAGCTTCCATTCTTTTAAGAGGGACACAGCCTCCGTCTCATCTAGACGAAGCAAATGAATGAAAGCGCCCCATACCTCTTCTAGTCCATCCAGTAAATAATACGGGAATGCTTGGAAAGATTCATTGAGCCTATCCTTTTGGAGGCCTGGCAATTCTTCATACAATTTGGTTGAAATGAGAGCCTTGATGGCCTGCTCACAATAGCGCCCTTTTAAAAGTTTCTCCATTTCAATCTTTTTGCGCTCAACAGATATGTTAGCAAGCAGATGCTTATCTTTTTTCATCGCATCAGCCGTCTCAGCAGCGAGCTCAAAACCGAGCTGGCTTAAAAAACGGACGGCTCTCATCATGCGTAGCGCATCTTCTTCAAAGCGGCAAGCCGGATCGCCAACGGTTTGAATTCGTTTCCGCTCAATATCCTGTTTACCCCCTACATGGTCAATGATCTCGCCATTTATATCCATGGCCATCGCGTTGATCGTTAAATCTCTTCTTAAAAGATCTTCCTTCAATGATGTGATAAACTCCACTTCTTTAGGTCTGCGAAAATCTTCATATTCTGATTCAGTTCGAAACGTAGTGACCTCATAGCTGACCCCATCATGTAAAACAATAACTGTGCCGTGCTCCTTGCCAACATCAACTGTTTTTTCAAATAAAGACTCCACCGTATCAGGCGTTGCATCTGTCGCAATATCGATATCCCCGATTTCTCGACCTAAAAGAACATCTCTCACCGCTCCGCCGACAAAGTAAGCCTGATAACCATGTTCGTGCAGTGTATGTAAAATAGGGATCGCATGTGTGAATGGTTCATTCATCTTCATCATCACCTTCGATCAATTCTAGGTAAAGCGCTTCATATTCTCTCACAATTTTTTCAGAAGAGAAATTGGTCTGAACACTAGACTGGGCTGCCATTGACACTTGCTCATGGAGCGCTTTGTCTTTGAGTAACGACACCGCATGATTTGCTGCTCCGTCTATATCGCCGAGCGGGACAAGAAATCCTGTCTCTCCATGTGCAATGACCTCTGGAATTCCGCCAACATCTGTGGCTATACAAGGGACACCGCAGGCCATTGCTTCAAGAAGGACAAGCCCAAAGCTCTCCTTCTCAGAAAGCAGCAGCTTCAAATCACTAATTGAATAAAGCTCCTCTACCTTCTCTTGCTTTCCTAAAAACAACACGCGGTCAGTTAGTCCCAGCTTTTTCACGAGTTCGCATACGACCGACTTTTCAGGACCATCGCCAATAAGCAGCAGCTTTGCATCCACCTGGTCAGAAATCTTTTTAAAGACATGAATCACATCATGCACACGCTTTACCTTTCGGAAGTTCGATACATGGATGATGACCTTTTCGTCCTGCATGAGACCATAATGTTTCTTCAGCACTTCGTGATCTTCACGCAAATACACACGCTCATCGACGAAATTATGGATCGTATCGATTTTTTTATCCGGTTTAATCAGATCATACGTCTGTGCAGCTAATGAATGCGACACAGCTGTTACGCGATCCGATGATTCGATGGCAAACCGAATCACTTCCTTTAATGATGGATCATAGCCTAAAACCGTAATATCTGTCCCGTGAAGCGTGGTAACGACTTTCACTGTGTGTCCCGTCATTTGCTGGGCTAAGAACGCACAGACGGCGTGCGGGACCGCATAATGCGCGTGAATAATATCGAGCTTCTCTCGTTTTGCGACTTCCGCCAATTTACTTGCTAGTGCAAGGTCATAAGGTGGATATTGAAAAACAGCATATTGATTGACATCCACCTCATGAAAATAAATATTCGGATACACTTTATTGAGTCTAAACGGAATGCTTGAGGTAATGAAATGAACATCGTGCCCTTTTTCAGCTAAACGTTTTCCAAGCTCTGTGGCAATAATGCCCGAACCGCCAACACTTGGGTAACAAGTGATTCCGATCTTCAGTTTTTTCATAATTACCCCCCAAGTAAGTCATCATCCATCAAAAGTGGTTTCTTTGTCAAAAACCCTTCTGCATAAGCTTTATTGACTTCCCTTCCATACATAGACTCTCTCATTTTGACAAAATCAATATAACCATTCACAAGAGGTGTCTCCACTGAATTTGGCGATTTGACAAATTGGCTTTGATACGCATGTAAGCTATCGATTTTTTGGTGCATCTCACTAGAAATATCGATCACAAAATCTGGACGATGATGGCCGTTAATCATGTAATAATACATCTGGCTTATTTTATGTGCTGGCTGCTTGTATGAATCTTCAAATTTATGTATACCTGCAGAAAAAGCCGCCTCTTCTACAAGTAAACCCGCATGACCATGATCAGGATGTCGATCTTGGTAGTGCGGAGCAAAAATAAGTGTTGGTTTGTATGTTCGAATGACGCCCGCAATTTCCTTCATCGCTTCGTCATTCAGGTAGAGCCCTCTATCTGGCAGCGTGAGCTGAATTCGAGTCGCCACGCCTAAAATGGCGGCGGCTGCTTTTGCCTCTTCTTTGCGGCTCTCTACCGTTCCATTCGATGATAATTCAGCCTGGGTCAAGTCGCAAATTCCGACACGCGCCCCTTTTTTTACGTATTTTGCAATCGTTCCGCCCATTCCGATTTCAACATCATCGCTATGGGCACCGAATGCAAGGATATCAAGTCGTTTCATTTGTTCCTCCGTTTTTTGCTACATCTCGAAAGTCAAACGTACCTTTATTTAAATTCCTGACTAAAATTTCCGCTGTACCCATATTGGTGGCTAATGGAATGGCATACACATCGCAAAGCCGTATAAGTGCAGATACATCCGGTTCATGCGGCTGCGCAGTTAGCGGGTCTCTAAAAAAGAGCACAAGATCCATTGCATTATCAGCAATCAAGGCACCAATCTGCTGATCTCCTCCAAGTGGTCCTGATTGGAAACGATGAATGGGAAGCCCCGTCGCTTCTTTCACTCTCAAACCTGTTGTCCCTGTTGCATAAAGTGTATGATCTTCCAAAATATCACAGTACGCAATGACGAACTGAATCATGTCACTTTTTTTCTTATCGTGAGCGATTAAAGCAATGTTCATCAGGAATTCACTCCTTATTAGTCGATGATATTTTCTAAGCCATAGACAAGTTGATCAATGTGCATGACCTGTTCTACTGAAAGCTTCACACCTGACATAAATGATGCACGGTTATAAGAATCGTGACGAATGGTCAAAGTCTGTCCGTCCATCCCAAACAGCACTTCTTGATGTGCAATCATACCTGGAAGCCTTACACTGTGCAGACGGATGCCATCATAATCTGCTCCTCGTGCGCCTTCAATTAATTCTTTTTCTTCTGGATGTCCCTGCTTTTTGCTTTCTCTTACTTCTGCAATCATTTCAGCCGTTTTTAACCCAGTACCGCTCGGGGCATCCAATTTTTTATCATGATGAAGCTCAATGATTTCAACGTCAGGAAAGTAATTCGCTGCCATTTTGGCAAACTTCATCATTAAAACGGCACCGACAGCAAAGTTGGGCGCAATAATACAGCCTATGCCCTTTTCTTCTGTTAATTGCTGAAGCTCTTTCAGGTCAGCTTCTGAAAAACCAGTTGTGCCTACGACTGGACGCACGCCATGTTCAAGTGCTTTTTTTGTATGTACTTTCCCGATTTCTGGTGTCGTCAGATCAATTAATACATCAGGTGCTGTCTCTGAAAGACACACATCAATATCTGTATAAATTGGCGCATCAGATGCCGTATGAATCACGTCAGATAACTTTTTTCCTTCGTGCGCGTGATCAAGTGCTGCCACTAGCTCAAAATGGCTTGTTTCTTCTGCCAGCTTGACAGCCTCTATCCCCATTCTTCCTCTTGCTCCAGCGATTACTACTTTGATGGTTTGGTTCGTCATCGTCTCTACTTCCCTTCTTTTTTCGTCCAGCGGTCTTTGTCTCTAGTATTAAATTTATGCATCACACGATCATGAGCTTCTTCAAGTGATATATTGAGTGAATTGGCCAGGCATGTTAACACAAACAATACATCACCAATTTCTTCTTCCATGCTTTTTTCCGTTTCGGTTGTTTTTTTCGGCTTCTCTCCATAATAATGGTTAACCTCTCTTGCCAGCTCGCCTAATTCTTCAGTCAGACGGGCCATCATCGCAAGCGGGCTGAAATAGCCTTCTTTAAATTGTCCTATGTAATCATCTACTTCTTGCTGCACGTGACGCAGCGTTTTTTCATTCGTCATGAAGCTCATCCTCCTATCCGTCTCTTACATGTTAGCGAAATCATAAATATTTGACAAATGTTTAAAACTCAGTTTGCTTGTTTGTCTCCCATACCATATAATATTATCGCTGTCTAAGCAAAAAAAGGAGTGATCTTTTGCTAAAAGAAATTCGTCTTAAAAATATCGTCTTTATTTTAATAGGATCTGCGATTTTTTCTTTCGGTCTTGTTCATTTTAATATGCAGAACAACTTGGCGGAAGGCGGATTTACAGGTATTACACTGCTTTTATATTTTCTATTTCACATTGACCCATCCATTTCAAACCTTGTCTTAAACATTCCGATCTTTTTTATCGGCTGGAAAATGCTCGGCAGAACCATGTTTACTTATACAATTGTAGGAACCGTCAGTCTTTCTGTCTTCCTTGCCATCTTCCAGCGCTTTCAAATACATATGCCTCTGCAGCACGATTTAGCCTTAGCCGCACTCTTTGCAGGTGTGTTTATCGGAACAGGCCTCGGGATCATCTTTAAATTCGGCGGTACAACAGGCGGCGTGGACATTATCGCAAGACTGATCAACAAACATTATCAGGTAGCTATGGGAAGAACGATGTTTATCTTCGACGCATGCGTCATTACCATCTCTCTCACCTATTTAAATTACAAAGAAGCCATGTATACCCTCGTCGCAGTGTTTGTTGCTGCAAAAGTTATCGACTTCATGCAAGAAGGCGCTTACGCAGCCAAAGGGGCAATGATTATTTCTGAAAAGGATGACATCATTCAAAAGAAAATCACGGAAGAAATGGAACGCGGTGTGACCATTTTAAAAGGTGTCGGTTCCTATACGAAACAGGAACGCAATGTTCTTTATTGTGTCGTTCCAAAAAATGAGCTTGTCCACCTCAAAAGCGTCGTCACCTCAGTTGATCCTCATGCGTTTGTATCAGTGAGTGACGTGCATGACGTACTTGGTGAAGGCTTCACATTAGATGAACACAAAAAGCCGCTCAATCCCCATTAAAAAAAGAAGCCCAAAAATGGTGCTTCTTTTTTCATGATTTTGGATAATCAGCCTGCCGCTTTTGTTTCTTCTCTTTTTCAGCACGGTATTTCCGAAATCCAACATACGTTAAAGTGAGTAAAATCATACTGCCTGTTGTTAAGATGACCCATAAAAGCGATGGATCCGCTTCATCTTGATCGACGTTAGCAAATACACTCGATAAATCCTCTTCCAGCTTTGTGAGACGCTCAAGCTTTGTCCCACTCGAAGCTTTTAAAAATCCACCTTGTTCGATCACTTCCATGTGCTGCTTAATCGTTTGAAGCTTTTCAGGCGAAATATCGATGGTTAAACTCGGATAAATCATATCGTATAAAGAAACCAGCTCATTCCAAGTTTCATAGAACGTTGTGGATTCTGGATCTTCCACTTCCTTTTTCAAAGTAGGAAAAGACCCCATAATGGGCTTCTCCAGCGAACCCCAAAGAGGTTCAGAATCCGATTGAATCGCATCGATCAGCATTCTAAACTGAGAAGCATAACGAAGCTTTTCGCGCTCATTCAATTCTTCCTGCGGGAGCCCTTTAATGATATCTTGATAGCCAAGGGTAATTTGCCGAACCTGTGTATTCGTCAAAGTTCCACGCCAATTCTCAGCTTTAAATGTCTTTTCAACATACAATGCGACCTGTAATGCCTCATCATATTTAGCTTGTCTCGTTAATTGAAAGATTGAATCTGATAGCTCCGTTAATTCTTGCAGCGCTTTAGCGGCTGTTTCCTCACCTTTAGCTACAGCTGGATGTAATACGAGAAAAAATAATAGAATCATCGCGATTGGCTTTCGTTTCATGCAAGTCCCTCCTAGCCCTTTTCCATACAGCGTATGAAGAAAAGGACAAGGTTAGACCAACATTGTTAAGGGAGTTCAAGCTTGACCGATTTTTTCGATAGGACGAGATAATACGAAACAAGAAGAACAGCGATACTCAACCAAAACGTGACATACCCAATCTCATTCGAATATGCAGAAAGCATAGAATACCGCGGCATCATACCAAATACATAATCAATCACATCATTATGTAAAATCCATATGCCAGCTACAACCAAATGGCGCATGTGAAAACGATAATAAGGCGCAAATAATACGGCCTGAACCGCCATCGCAAAGTGAGACCCAATGAGCATGTATCCTTCCCACGGAAAGTCATCAACAGATAAAAGCACGAAGATATTCATTCCTACAGCCCATAAACCATATTTGATCAAGGTCACAAGAGCAAGTGCTTCAAAATAAGGGGCGTGACGTTTCATCAGAAACGCAAGTAATACAAATAAAAAGAAAAAACTTGCCGTTGGGCTGTCTGGAACAAAAGCTAAAAAGATAGCCGGTGTCTCTACGAGCTGAGGAATATACCAATAGTAGCCGTACACAGTGCCAAGGAAATTGACAATAAGCACCAGTACAAGCATGTAGCGCGTGGCTAGCAGATATTGAATCCATCTCATATTTCTCTTCACTCACGATCTGTTAAAATCAGAAAAAAGCTGACAGCGCCAGCTTTTTTCTCTTTTGAGTATATCCTTGTACTTGCATTTAAACAACTGAATTATTTAGATTTGACCTCAGATAAATATTTAGAGAGCTTTTCAAGTTCTTCATCGCTGCCTTTAAAGATACCCTTAGGCATGTTGCCTTTTCCTTCTACAGCAATTTTAGCAATTTCCTCAGGTGTTAGGCCGTTGTCAACAAGTGACGGTCCGGCTGCTCCACCTTGCATATTATCCCCGTGACAGGAGATACATGTTTGCTCTTGATAAATTTTATACTCTTCGGCTGAGGTGTCAATCTCCGCTTCTTTCTTAATTTCACCTTGTTTCGCAGCTGCTTCCCAATCATGAGTAGCAACAGACTCCCAAGTTAAATATATTGCTGCACCAACTGCAAGGATCATCATCCCGACTGCAATCGGTCTTCTATACGGTCTGCGTTCAGGACCAGAATCAAGAAATGGTGCGAGCAATAGTGCACCAAACGCAATTCCAGGCATAATCATCGCGCCAACTACAGTATAGCTTCCTGCAGCAAATTCATATTTTAATAACTGGTACAAAAATAGGAAATACCAGTCTGGCAGCGGAATGTAGCCAGTATCTGTTGGATCAGCCATCCGCTCAAGCGGAGGTGCATGAACAACAGTTAGGACAAGAAATCCAATTAAAAAAACGGCACCTACAAGCCATTCCTTTAAAAGAAAGTTCGGCCAAAAGGCTTCTGTTTTTCCCGGATATTCGGAATAGTCTTTAGGTATGTTAGGTTTTCTTTCTGCCGGAATTCTAGAATCTCCGACAAACTTCATCCCTTTTCCCCTATGCAAAGTCATCCCCTCCTCATTGAACATTCATCAAACGCAAATTTTTATAGCGGTCCAGAAATTCCTTGCTTACGAATCATAATAAAGTGGGCAGCCATCAGCCCAAATAATGCCGCTGGCAAGAAAAAGACATGGATAGCGAAAAATCTCGTCAGCGTTTGTGCTCCTACAATGTCAGGATGACCTGCAAGCAGCGTTTTGATCTCTTTTCCAATGAAAGGTGTTGCCTCTGCAATTTGAAGACCAACCTTCGTCGCAAACAGCGCCTTCATATCCCATGGTAAAAGATAACCTGTAAAACCAAGTCCAAGCATCACAAAGAAAATGAGCACACCAACAATCCAATTTAGCTCTCTAGGCTTTTTATACGCCCCTTGGAAAAAGACCCTTAGCGTATGTAAAAACATCATGACAATCACTAGACTCGCACCCCAGTGGTGCATTCCTCTGACAATCTGACCAAATGCCACTTCATTCTGCAAATAATAGACAGATTCCCATGCATTTTTAATGTCCGGCACATAATACATCGTTAAAAACATGCCCGAAAGGACTTGAATGACTGTCACAAAAAACGTTAGACCGCCAAAACAATACACAAAAGCGGAGAAATGATGCGCTGGATTGACATGCTCTGGCACCTCATGATCCGCAATATCTCTCCATATCGGTGTAATGTCTAGCCGCTCATCTACCCAATCGTAAATCTTGTTAAGCATCGTTACCCTTCCCCTTTCGGCACAGCTTTTCCAAGATAGAGGTATCCGTCCTTCACTTGCTGCTTATAATGGTCAAGCGGTGCAAGCGGTGGAGTTCCGGGTACGTTTGTACCATCCTTGTCGTACAGCCCATAGTGACACGGGCAGAAAAATTTGTTTGGATTTTTCGGATCACTGTTCCAGTTCACTGTACATCCTAAATGTTTACAGATTGGCGATAAAGCGACAATTTCATCCCCTTCTTTGTACACCCATGCTGACCTAGATTCCTTTGACTCATACCACGCATCTACTTGATCAATTTTAAAGTCAAAGCGCTTCGGTTCCTTCGTCAGTTCATCAACACTGACAACTTGAACCATATCCTGATCCTCTGTTCCTTTTAGCACAGGGTCAAGCGCAAAGCGAACCATAGGCATGAGCATTCCAGCGGCCATAAATCCCCCCACGCCGGTCAACGTGTAATTCAAAAATTGACGTCTGGACACTCCATGTCTCTTCTCGCTCATTTTTTTCTCCCCCCCCTCAGGTCGTCAGCTACTTTATAACTGAATTAGAAAAAATTTCATAAAACTAGGACACCCTCATAATATATCAATCTATTCACAAGGTCAACAGCCTAAAAAGCTATGTACAATGCAAATGTAAGGGTTTTTATGAAGGGTTCCATTTTTGTAACAAAAAGTTCAAAATTTGTTCTACACTATCTTGAATGACTTTTTGCTTTAATTCGACCTTTAAGTGCTCTAGCGGAACCGGCTTCAACAGAAATAGTGATTCGCTGATTTCTGAATGCTCTTTCCAGTTGTGATCAGATGTGATGAACACGACATGCTGAAAATGCTCTTGTAAGGACTGCTTGACCGCAAGTATGTCTTCTTGTTTACGATCATTTACTTCTAAATATGTATGTGATGGAAAAAGAAACACCCGCCCTTTCAGTTGCCTTTCAAGTTCCTCTGCCACAAGAATTGTAAACTCACCTAGAGACACGGTTTGTTTGATTTGGTTCGCATCTATTCCAACTAATGGAATGATAGCGGTATCAATGTAATATTTAGATTGCAAAAAGCGGTCCGCATCCTCCGCCTGAAACTTCATCTATTTCCCCTCTTTCATGACATAAGCCCTGCCTGTATAGGGCAAGGCTTATTGGTTCAGTTTATGATAATAGGCTTAATTCTTTTGCTAACTTATTAAATGTTTCTTGATCATGACGGTCAAGTGCTTCATCTATCTCTTTCATAAGTCGTTCTTTTTGGAAAGTAGCGATAGAGTGCTCTAGCACTTTCTCAGCAAGATCTTTATCTTTTTCATTTTCATAAAGATCCTTTGGAATATGTGGATTTGTTTCAAGAACAGCTGCATATTCCGGCGAACGATAAGCAGAACGGAAATTCAATTGAATAAACAAATCTTGCTGTTTATTCAAACGAATATCATGAAATGACTTTTCAGCATCTGTCGTCATAATGTTTTCTTTATAAAATCTAAAGGGAACTTCATCCACACAGTGTGTTGACATAATGATTCCCCTTGGGCAAAATTCTGCTTGCTCTACAAAATGAACCTTTTCCATCAAAGAGTCGTGACTCATTAAATAATTTAATATCCAAACACACTCTCTTCGCTTTAACTGATAATGGTTTAAGAACCACCGGATAAATTCCTTCTTTTCATTGACAGAAACAGGGGTCTGCATGTTATTCCCTCCTCTATCGTAAATTAAATTGCTATACATGAATTATTCAACAAACCAGTTCTTCATTCCTGCAAACTATAAGGAAATTTCGTCTTCAATTCTTAAAATCGTTTCTTCAATTTCTTCATTCGTGCCATCTTTCTGAAGAACTTTACGTAATAACGGCAAGGCTTCTTTTTGTCTGCCTTCTTCTAAAAGGAACGAAGCGTATTCATATAAAAAGTCACGCTCCTCATCAAAATCAGGCAGAGCAAGCTTGAAGTACTCGGCTGCTTCTTTGTATTCCTCTCGTCCGACAGAAGCAGATGCAGCATACCAATTCCATTTTGGATCATCTTCCCCAAAGCTTTTAACTTCTTGAATGACATCAAGGATTTCATCAAAAAGTTCTTCATTTAGATAGATCGCAAGCAATGTTTGAATCGCTTCAATATATCCTGGATCAAGGGCAAGTGCTTCTTGAAGCAGCTTTTTCGCATCTTCTGAATCACCATTTTTCAAATCAATCTTTGCACCATATAAATATAATTCTTTGTTATACTCATCAACTTTAATACCCTCTTTTACTACCTCTAAAGCCTCATGATATAGCCCTTCTTCCTCATAACTTTTCGCTAAAGGCATATAAAGTGATGAATAAGACGGATCAATATCTTTTAGTTGTGAAAGCTGCTGAATGGCTGTTTTCGTTCTGCCAGCTCTCATCGCTGTAAACCCATAGCCAAAGAGTGTATTCGGGTCCGCTTGATCTTTTACTGCCTTTTCGTACCATTCAAGCGCATCCTCAAATTCCCCAGCTGTGCTGAGCGATTCAGCGAGCCGCTGGTATACATTGACGCCGCCAACCTCATTTTGTTGATCTGCAACTTTGTAGAAATAGTCGGCTGCTTTCTTTGAAAGCCCTTGAGAAAAATACAATTCACCTAATGCAAAATCAATGATGGCTTCATTCGGAAGTAGTTCTTTCGCTTTTAAAAGCTTTTGTTCACTGACTTCAAATAGTCCTTGCATTTGATACAAATCTGCCATTAATAATAAACTCTCTGGATACGCATCGTCATCTTCAGGAATCGTTTCTAATACAGCAATCGCCTTCTCTTCTTCATCTGAGTCAATTAATAGTTCTGCATAAAAACACGTTAATCCGGTTTCCTCTGGATATAAATCATGTAAATCACTAATGAGATTCCGCGCTTTGTCGATATCTCCCCAGTCATAATATAACTGAGCTGCCTGCGCTTTTTCTTCA
Source organism: Bacillus sp. A015 (assembly GCF_053851875.1). Classification (NCBI taxonomy): domain Bacteria; kingdom Bacillati; phylum Bacillota; class Bacilli; order Caryophanales; family Bacillaceae; genus Bacillus; species Bacillus sp. A015. Next base: position 65,012 of record NZ_JBSPZB010000002.1, read on the forward strand.
TCATGCAACTGCTTTTCTGCTCGAGCAAGTGTTTGAAGTCCTTTTTCAGTCTCACCTGCCTCAACTAATTTTATGGCTTCTTGTAATGAACTATTCAAATCAAACCGTTCCTTTCTGTTTCCAAAAACTTAAACTGTTGTTACTTCATATCATAATCGACTGCTACACATCCAGCAAATATGTTGCCCTTTTAAAATGAACCCATTTTAGTTTTTTAAAGACTCTTTTTCAATTAATCCTTTACGAAACTGACGATTTGTAAACTGCAGGCACTCAAAAATCATTTTTTATCGGGCAAAATGATTTTTTTCAAGGTTTCACCTTGAGACAAGCTATGCTATATTTCTTTCAAATATGCAAAAGGAAAGAAAAAGCCTGAGGACATCCTCAGACTGTTTTCGTTAAGTATTCAATGTGTTCAAAGAAATTCGGGTAAGATACACGTACGGCATCTGTATCTTCAATCTCGACTGCTTGTTCTGTGATACATGCGGCAATTCCTAACATCATACCGATTCGGTGATCTCCGTAGCTTGAGACGACTGCACCGCCTGTAAGCGTGGTTTTACCATGAATTTTCATTCCATCATCCGTTGCTTCAATATCGGCACCAAGTTTTTTAAGTTCAGAAACCACTGTATCAATTCGATTGGTTTCTTTTACTTTTAACTCAGCAGCATCTTTAATGATCGTCGTTCCTTCCGCTTGGGTAGCAAGAAGCGCAATAATAGGAATTTCGTCTATGAGTCTTGAGATCATATCACCAGAAATTTCAATCCCTTTTAATGAAGAGGTAGAAATCGTTAAATCACCATATGGTTCTCCGCCTTTGGCATCCACTTCATTGATGTGAAGATTCGCACCCATTTGTTTCAGCACATCAATAATACCCGTTCTTGTTTTATTTAGGCCGACATTTTTTAATACAATCCGGCTGTTAGGAACGATAGATCCAGCTACAAGGAAGAACGCAGCTGAAGAGATGTCCCCAGGGACAAATATATCTGTTGCTTTTAACGTTTGTCCACCTTTGATTGAAACACTTTGTGCATCTTCATGTAGCGAGACACCAAACATTGAGAGCATTCTTTCTGTATGATCTCTTGATTTATGTGGTTCAGTTAACGTCGTCATTCCCTCTGCTTGAAGTCCAGCTAAAAGGACAGCAGACTTAATTTGTGCACTTGCAACAGGAGACTCATAAGAGATGGATTTTAAATTGCCACCACGAATAGACAGTGGCGTATACTCACCGTTTGATCTGCCATCTATTTTGGCCCCTAGTTGTTTAAGTGGACCCGTCACCCGTTTCATTGGTCTTTTGGCAATACTTTCGTCACCGATCAGTGTACTGTGAAACTCACAACCAGCTAAGATCCCCATCATTAATCGAATGGTTGTACCAGAATTACCAACATCGAGGATGTCAACCGGCTCCTTAAGCTCTTTCAATCCCTTGCCATGAATGATCACATCTGTACCTTTTTGTTCAATTTCAACGCCCATCTTTCTAAAGCAATCAATCGTACTTAAACAATCGGCTCCAGGAAGAAAGTTTTTCACCACCGTTGTCCCATCAGCAATTGCACCAAACATCACTGATCTATGAGAAATGGATTTATCGCCTGGAATATGAATTTCTCCGTTCATAGGAGCATTTTTATGAATTTTCATGTTTGTCACCTCAGTCAGCATAAAATGTATCGTAATTCGCTCTCTTTTTTATACAGATTTCTGCACGCTTGCGATCATCATCTGTTTGAAAACTAATGCGTAAAATCCCGTTAATGTCTTCTCGTGTTTCAATAATCCGGATATTTGTAATACTGATGTTTTCACTAGCTAAATATCCTGTAATCTCCGAAATGACCCCCGGGTGATCCGGAACATCCACATAAAGGTCATAGAAAGCAGGAATCGCTCCTTTTTTCCTCAGAGGAAGACCATCGCGATATTCCTTTGCATCTTGAAAATAAGAGAACAATCCTTCAGCGTCTTCTTGCTGCACAAAGGACTCAATGCGGTCGATCTCTTTTTTCCATTCATGGAATCGATCTAAAATCTTGTTTTTATTGTGCAGAAGGATATCTCGCCACATTGCAGGATTACTTGAAGCAATTCGCGTAATATCACGAAAGCCTCCAGCGGCAAACCGTTTTACAAGAGGAAATTGTTCTTCAAAATGATGCGCTTGATGCACAAGACTGGCTGCCACAATATGAGGAAAATGACTAATAACACTTGTCACAGCGTCATGTTCTTCTGGGGTCATCTCAATGAAATGAGCATTTGTCCCTTTTAGCAAATCCTTCAAACGATCAACAGCCTGACGATTCGTTTCCTTTGCCGGCGTTAAAATGTAGAATGCATTTTCAAATAAAAAGTCTTTCGCTGCAATGACACCTGACTTATGAGAGCCTGCCATTGGATGTCCACCAATAAATTGGTAGTGGTCAGGCAGCGTTTTTTCAGCAAAATTGACGACCTTTTGCTTTGTGCTGCCAACATCAGTAATCGTGAGCTCTCTTTCAATCCCAGATGCTGCAATATCACTAAGCATCTTGACGGTTTGTTGGACTGGCGTTGCCAAAATAATGGTTGCTGATTCATTTAAACCTGCCATTAATGAATCGGCTGTTGCATCAATGATACCCAGCTTTGTTGCAGCAACCATTTGCTCTTTGGAAACATCGTAGCCTACAATTTTTTTATGAGGATACTCTTTTTTAATCGACAGTGCAATGGAACCACCAATTAAACCAAGTCCAGCGATTAATATTGTTTCGTTTGCATCGTTCATGTTCATCACCTGATTTTTCGCAAAAATTAAACAAGCCATTTCAAAAGCTTATATGTATATTGGATTGGTACAATGAAAGCCATATCCTATAGCAGGATATGACTTCATTGTTATGCTACGCACGAATGCCTTGTAATAAATCGGCAAGTGTAGTTAGAATTTCTTCATTTTGCTCCTTTGTTCCCACAGTAATACGTAAAGAAGTTGGGAAACCAAGTGCTTTACCAGAACGAACAATATAGCCTTTTTTCAATAATGCTTGAAACAGTTCGTCTGCATCTCTTTTAAAATCAATGAGTACAAAGTTTGTTTGAGACGGATAGATAAATAGTCCAAAACGGTCAGCAAATTCTTGATATTGCATAAGACCTGCTTCATTTTTTTGTCTACACGATTGAATAAAGTCTTGATCTTTTATGGCTGCACGCGCAGCTACCTGAGCGATACGACTTGTATTAAATGGCTCTCTCGCTGGTTCAATGGCAGTAATCAGTTCCTCTGACGCAAGCCCATAGCCTACTCGAAGCGCCGCAAGCCCATAGGCTTTAGAAAACGTACGAAGTACGATGATATTTTGATATGAGTTTAATAAAGATAAACTGTTCGGGAAGTCTTCCGCCCGAACGTATTCAAAATACGCTTCATCTAGAACGACAAGCACGTGAGGTGGTACTTGATCTAAAAACGCCACAAGCTCTGCTTCTGATAAATGATTCCCAGTCGGGTTATTTGGATTACATACCCACAAGACCTTCGTTTTTTCATCAATCGCATCCAGCATCCCTTGGAGATCGTGAGCTCCTTCCTCTAAAAGAGGCACTTCTCGAATCTCTGCATGTTCAATCACTGCATTGTGACGGTATTGCGGAAAAGATGGAGACGGAATGACGGTATTTGTATGTTGGTCAAGGAATGCTCTAGCAATAATTTGCACAAGTTCATCTGAGCCATTCCCGAATATTAATTGTTTTTCACTCACTTGAAGAAATTCGGCCAGCTCCGTTCTTAAACTCGCGCTGTATCCATCTGGATAAATCGCTAATTGTTCAAGTTCGGCTTGTATCGCCTCTCTTGCATGTGTGGAACATCCAAAAGGGTTTTCATTTGAAGCCAATTTCACAATTTTGTCTAATTGATATTCTTTTTTGACCTCTTCAATTGGTTTCCCAGGTTGATACGGTTTTAGTTGTTTTAATTGATCCTTGATTTGCAAAATGTTTCACCTCATTTGAATGAATAGAGGGGACTAAATGTTTTTGCATATGTTTCAAATTCTCTTAAAGCATCTTGACGTGTATCACTTGCTAACAATTGTTCTTGAAGCTCTTCAATTTTTTTCACAAGTGCACTGCCTACAACGACACCGTCACTCAATTTATTCATTGAGTCTACCTGCTCTCTTGTTGAAATGCCAAAACCTACCGCAACCGGTATGTGACTCAGCTGTTTCACTTGTTGAATAAAATCAGTAATCGATGCGTCAAAGGATTGCCGGACACCTGTTACACCAAGAGATGAAACACAATACACAAAACCTTCTGCCTGCTCTACGATTTTTTCTAATCGTTCTTTGCTTGTTGGTGCAACGAGCGAAATATATGAAATGTCATGTGTTTGACAGTTCTTCTGCAGCTCGCTGCTCTCTTCAAACGGCAAGTCGGGTGTTAAGAGTCCCGAAATATGATTTTTGCGCAGTAAAGCGAAAAAGTATTCTGTGTCTAATTGTAACACAGGATTGTAATACGTAAATAGAATTACGGGAATTTTTACACCGTTTTTTTTCATCTTCCCTGCTAATTCTATCGCTTTTACGATATTCATGCCATGATTTAGAGCTCTTTTGGAGGCTCTTTGAATGACAGGACCGTCCGCTAGTGGATCGGAATAAGGAACACCTAGTTCAATCGCATGTGCACCAGCTGCTTGAAGAGTGATGGCTAAATCAATGGTGATCTCTTCTGACGGATCTCCTGCCGTGATAAATGGAATGAATAATTTCTCATCTTGCTCTAATTGAAATGTGATCATTTTGTTTTGTCCTCACTTTCAAGCACATTCATTAATGTATGCACATCCTTATCTCCTCTTCCTGACAGACAGACAAGGACGATTTCGTCTTCACTCATATTCTGGCTCATCTCAAACGCTTTGGCTAAGGCATGTGCTGATTCAATCGCTGGCAGGATTCCTTCTTTTTCTGTCAGCAGCTTTAGCGCATCTAGTGCTTCTTGATCAGTGGCACTGACATATTGAACCCGGCCGCTTGCATGCAAATATGCGTGCTCTGGTCCGATCCCGGGATAGTCTAATCCAGCGGAAATAGAATACGGCTCAATAATTTGGCCAAATTCGTCTTGGATCAGATATGTTAAAGATCCATGAATTACACCTTTTGTTCCTTTCGTGATGGTCGCTGCATGAAGGGGGGTATCTATTCCTTTCCCTGCTGCTTCTACACCAATGATATCTACCTCTTCATCTAAGAATGCTCTGTACATTCCAATGGCATTACTCCCGCCACCAACGCAGGCAATGACTTTATGAGGAAGCTGACTTTCTTTTTCAAGTATTTGCGATTTTGCCTCATCACCGATCATCCGCTGGAATTCACTGACGATTTGAGGATACGGATGAGGTCCAACGACTGATCCAATCATATAAAAATGATCGCTGCAGTGCTGGACCCAATAGCGGATGGCTTCGTTGGTTGCATCTTTTAATGTGCCGTTCCCGCTTGTGACAGGTATGACCTCAGCGCCGAGCAGTTTCATTCGGAATACATTGAGTGATTGTCTTTCCACGTCTTCTTTTCCCATAAATACGGTGCAGGATAATCCAAACTTTGCTGCCACCGTTGCAGCAGCTACTCCGTGCTGACCTGCTCCTGTTTCGGCGATAATGTTTGATTTCCCCATTTTTTTCGCTAGCAGGGCCTGACCAAGTGCATTGTTAATTTTATGAGCGCCTGTATGGTTTAAATCTTCTCTTTTTAAATAGATTTTTGCACCACCGAGGTATGCTGATAATTGGTCAGCATATGTGAGCGCAGTCGGTCTGCCTGAATAGTTTTGCAGAAGCGATATATATTCCTTTTGAAAAGCAGGGTCTTCTTTTAAGTCACGAAATGCTTTCTCGATTTCTTCTAGTGGCTGCATGAGCGTTTCTGGGACAAATTTCCCTCCGAATTCTCCATATCTGCCAATCTCATTTGGATATGCGTACATCGTTTAACATCCTTTCTTCGAGCGCTTTGATCTTTGCTCTGCTTTTCTTCCCGTTTTCTTCTATTCCACTTGAAAGATCGATCGCTTCTGGACCGTAGGCAAGCAGCTCTGTAATCGTTACTGGCGTCACTCCGCCTGCAATGACGCAATTTTTTCTCAGATGCTTTGCATGCTGAACGTATGTAGGCACCGCCTCCCATGCAAAAGCTGTTCCAGAACCGCCTCTCATCCCTTTTACTTTCGCATCAATGAGAAAGCCATCGACAAAGGGTGCAAATGCCATCATTTTTTCGAGCGTTCCTGTTACATTGGGCTCGTGGTGAAATACTTTCCACACGATAGCCCCTGTTTGTTGTTTTATTTCTTTTGCGTGTTCTCTTGTTTCATCTCCATGAAGCTGCACGATATCTAAAGGAATGTGCTTTGTGATGTCGCACACTTTTTGTATTTTTTCATTCACAAACACACCGGCGATATCTTTCTCGCACTTTGTTTGGGTGAGCCAGTGTTTCACTTGATCTGGATGGACTTGTCTTTTACTTGGAGCAAAGATAAAGCCGATGGCGTCCGCTTGAGATTGCGCGATGCAATCGACATCCTCTTGTGTGACAGCCCCGCAATATTTTAAATAAGGCTTCGTCATGTTCATTCTCCAAACAATGTCTGAACAGCTTTTTCCTGGGATTGTTCTCTCATTAATGATTCGCCTACAAGAACAGCACTCGCTCCATGCTTTTTCACAAAGGTCAGATCATCAAATGTCTGAATACCGCTTTCACTCACTAGTAAGACATCCTTTGGAACAAGTGGTGCAATCTCTTTTGTTTGCTCGACTGTTGTTGTAAATGTATTTAGATTCCGGTTGTTCACTCCAATGATCTCAGGAGTGAACATATTTAAGATATTTGCCAGTGTATCTGCTGCATGTACCTCAACGAGGACATCAAGTCCTTTTTCTTTTGCTTCAGCATACAGCTCATACAGCTTTTGCGGCTCAAGGACTTCTCCAATTAATAAGATGGCATCAGCCCCTATGCGTTTTGATTCTTCTACTTGTATGGAATCAATGATGAAATCTTTTCTTAAAATTGGACATGCTACGTGTTCTTTAATGAGGGACAAGTACTCGTTTTTCCCTTGGAAAAACGGTTCATCCGTTAAGACAGATAAGCAATCTGCATTTGATTTTTCGTATGCTTTTGCTGTTTGTAAAGGATCAAAATTTGGCTGAATGATTCCTTTGGAAGGAGACGCTTTTTTTACCTCAGCAATAAGTCCGATCGAGCGATGAGGGTTCATAAGTGCTGCTTTAAATGATCGTCTTTCATAGTGTTCATCATCAGGTAATTGCAAGGTTTGGATATGTTCTTTTTTACGAGCGATAATTTGATTAAGCATAGATCTCTACCTCTTTCTTTTTTTGTTTTAAACGGGCTAATTGTTCTTTGGCTGCGCCGTTTTTAATCGTTTCTAACGCTTTTAATGTTCCTGCCATCAGGCTTTCTGACTTTCCTGCGACATATAGAGCTGCTCCAGCATTGAGGGCTGTAATATGAAGCGGCGCTCCTCCCGTTTGATGATTCAATATATTCTGAATTAAGTTAGCACTCTCTTCCGGTGACTGGACCTGAATGTCTGATAAGTGCCCTTTTTCCAGCCCAAAGTCTTCTGGGTTTAGCGTATATTCTGTTATGACATCTTTTTTGAGTTCAATCACATATGAATTTGCTGTAATCGTTAATTCATCCAGCCCATCTTCCCCGCAAACAAACAGGACATGTTCTGGCACTAAAGGTGCAAGGGCTTTCGCCATTAATTTTGCCTTTTCCTTTGAATACACCCCGATGATTTGCTTTTTGGCTTGCATCGGATGGCAAAGCGGACCTAATAGATTAAATACCGTCCGAAATCCAAGCTGCTTGCGGACTGCTGCTACTTGTTTCATAGATGAATGATAGAGCGGTGCAAATAAAAAGCCCATGTTTTTCTGCTGTATTTGTTGTCTCGTTTCTTCTGGTGTGGACTGAATTTGGATCCCAAGACATTCTAGCACGTCAGCACTCCCACTTTTAGAAGAGACCGACCGATTTCCATGTTTGGCGATTTTGGCACCAGCAGCGGATGCTACAATGGCTGCGGCAGTTGATATATTAAATGTCGATAGCCCATCACCTCCTGTACCGCACGTATCAACGACATCAAGCGACGCTTTCATTGGCGCTGCATTTTGCCTCATTGCTTTCACGAAGCCTGTCATCTCTTCAGAGGTTTCCCCTCTAAGCGCTAAAATGGATAGACTTGCAGCGACTTCAGCATCTGTTAAAGAGCCGCTCATCATATCATGCATGAGTCTGTTCGCTTCATTTTCTGATAGGAATCCTCCATTAACAAGAGCTGATAGTCGTTGATTCATCTTGCACACTCTCCTTTTCTGAGAAAATATGTTCAGCAAGCTGAATGGCTTTCAGAAGCGCCCCTGCCTTGTTACATGTCTCTTCCCATTCATTTTCAGGAACAGAATCAGCGACAATACCAGCGCCTGCTTGTATAGAGGCGGTCTGATTTTTAACGCTCATGGTGCGAATGGTAATACAGGAGTCGATATTGCCGTCGAATCCAATATAAGCAATACAGCCGCCATACGTTTCTCTTGGCTCTGGCTCCATTTCATTTAATAATTGCATCGCCCTAATTTTCGGTGCACCTGTTAATGTGCCTGCTGGAAAAGCAGACATGAGCGCATCGACTGGATGCGTATCTTGCTTCAGCTTTCCTGTCACAATGGAGATGATGTGCATGACGTGTGAAAAGTTCACTACTTTTGTAAAAGTCGGGACGGATACACTGCCGTATTCTGCCACGCGGCCTACATCATTTCTGGCAAGGTCTACTAACATATAATGCTCTGCTTTTTCTTTTTCATCATCTAGCAGCTCTCTCGCTAGTGCAGCATCCTTTTCTTTTGTCGTTCCTCGTTTTCTTGTGCCTGCGATTGGATGAATTTCTAAGTGCCTATTCTTGGCATGAATTAATCGTTCTGGCGAGCTTCCAACTAAATCGCGATCTTTTAATTTCATAAAATACATATAAGGAGATGGATTCACAATCCGAAGCACACGGTACAATTCAAATGAACTCACTGACACAGGAATATCAAACCGCTGTGAGAGTACCCCTTGGAAAATATCACCCGCTCTAATGTACTCTTTGATTTTTTCTACGTCCTTTAAAAATTGCGTTTTTTCATATGTTGACGTCACTTGTTCAAAGGACGGTGGTTCGTTCATATTCCCTGATAAAATCAGTTCTTTCATATCAATCTTCGTGTGAAGCTGCTGAATCAAATGTTCAAGCCGCTCTTGATTTTTCTTGTAAACTTGTATTTTTTCGTCCTTTGTTTCATTTCCAGTCAGCTGAGTGTATTGAATAAAATGAACATGATTCGTTTCATGGTCAAAAGCAATCATCGTTTGACAGACAAATAATGTGCAATGGTCTGCAGGCGATGCGTTCCTATGCGGCCTGACAGAAGGTTCAATGCTTGGAATGAGATCATAACTCAAGTACCCAACGGCTCCGCCTGTAAATGGAATGTCAACATCTGGTGTCTTGATTTGGTATTGCTCTTTCATCCAGTCTAGTAAATCTTTCAGCTCTTGCTTTTGCATCACTTCCTGCCCCGTAGCATCACATGCAATATATTGGTCTTGGTCGTCATGCAAGGTTAAGAAAGGGTGTAATCCGATGAAGGAATATCTCGACCAGCTAGAAGATTCGTCTTTGCTTTCTAGCAGATACACAATATCCTGCTTAAGTTTCTCAACAATTTGAATGGGTGAAAGTGTATCGACTGTAATGGTTTCAACAATCGGTATCGTTTTGTAGGACTCACTGTCCCTTAAAAATTGGGTAAGGTTTGATTGGAATTTCATAAACACACTCCTTAAATGGGATTAAGGAGAATGAGGGGACATATAGAGGGTTTGTGTGAGTATACGAAATAAGCCTAAAAGAGGTTTGCTCTTTTAGGCAGTATGATTAAATAGAAGTATCGTATCTCAGCTCAACTCTACTCATCTCAACTACCCTAGTCTCATTCTCATCTTCTCTAAGCTTGCATTTGCCGTTTACACCTATGTGTAAACTTCGGCTGTTCATATCGTATTATAATTCCTTGTTTTTTGTCAACTGTAAATCAGGGCGAAGCGTAACGGCTTCTTCCAAGTACACATGCTGTATGTCTTCCTGCTTTGTATCTGTCTGGACGGTCATTAACACCCGAATGCACTGTTTTAGACCGCCATCAATGTCCAGCTCCTGCATACAAGTGACAGGCACATATGTCCAGCCTTCAAACTGACGAAGTGCTTTTGCCGGAAAAACGGAGTGAATATCTTGTGTAGCTGAAATCAAGATCTGCACGACACGCTCTGGATCTACTTGGTTTTTTGAAATAATGGCTTCTAGCAGCTGTTTCGTTTTGTTTAACACTTCTTTTTCTGTATCTTCTGTCACAGTTGTAGCCCCACGTATCCCGCGAAACATCATAGACACCCCTCCTCCCGTTTCCATTCTTCGAGCCAATGATACAGCTCATCTTTTGTGAAAGAATGCAGGGTAACGTCTCCAACCTGTTTTAATAAAACAAATTGAACACTGCCGCCTCTTGCCTTTTTATCACCAATCATGCGATCAACAAATGTTTTCGTTGAAATATCTTGCGTGACTTGTACTGGGAATCCCAGTTCTTTCATCCACATTTTTAGTTCCTCACGATGAAGGCGGAGTCCTAGTTGCTTTTCGCTCACATATAAAGCAAACTGCATACCAATCGCAATCGCATCTCCGTGAGTGATGGCTCCGTATCCATACTCCGCTTCAATGGCATGCCCAAGTGTATGGCCTAAATTCAAATATGCGCGCACGCCTTGTTCTTTTTCGTCTTCTTGAACAATCGATGCTTTGACTTGGATCCCTTGATACAGCATATGTGCCAGCTTGCCCTTTGATAATTCCGTCAAAGAACGAATGGACAGCAGTTCTGATAAAAAGTCTTCACTTGAAATCAGCGCATGTTTGATGACCTCAGCGAAGCCCGATCTCAGCTCAATTTGAGAAAGTGTCTCAAGCATACTAGTATCATAGATCACAGCTTTCGGCTGATGAAACGCACCTATTAAATTTTTACCAAGCGGATGATTGATCCCTGTTTTCCCGCCGACTGCACTGTCATGTGCTAGCAACGTGGTCGGAACTTGAATAAAATCAATGCCTCTCATATAAGTGGCAGCAGCAAATCCAGCCAAGTCGCCAATCACGCCTCCTCCTAGCGCAATGATGCAGGAGGAGCGATCGAGCTGAAATTGAATGGCTTTCGTATGAATATGCTCAAACTGCGCAAAAGATTTCGATTGTTCTCCGTTTGGCACCACCACTTTTTGTACTGACCACTTCTGTTCAAGTAATCGCACCATTTCATCACCGTAAATAGCATCAACGGCTGAATCTGTGATGATCATGAGCTTGGTAAAGGAATGCCCAGTGGAAGTCATCAAGTCTACGATATTGCGTTTAATCCCATCACCGATATATACAGGATAAGTGGCTGAAGACGTCTTCACTTCCAGTGTTTTCATTAAAACTCCCTCTGAAGCTGGCGCATTTTTTCAACATTTTCTTTAATGCGATCCATTTGGTCAAGACCAAACTGCTCAACGACTGCATTGGCAATTTCCCATGCCACGACTGCTTCTGCGACAACACTTGCGGCAGGAACAGCACAGCTATCAGAACGCTCAATACTTGCAGAGAAGGGTTCTTTCGTTTCAATATCAACGCTTTGAAGAGGCTTATAAAGAGTTGGGATTGGCTTCATGACCCCTCTAACGACAATCGGCATGCCAGTTGACATTCCGCCTTCAAGACCACCTAAGCGATTTGTTTTTCTCGTATAGCCTTTTTCTTCATCCCAGATGATTTCATCATGGACCTCACTGCCATTTTTAGAAGCCGCCTCGAAGCCAATACCGAATTCAACCCCTTTAAAAGCGTTGATGCTAAGGACAGCTCCAGCAAGCTTGCTGTCCAATTTGCGGTCATAATGAACATAGCTGCCGACTCCAACTGGCATACCTTCAACAATCACTTCGACAATGCCGCCAATCGAATCGCCGTTTTTCTTAGCTTCGTCGATAGCATCCATCATTTTTTGACCTGCTTCACTGTCATAACAGCGAACTGGTGATTCTTCTGTTACCTTTTGCAAATCTTCAATAGACTCATATGCAGTATCAGCAGCTTTCACTCCGCCAATTTCAAGGACGTGACCAGCTACCTTGATCCCTAGATGAGCTAAGATTTGTTTGGCTACTGCTCCTGCTGCCACGCGAACTGTTGTCTCGCGGGCTGATGAACGCTCTAATACGTTTCGCATATCACGGTGACCATATTTAATCGCACCATTTAAATCCGCATGCCCTGGTCTTGGGCGAGAGATTTGACGCTTCATTTCACTCTCTTCTTCCTCAGTGATCGGCTCTGCCCCCATCACCTTTGTCCAGTGCTTCCAGTCATTGTTTTCAACAACAAGTGTAATAGGAGAACCTAATGTTTTCCCGTGGCGAACACCACTTAACACTTTTGCTTGGTCTTTTTCGATTTGCATTCTTCTTCCTCGGCCATGACCTTTCTGTCTTCTAGCCAGTTCATAATTGATATCATCCTGCTCTATGTAAAGTCCTGCTGGAACTCCTTCAATAATTGTGGTCAGTTGTGGACCATGTGATTCACCTGCTGTTAAGTACCTCATGACTTAATCTCCCTTCATCGCATTAACGCTTTTAAGTAAAACTATGATAACACACTTGCTACTAAAAAGTCAGCTAGATACCCTTCTTTTGATAAAAGAAAGTATCAGCAGATGTCAGTCCAAACTTTTCCGGGTGAAAAATTTGTTCTGTGGAACCAACAAATAACACACCATTTTGCTTTAAACTGTTGCTCATTTTCAAGTAAATCTCTTCTTTCGCCTCTTCTGTAAAATAAATAAGTACATTTCGGCAGACGATGAGATCAAGCTGTTTTTCATATGGATCTGCTAAAAGGTTGTGCTTCTTAAATTGAATGTGCTTTCGAATCTCATCTTTCACAGTGTAAAATGAAGAATCTTCTTTTGTGAAATATTTTTGTTTGATCTGATCTGGCACCTCTTGCAGAGAGCGTTCATGATATCTCCCTTTTTGTGCTGATTGCAGGACTTTATCATCAATATCAGTTGCAATAATTTGGAAGTCCTTCACAAGAGGATGACTTGACAGCAGCATCGAAAGGGTATACGGTTCTTCTCCTGTCGAGCATGCTGCACTCCATATCTTTACGTTTCCACTGTTTTTTAAAAGCAGCGGAAGAATTTTTTGCTCAAGTACTTCCCAGCGCTGATAGTTTCGGTAAAATTCTGACACATTAATGGTCATTCTGTCCATTGTTTCATCTAACAGCACTCTATCCTTTTCAAGAGCAGCCGCGAATGTTTCAAAATCTTTATATCCTTTTTTATCATAAAGTGATGTTAATCTTCGTTTCATTTGTGCTTCTTTATAGAGATTCAGATCAACCCCGGTTAGTTTTTTCCATTTTCCAACAAATACTTGATATTGATCCATCAATGTCCTCTCCTGTCTCATCTATCTTTGTCCTAGTATAGCTGTTTTTATTAAAAATTTGTATCATCTCATGCGAAATTTCGTATAGAAATATCAATATAAAAAAAGCCAAAGTGCTCAATTGATGAACACCTTGGCTTGAACCTTAATAAATCCAGCTTGAGATGGTTTGATCCCAGTTTGTGAGTTCTTCTTGTTTAAAGAATAAGTTGATTTCTCTTTCAGCACTTTCTGGTGAGTCTGAGCCATGGATAATGTTTTTTCCAACGGTTAATCCATAATCTCCTCTTATTGTGCCTGGCAGTGCTTCTTTCGGGTTTGTTTTTCCAATAATCTGCCTTGTCACATCTACTACCTGTTCACCTTGCCATACCATAGCAAATACAGGTCCTGACGTAATAAAGTCAACCAATTCTCCGAAAAATGGTTTTTCTCTATGCTCTCCGTAATGTGTTTCTGCTACTTCTTTCGGAATACTCATTAGTTTTGCACCAACAAGCTGAAGTCCCTTTTTTTCGAATCTTGACACAATTTCACCGATTAATTGTCTTTCAACACCATCAGGTTTGACCATAAGAAATGTTTTGTCCATATACGTTTTCCACCCCGTCGTTATGTATGTATAGGCTTACATTGTTACAGAGTGATCGTATCATTTTTTTTTATAATAATCAATTTTTGACAAAAAATTTCACAAAAAACCAATCAACCAAAAGTTGATTAGAATTTTCGTTTCCCAATATATTTTGCAATGGAGGCTAACGACGTTTTCGCTCGTCCACGTGGAAGCTTGTCAAGCTGTTCAAATGCCTTTTTCAAATACATTTCACTCACTCGAATGGAGCGGTCGATCGCATCTGTTTGTTTGAGATGTTCAATCACAGGCTTCAGCTGCTTTTCGGTCGTTTCGCTATTAATCAGCTTCAATTGTCCTTCTAGTGTCGGATCCTTTAGTGCATATAAGACTGGAAGTGTGACATTCCCTTGTAAAAGGTCTCCACCAACAGGCTTCCCTAGCTCTTCTTCAGTTGATGTGAAGTCAAGGACATCATCAATGATCTGGTAAGACATGCCAACATAGTATCCAAACCAGTAAAGGGCTTTATGTGTTTTTTCATCTGTCCCTGCTGCAATGGCACCTAATTGACAGCTGCCTGCAATGAGCAAGGCTGTTTTTCTCTTAATTCTTCTTAAATATGTACGAAGATTTTGACCCATGTTGTATTTGTCTTTTACTTGCTCTATTTCACCAAGACAGAGCTCGACAACCATTTTTGACAAAATTTCATGTGCCATTGGGTGATTGATCTTAGTCATGTACTCAAGCGATCGTGCAAACAAGTAATCCCCTGTGTACATGGCAATTCTATTGTCCCATTTTGCCTTAATCGTTGGCTTCCCTCTTCTCAGCTCTGCATCATCAATGACATCATCATGAACAAGCGATGCCATATGAATTAATTCCAGGGCAACAGCAACATATTTAATTTTATTAATGTCATAGTCGCCAAACATGCCTGAAAGGAGAACAAAAACGGGGCGGATTCGTTTTCCGCCCGCTTGCAGCAAATGAAGACCTGCTTCACTTAATAATGCATAATCAGAGCGAACTGTTTGTTCAAGCTCTTTTTCAATTATATCGATATCATGATTTAAAAAAGAGATCATTGCTTTTAGTTTCATTATCTTCACCCAAATATCGTTTATTCAAAGCTTCTTTCCGATATGTGTTGCTGCTACACCGCCTGTAAATGGATGATACGAGACATCAGACAAACCGGCCTCTTCGAAAAGAGCCGCCAGCTCTTTCATGCCAGGAAACGTTTTGGCTGATTCTTGAAGCCATGAATACTCCTGATAGCTTTTGGCAAACAGCTTACCAAAAAGCGGCATGATGTATTTGAAATAGACATAATAGCCTTGTTTAAAGCCAATCATCTCAGGCTGTGATGTCTCAAGGCAGACAACCATTCCACCAGGCTTCGCCACTCTTGTCATTTCCTTTAACACCGTTAAGTAATCAGGGACATTTCGAAGGCCAAAACCAATTGTCACATAATCAAATGTGTTATCCTCAAAAGGAAGCTCCATTGCATTGCCGTGGATCAATTCAATTTGATTGTAGCCCCCTGTCTTCACCTTCGTTTCACCGACACTCAGCATATTTTTACTAAAATCAAGGCCTTTGACCTCGCCCTTTTCTCCGGCAGCGTCTGCAAGCGCAATGGTCCAATCGGCTGTTCCGCAGCATACATCTAATGCTTTGGCTCCTTTTTGAACATTCATGAGCTTCATTGTTTTATCGCGCCATTTTTTATGCTGTTTAAAGCTGATGACAGAGTTCATCTGATCATAGTTTTTATAAATTTTTTCAAATACACCGTGTACTCGCTGTTCTTTTGATTGCTGCATGACTTACCCTTCTTCCACTTTCTGATGGTACGCAGGCTCATTTTTCATATGATCCAAGCGATTTAATAGCTCTTTTTGAACGACCGGAGATGAATCAAGATACTTCTTGATCGGCAGTTTGGCTTGCTCATAGCCTTCATTCTCAAAGTTGTCAAAACATGTATAGGCGTCCGTATAGCTATCGTTCAAAAAAAGTTTTAAATGTTTGTCATCTTCTGCTTGTTTCATAAAACGCTTATAAACAAGGAAACGACTTGCAATCTCATTCCAATGCGTTAATTGAAAATGCTCAGAAATCCTTTGGAATAGCGCAGACTCCACTGTAGCTACACTTTTGTAAAAGTGCGCTGCATCTTGAATGGATCGATCATACAGTCTAATTTTATGTTCATTAATCTCTTTAATTGCCGTAGCGAGCGTGCGGATCATGTAAATGTCTTTCATGTCAGAGAGAAGAGAATAATAGAGACCGCTGAAATAGTCTCCTGCTAGGATGGTCAGCTGACGATTTTTGAATTCGTCTTGTTTGATGGCTGCAGCAGTTGTGACTTCGTCATGGGTATCAAGGGCAATTTGCACAAGCATCGCCGTTAGAATATAATTTTCTTTTTTCTCTGCATCAATTTGAGCTTCATCAAACATAGCATGAAAAAGAAGGAGCTTATCTTCATCGATGAGTGGCGCACGCAAATGCTTTGCCAAATAAGGATGAGAAAGCTTTTTATTTAATTTTATATTTAGATTAGATAAAATTCCGTAGATGTCTTGCAAAGATATCACCCTTGTCCCAAAAATTACAGTTTCATATGTAGCCCTGCACATTGTATAGAGATTTATTATACCATATGAGCTCTCACTTTTATGCTATCAAGTGCATACTCGTGCTCTATTTCTTTGCTTCGCTTTGAATTTCACCGAAGCTTGTTTGAATGACAGCATCGCCTCTTACTTTAATGGCTGACGTATGCTCAGTAAATTGTGCGATAATGACTTCACCTTTATCGAGTTTTTCGGAATGGTGAAATCTTGTATCAGAGCCTCTAGTTAAGCCGATTACGTTTACACCATTATCAATGGCTTTAATGACCACAAAATCAGATGCTTTTTTTTCACTCAATCTGTTCACCTTCCATCTATTGATTAGTCGTTTTTAATAAAGGAAAGCACTTCTGCTCTTGCTGCCGCATCATTTGCAAATGTGCCGCGCACTGCTGATGTGACCGTTTTGGCACCAGGCTTTTTCACTCCGCGCATCGTCATGCACATATGCTCTGCTTCAACGACAATCATCACACCATGCGGATTTAGTGTTTCCACCATACTATCTGCAATGGTTGATGTAATACGTTCCTGAAGCTGCGGGCGCTTTGCAACGGCCTCTACTGCTCTTGCAAGCTTGCTAAGTCCCGTTACTTTCCCTCCGCGCGGAATATAAGCGACATGGGCTTTTCCATAGAAAGGTACAAGGTGGTGTTCACACATTGAATAGAAAGCAATATCTTTTACAAGAACGAGTTCTTCATGATCTTCACCAAAAATGGTTTTAAAATGTTCTTTTGGATCTTCATTTAATCCCGAGAACACTTCTTCATACATTTTTGCTACTCGTTTTGGGGTATCAAGAAGTCCTTCACGATCCGGATCTTCTCCGATCGCTTTTAATATATCGCGTACAGCGTGTTCGATTAGTTCTTTATTTATTTCACTCATGTATTATATCCTCCAAAGGCGATTACATTTCAATCAGATTCTAGCACACTTCAGATCCTAAAAGCAAAGGAGAGCGTTCTAAACGAACCTTTTGAATCAAAAGGAAAAGCCCCTTATCGAAGGGGCTTTTCTAGACCAGTGTGAAACTGTATATGTATAACTCCTTAAATAGGATGATTACACATAACGATTATTTACCTGCCACCGCGTCTTTAAGTGCTTTACCTGGTTTGAAAGCAGGTACTTTGCTTGCAGGGATTTCGATCTCTGCACCAGTTTGTGGGTTACGTCCTTTACGAGCTGAACGCTCACGTACTTCAAAGTTACCAAAACCGATAAGTTGGATTTTGTCACCATTTTTAAGTGCATCTAAAATTGTATCAAAAACAGAGTCAACTGCTTTTGTCGCGTCTTTTTTAGATAACTCGCTTGCTTCAGCAACCGCGTTAATAAGTTCTGTCTTGTTCATGCCTTTCACCTCCTCCCAAAAATATGCAGTCAGTAGATTGTTATCATTTCTTCACAATTCATCTTCTTTCTATACACTTTTTTGAAAAAAAGAGCGTCTAGAAAGCGTCATACATGGCTTTTCATTAGAAAACTTCTCTTTGAAGGAATGTTTGTCCAACAAAGTGAAGATTTTCTGTAAGTAGATTAACACATATGAAATACCATATCAAGCATTTTAAAGGGAAGAATCCTTATTCGTCAAGGATTAAGGGCACTTTTGCGAACGAATATTCCTAATTTTAGTTGAATCTGACTAATCTTTATACAATTGTCTTTTTATGACTCATATAGCACGCAAAAAAAAGACCCCTATTAAAGAGAGGTCTCACATGTTATAGAATAATCGCGATCAGACCGCCTGATCCTTCGTTGATGATTCTTTCAAGTGTTTCCTTCAGCTTATATCTTGCATTTTCTGGCATCAGAGACAGCTTTGCTTGAATGCCTTCTCTGACAAGGGAGCTGAGTGAGCGTCCAAATATATCTGAATTCCAAATCGAAAGCGGATCATCTTCGAAGTCTTGCATTAAGTAGCGGACAAGCTCTTCACTTTGTTTTTCTGTTCCGATAATCGGTGCAAATTCGCTCTCTACATCCACCTTAATCATATGAATAGATGGAGCAACTGCTTTTAATCTCACGCCGAATCTTGATCCTTGCCTAATGATTTCAGGCTCATCTAAACTCATATCTGATAAAGCGGGCGCTGCAATCCCATAGCCAGTTTGCTTCACCATTTTTAATGCGTCTGACACTTGATCATATTCTGTCTTTGCATGCGCAAAATCTTGCATGAGCTCTAGAAGGTGGTCTTTGCCCCTAATTTCCACACCAACCACTTCTTTTAAAATATGATCATATAGATCATCTGGCGCATACAGGTCAATTTCTGCGATGCCCTGACCCATTTCAATACCCGCTAAGCCCGCTCTTTCAATAAAGTCAAATTCACTGAATTGACCAACGACGCGGTCGACATCTCTTAATCTTTTAATATCCTTTACGGTTTCCTTCACTGAATCCTGATAACTCTCTCTTAGCCAATGATCTTCTTTTAGCACCATGACCCAGCTTGGCAGGTTCACATTCACCTCAAGCACTGGGAATTCATATAATGCTTCACGAAGAACACTGAGTACGTCTTGCTCTCTCATACTTTCCACACTCATGGCGAGTACTGGAATATCATACTTTTGGCTGAGTTCCTGGCGCAGCGCTTCTGTTTCAGGATGATATGGTCTCACGGAGTTGATTACCATAATAAACGGCTTTCCAACCTCTTTGAGTTCATCAATCACACGTTCTTCAGATTCAATATAGTCATGTCTTGGGATTTCGCCAATTGATCCGTCTGTTGTAATCACAACACCGATGGTTGAATGCTCTTGAATGACCTTGCGTGTACCAATTTCTGCTGCTTCATGAAATGGGATTGGTTCCTCATACCACGGTGTGTTGATCATTCTCGGTCCATTTTCATCTTCATACCCGCGTGCACCAGGGACTGTGTATCCTACACAATCTACAAGCCTGATGTTGACATCAAGACCGTCACTCACGTGAATAGATGCCGCTTGATTTGGCACAAATTTTGGCTCTGTGGTCATAATGGTTTTTCCTGCTGCGCTTTGAGGCAATTCATCCTGTGTTCTTGCACGGTCTGCCTCATTATTGATATTCGGGAGCACCACGAGCTCCATAAACTTTTTAATAAACGTAGATTTCCCTGTACGAACAGCTCCAACGACTCCTAAATATATATCGCCTCCTGTTCGTTCAGCGATATCCTTGAAAATATCGACTTTTTCCAAGTGATCCCCTCCCGGACTTGCTATCCTCGTTTTCAAATAAAATACTCTATACTTCAATCAAACTGTGCTTGAAAGGTGTCTGGACAATATATGTGTATGACGTTGTCCTATTTGAATATGACACCTTTTTTGTTTTGAGAGTAAGTTTAGCCATAAAAAAACCTTTCTCCTCATTTATATGCAGAGGAAAAAGGTTCATTCTTGTTTATGTCGTCTTTTTTTCTAAAAAGGCAGGCTCACCTTTTTTGTTGATTGTATATGGCACAGAAAACGCGGGTACAAACGGGGTTTCCTGCCAATATACATCTTGAATGTTTTCACCTGGTTTCAGCTTTTGTTTCGTGTTTTTCAAAATATGAGCAAAATCACTGCGATAGTCCACATAGATTTCGCCATTTGATGAAATGAGTAATGGGAGGGAATTCCCCGTAACAGGACTCATGACCGTAGGCGGCGCTTTTAATCCTAGTTTTTTTTCATTTAACGTATATAAATCTTTGGACACAACTTTGCCGTAGGGCGGATATGTATGTTCGTCTTGATATATTTTAATTCTAAGCCGTAATTCACTGATGGTTTGCGTCATTTTGACATCAAGCAGTTTCACAGTTGGGTTTTTTTCGACGTCTGTGAGGACATAAATATATTCGCCTCCGCCTTCAAAGGATGTAGACGGTACATCGTGTAAATACCTTGGTGATAAGCGCTTAAAGTCGATGACGTACTTCTGATAAACTGGCGTGTCTGCTTCTTTTGTTTCAATTGGCAAAAGACCATTTGTCGCTTTTTGAAACTCCTCGATCGCTGTCTGCACACTTTGCAGCTGCTCCTCGTATGGCACCCGGTTTTCAGCTTTGCGATTCTCTGGATAAAGACATCCTGTAAGTAAAATAAGTGCTAACAACGTGACACTGACTTTCGCTTTGATCATCACATTCTTCCTTTTTCTTTATTCATTGACCGGCCCGCTAAATACAACTAAAAATACAATGATGCCTGATATGAGCATCAAGCTGTATGCGACGGTCGAGGCTGTTATTTTCAGAAATCGGCTTTTCAGCTTAAACCTGCTGAAATAGATGGTTACTACGGCTAAAAACATGAGCCCCATTGAACCAAGCGCAAACCACATCTTGATTAAAGCAAAACTCATCGTGCCTGTCCCCCTTCAAAACGAACAAATTGTAAGCGTTTATATTTCATTCTAAACCAAAAATAAGGTAAATATCAATCATTTTTCCAATCATTCGGGAAAAAGCGCATAAAAAACTGAAGCAAAGAGGGGGGACTCTGCTTCAGTCATTAAGTCGACTATTTTTCCTCATTCTGTAGAGGCAAAGCTCTATTCAAACTTCATTGCTATGTTATGCAAGTCTTCCCCTTCTTGCATCCTCTACATGCCTAAGTTCAGTCTTCCAATTATTTTGTTTGGTTTTCGAACATGTTCACAAGGTCTTCCATCTCATGTGTTTTCACACGTGCCATCAGTGATTCTACAGCATCGTCTACCTTTTTCCCTTCAAACAGGACATGGTAAAGCGCTTCTGTAATGGGCATGCTGACCTTGTATTCTTTGGAGAGCTGGTATGCGCCTTTTGTTGTGCGGACGCCTTCGACAACCATCCCCATTTTTTCAAGTACTTCTTCAAGCTTATACCCTTTACCGAGTAAATTCCCGCAGCGCCAGTTACGCGAATGAACACTTGTACATGTGACGATCAAATCTCCAACGCCTGTTAAACCGGCAAATGTAAGGGGATTCCCTCCCATTTTTGTACCAAGACGTGCGATTTCAGCCAGTCCTCTTGTGATGAGTGCCGCTTTCGCATTGTCACCATATCCAAGTCCGTCAGTGATTCCTGCCGCAAGGGCAATGATATTTTTCAGTGCTCCGCCAATTTCCACACCAATCACATCAGGATTTGTGTACACTCTAAAGTTGTTGTTCATGAACAAATCTTGAACAAATTGAGCCGCTTCAATATTTTCTGATGAGACAGTGACTGTTGTCGGATGACGCAAGCCTACTTCTTCTGCATGACTCGGTCCTGATAGGACAACCACAGCTTCTCTTTGCGAGGCTGGGACTTCTTGTTCAATCATTTGAGAAATTCTGAGAAGTGTATCTGGTTCAATTCCCTTGCTGACATGAACAAATGGCACTTTCGTTGAGATCAGCTCATTTGCCTGCTTCAATACTTCACGAATGGCCTTTGTTGGCACAGCGACAATAATCGCATCTGTCCCCTCTAAAGCCTGCTTCATATCTGTTGTCGCCTTAATAGACGCTGGCAGTGCGACATTTGGCAAGTAATCATGATTTTCATGTTTCTCATTAATTTGATCAATCAACTCTTGTCTATGTCCCCACATGTGTACATCATGATGATTATCAGCTAATACAAGCGCAAGAGCTGTTCCCCAGCTGCCTGCTCCAAGTACTGAAATTTTCTTCATCCTGCTCACCCTTTTTATTTTCTCGCTCTCGCAAATATTTTAATCGGTGTTCCTTCAAAACCAAATGCATCTCGAATCCGGTTTTCTAAGAAACGCTCATAAGAAAAGTGCATAAGCTCTGGATCGTTTACAAACACAACAAAGGATGGAGGCTTGATGGCCACCTGTGTTACATAGTAAATTTTCAGGCGTTGTCCATTATGGGTCGGCGTTGGATTCATCGCAACGGCATCCATGATAATATCGTTCAAAATATTGGTTTGAACGCGCATCGCATGATTTTCACTAGCTGTAATGATCGACGGCATTAACGTATGAATTCTCTTTTTCGTGAGAGCCGACATGAATAAAACAGGTGCATAATCAAGGAATTGAAAATGCTCGCGAATGTTTTGCTCGAATTCCTTCATTGTACGCTCATCTTTTTCAACAGCATCCCATTTGTTCACAATGATTACAACGGCTTTACCGGCTTCATGTGCGTAGCCTGCAATACGTTTATCCTGCTCAATAATTCCCTCTTCACCATCAAGAACAACACCAACCACATCAGAACGATCAATGGCTTTTAATGCACGTAGCACGCTGTATTTCTCTGTTGTTTCATACACTTTCCCTTTTTTTCTCATACCTGCTGTATCGACAATGACAAAGTCACGCTGATTGTACGTAAACATCGTATCGACAGCATCTCTTGTCGTACCAGCAATGTTGCTCACAATCACGCGTTCTTCCCCGAGCATAGCATTCACCAAAGAAGATTTCCCTACATTCGGGCGGCCAATTAAGCAGAATTGTACAACCTCTTCATCATACTGTGTATCTGGCAAGTTTTTAAAATGCTCTGCGACTGCATCAAGCAGATCACCAAGGCCTAATCCGTGCGTTCCAGAAATCGGATATGGCTCGCCAAATCCAAGTGCATAAAAGTCATAAACGTCGCTTCTCATTTCAGGGTTGTCCAGTTTATTGACAGCAAGTACGACTGGTTTTTTCGTGCGATATAAAATTTTTGCGACTTCTTCATCCGCAGATGTCACACCATCTCGGCCATTCACCATAAAGATGATGACATCCGCTTCATCCATTGCGATTTCTGCCTGATGGCGAATTTGCGCCAAGAACGGCTCATCTCCAATATCTATTCCACCAGTATCTATTAAATTAAAGTCATAATTTAACCATTCAGCAGAGCTATAGATTCGATCTCTTGTTACACCAGGTGTGTCTTCTACAATCGATATTCTTTCGCCTGCGATTCGATTAAAAATTGTAGATTTTCCAACGTTGGGCCTTCCAACAATGGCTACGACAGGTTTACCCATAGTACCCTTCCTTTCAATCCAGCCGCGATTCAATATGTTCATCATCATGTTTCAACCGGGATTTAAAATTTTCATTCAGTTTTTTATGAAATAAACCCTTCAAACATGAAGGGTTCAACTTATATATTATATCAATTTTTAATCAGACCACAATGAATAACTTAAAAATGTTTAACAATCAAGTAAAGATCTTCACCAATTCCGTGTGCAACCCCATCCAAAATGGCCTCTAAATTCATAGCATACATGTCGAGTTCTTCTTTATTTTCACAGAAAAAAACCGCTGTTCCTCCAATGACTCGCTCTTTATTTGTTGTGGCCACAGCCAATATGAATTGCTCAATTGTGTTCGCCATTTCTCATTACCTCGCTTTCTTTTTAATGAAATCTGTCGGCATTCTAATGGCATTTTCTAGAATTGGCACCTCTTCTAATACACGAACAGCCAAATCTTCACGTTTCCATTGTGGTAAAATAAACACGCCAAGTGTGCCGTTATTCAGATCACGTTTTGCAAGCGGACAAAGCGATGGTTCACCAGAATCACGATACACGCCAAGCACATTGGATAAATCAAATAAAATCGCTTGCCGCTGTCCAAGGTTTGCAATCGTTGTGGCCGAGTTAAAATTCTTCGGAGTCAAGATGAATCCCATTCCATGCTCTAATATTAGTTTTTGCTTTTCAGGAAGCCCGATATTCATAATGTAAATATCATTCACGTAAAGTCCTGCCCCGTCAAAGCGAAGTTCGCCTTTTTGAATATTGACGATATCCTTTAATTGGCTGCCAGACATCAATAGCTTTGCCATGAAAATACAAAGAATACCGACCACTGTTCCAACAACGAGCGAGAAGAAAATACAGGCTGTGGTTGTAATAAGCGCAGTGAGAATGGCAATATAATTTCGGCTTTCAAAGGCAATGGCAATGCCTTCAATATATGTACTGCCTCTTGAAACAAGCTCATATGAATCCAATTGGGTTAACGTATTTCTTTCCATATTACGTACATCACGAAATTGCGTGGCTGCTAGCGTTAGAAAGGTAATCGCAGTAAATTCCTCCTGAATCAGTGCAGGCATAATGATTGCACCAAGCCCTGACGCGATAAAACCAAGTGCAATGTGAATCACTTGTCCATGAATATACGTAGGGTATTGCCGATAATCTGTTCTTAGCATATAAAGCCTGGCCGCCATCCCAAAGATGACACCAATAATCACAGGAAACGTGTAATCCGTCATGTTGATTTTGCAGCCCCTTTAACTGGTTTTCTGGAAGAACGGGCGCTCAAGAGCTTTTCAAGCTGATCTACACCTAATAGGAAGATGGCGCCTTGAACAACAAGGGAAAGAAACGAGAGATCTCCTATGACAATCGATGATGTGAGACGATGAATCGTAAGCGCATAAAGAGCTTCGCCGAGACACACAGACATCATCCATAAGGTCATTCGTTCCGTTAACTGGTGTCCATATGTCAAACACATCAGGATCAGCAAAGCAAATATAGCCCAATCCACCTTTATTATCGTGAACCAAACCGGGTCATATAATGCAAAAATCATAAAAAAGGCATACGCGCTAACCATTGAACATAATTGCATGATTCTCATAATTCGATAAGCAGGCCGGAATATGACGAAGGCCATACAAGCATATAAAAAGGTCATCAAAAACCCTGCATTGATGCTGATGTCTAAAATGGATATCATGAAATGACTGAAGATAATATGAACAAGTACACATACTCCTAGCACGCTGCGCAAAGTGCTTTTTTCCATGATAAACGTCACCATAATCCAAACGAACCATATTGACCAATAATAGTACAGAGCCTCCAACGCCTCATCACCTCAATTACATTATGGGAAAATCTCCAGTTTTTAAACGTGCGGGAGCGTTACGGGCTTTGTATGAAATGAACAAGAGGTGACACCCTAATGGTTGAGGAGGGATGTATGATGGGTAAGGATAGACAGGAAAAACGCCTAAAGGCGTCAAGAAGAGTTGAATCTGATCGTGATCAATCAATTCATCATAAAGGGGCAACAAAATTAGAAGGTCCAGAAAACGCTCGAAAAAGAAATCAATAAAAAAGGCATGTGACCCTCACATGCCTTTGTCTTCTTTTCAGCGTGATAGATTGCAGTCTAGGAAGGACGAGCACCGGAGCGGAGCGAATTGACATTCGTGAGCACCGGAGCGCAGACCTGACAAAGAATGCGAGGGTTTGTCTACACGCTGAGGCATGTGATCATCACATGCCTCTCTTACTGGATCTTAAACTATAGTATGTTGTATCTACGCCTCTTTCTTTGAGCCAATGACTCGTTTCACCTGTAATCACAACCTGAGTTTGTCTCAGTTCTTCAATCGTCTTCACCCCAAGCACTGTCATCATCATCTTCACATCTTCCTGAAGATCGATGATATCAGAGATGAGGCCGCTTTCTCCTCCACTAGTGAGTGATTTTAAGAAAAAACCAGCTAACCCAGCAGCGGACGCGCCAAGAGCGATTGATTTTGTCACATCTAGTGCATCTCGAATCCCTCCAGAGGCTAAAACCGTTTGATCCTGAAAGGCTGTATGTACTTCAGCAAGACTCGCTGCAGTTGGAATCCCCCATTGATCAAAATAACGAAGTGCTTTTTGGCGTCGAAGATTTTCGATCTTAGAAAAGTTCGTTCCGCCAAATCCTCCTACATCAACGGCCGCAACTCCGGCATCAAATAACTTCTTTGCCGTTTCTTTGCTCATGCCAAATCCGACTTCTTTTACGACAACAGGCACGCCAACTGATTCAGCGATGACTGCGATTCGCTCAATTGCACCTCTAAAATCACGATCCCCTTCAGGCATCACGATCTCTTGAATGACATTTAAGTGAATCTGGAGCATATTTGCCTCCAGCATGTCGACAGCTTCCCGAGCTTGCTTGATTGTCGCTTCACTGCCTAAATTCGCAAAAACAAGTCCATCCGGATTGGCCTTACGAACGACTTCATACGTTCTTCTTTCTTCTTCATCTTTCAGTGCAGCCATTTGTGATCCGACTGCTACTGGAATATTGGTTTCCTTCGCTGCGATCGATAAAGAGCGATTGATCTCATAGGTCGACTCTCCACCCCCACCAGTCATTGCATTGATAAAAATTGGCGAACCGAAAGTCAGTCCGCCAATTGTCGTATGTGTATCAATTTGTGATGTCGCAAGATCTGGTAGACCGACGTGAACGAAGGAAACATCCTCTAAACCTGTTGCTGCATGCTGGCCAGTCGACAAAGCATGTTCAATATGCTGTTTCTTTCTTTCTGCTCGCGTCAATTTTGATCACCAAATTATTTTAGTTTATTGAGTTTATCACCGATCAGATCACCAAGCTGGAATCCGCTTGTGTTTTCTTCTTTCGCCTGATATTGACGATAATTCTCTTCTATTTGTTTTTCAGGATTTTCTTCTAAATCACGGATGCTTAGTGAAATGCGCTCTTCATCTTCATTCACATCAAGCACTTTCACTTTCACAGTCTGCCCTTCTTCAAGGACTTCTTGAGGGGTACCGATATGTTTATGAGAAATTTGGGAAATATGCACAAGCCCTTCTACACCTGGTAGAATTTCAACAAATGCACCAAAGCTCACAAGGCGTTGAACGGTTCCTTCAAGCACATCACCTTGTTTTACCTTTTCACCAATTTGGCTCCAAGGTCCTGGTAATGTTTCTTTAATAGATAGTGAGATACGTTCGTTATCACGATCAACAGCAAGTACTTTGACCTTGACTTCCTGCCCTTCTTCAACAACGTCAGACGGCTTTTCAACATGTGCATGGGATAGTTGAGAAATGTGAACTAATCCATCAATGCCGCCAATGTCAACAAAAGCACCAAAGTCAGTCAGGCGCTGTACTTTTCCATCAATCACACTACCTACTTCAAGCTTTTGCAGGAAGTCTTGCTTTTTGTCTAATTGCTCTTGCTCAACCACTGCACGGTGTGAGAGAATCACACGATTTTTTTCGCGGTCAAGTTCGACCACGACAAGTGAGAGCGTTTTTCCTTTGTAGTCTGTGAAGTCTTCTACATAGTGTGCTTCAACAAGAGATGCAGGAATAAATCCTCGCACACCAATGTCTACGACAAGACCACCTTTCACAACGTCTTTTACTTCAGCTTCAAATACTTCTTTTGTTTCAAACTTTTTCTCTAGGTCTTCCCAAGCGCGGTCTGCATCAACAGCACGTTTCGATAAAATCAAAGCATCGTCTTCGACTTTTGTTACTTTAAGCTCTAACTCGTCGCCATCTTTCACGACATCTGATGCTTTTTCAACGTGAAGACTTGATAATTCACTGATTGGGATAATCCCAGGTTGTTTCACATTGACGATATCTACATTTACATGCTTGTCCTCAACTTTAGAAACAATCCCTTTCACTACATCTCCAACCTCTGGTACCTGAACATCGATTTGATTCATTTCCTCTGTCATTTCGATAACCTCCTTGGTCCAAACCTACACAGCTTAGTTAAAACGACTGGGTGAATATGTGTCTTAAGCATGATGATTGCCAGCCGAATATGTATTATAGAAACATTCAAATCAACATAATTGCTTGAATGATCAATAAAAATAGTATTAGTATAAACTTCTAATAAAAGACCTTGTTTGTCAAGAGATAAACCTCTAACTTATAAAAGTTTTCTAAAATTTCTTACTGTTTTTCCACGCGGTCTGCTGCGTCTAAAATTTTACCTGCCACCTCTTGAATGGAAAGGGAAGTTGTGTCAATTTCAATCGCGTCATCAGCCTTCTTCAGCGGTGACACCTCCCGCTCAGAATCAAGCTTGTCACGTCTTGCAATCTCTTCGATCAGCTGATCGTAATTAACATCGTAACCTTTTTTCTGATTCTCTTCAAAACGGCGTTTTGCTCTTTCCTCTACTGAAGCAAGCAAGAAAATTTTCACTTCTGCATCTGGAAGAACGTGTGTGCCAATGTCTCTACCGTCCATGACGACGCCGCCTCGTTTGCCAAGCTCTTGCTGCCGGCGAACCATTTCTTCTCGAACAGCTCTGTGCTTTGCAACAACAGATACTTGGTTGCTCACGCGGTCTGTTCGAATATCCTCTGTGACATCGGTGTTGTTTAGATGTACTTTTTGACCTTCGTCCGTTGACACAAGTTCAATCACTGTCTTTTTCAGTAATGCATCAAGTGCCTGTTCGTCTTCAAGGTTTACACCATGATTGAGTGCCGCAAGTGTAATCGCGCGGTACATCGCACCTGTATCGATATAAATATATGATTTTTTCGCTGCGACAATTTTTGCCACAGTGCTTTTTCCTGCTGCAGCAGGACCGTCAATTGCGATAGATAATTTCTTTTTCATAATACCTCTCCTTGATTGAATCTCCCTTATGAATTGTAACACGATCACCGCTTAAACGGGGGAATTTTCTATCAATCCTTCTGCTTAAACGTCTCAATCCAATCTTCAATACTCATGTTATTCACACCCTCGTATTGCACGACTTTTGACAAAAACAGTTCTCCTTTCGTCAAATGAAGTGTGATCTGAACGGCTAATAACAGAACAAGCTGAATCAGCACCGCTTTAAATAACCATCTTTCCATTGTCTTCATACAAAAAGCCTCCATGCTAGATTCGTTCACCTCTAGTATGGAAGATTTTTACACCCTTTATTCTTATGCTTTTTTCACACGTGTTAAAAGCTGCTGCTGGAAGCAGTATTTCATGATGTGCTGCTGGTGGTCATTCGTGATCTCAGAAAATTCCATGATCGCTCTTGTTTTGCCAGTCTGTTCATCTTGATATACTCGATTCATTTCTGCAACCGCTTTAATTTTTACGGGTTCTTTAAGCGGCAGTTCAAACTCTGTGCTCACCTCTCCGTATTCTTTGAGCGAGACGCCTTCTGGAACAGCAATTACTACGCCGCCAGCACTCATATTGACAATAAAAGTGTCAAAGGCCTCTTCATCCGTTTGTGTGATGGCGGCTTTCACCATCGTATCCACTCGGAGATATTCTCTGCGCTGAAGCCGAATCATCTCTTCTTTTGGCGGAATTGAAATAACAACCATCGGAATATCCTCTTTTCTTTTTCCGATGACCTCGCTTGTACATTTGTATGGAATTTGATTTTCATCGAAAAAGAACACGGTGATTTCTGTTTGCTGGTTTAAATAGATCGTGCGCCCCGTTTCTTTATCAGCTGGATAATGAATGCAAATATCATCGTTATTATTTTCCAAAACTTTCGATTTTGCTGTTTTCACTTCTTTGTTCTCATTGACATACTCAATTGTGATTGCATCCCCTATTTGTAACATTCCTCATCACTCTTTTCATCTGTGAAATCGTATCCTCTCCTATATTAAACCATGTATAAAACAAAAGGAAAAGACTTATTAGCCTTTTCCTCGCTTCCTTTTCTATAGGTCTTTATATATAGGTTCTGCGTTTTTCAGCTTATCTACTCTTTCTTCTTTTCCAGTATCTGCATTGATGAACATCCGGTACGTATCATTTTTAATTGTTCCAAGAAACTCATAGCAGATAACTTCCTCTGACATATCATTTTGAACAATAGCTAAATGAGTATCTTCAATCTTTACATGCTTATTCAACGTTTTCTCTGCTTCTTTTTGCGAGATTTTAGGTGCTTTGATGTCACGTTTTTTATGATTCGTCAAGTAGTCTTTCGCTGAGAACCCAACGACCTCTCCATCATCTAAAGCGACTTTCATGCGAATACTATCTGGATAAAGCAGCACATTTTTTTGAAGGGGAACATAGGTAAATACGCCTATATTATCAAATTGCGCACTTTCATCTAAATGGAACGACTCCGTATCAAATCCATGCTTTTTTAGGAAACTTAATGCTTTTTCAGATGCTTCATTTAAACTGATTTTCTGTTTTTTGACGTCTCGATTTTGAAGAAGGTAGACTGGGTGTCCTCCTTTTTCAGTCAAGTCTAAATAAAAATTCGCTTTGCTATCTGGATCTGACATCGATAAGCTGTACACATCTCGATTTGTTTTGCTTCCGCTTTTTCTCACCTTAAAATCTTGATTATGGTCAGGCGCGAATTGCTGTGCAATGCGGATCGCTTCTTTTTTTGAAATCTTTTGGCCTTTTAAATGACTGTAACCTCGTGATTCTGATTCTGATGACACATTTGTAGGACCGAGATCGACATCCGCAAATGCATCTGCATTTTTCTCGACTGTTTTCAAACCGTCGATAATGGTGTTGTCGTTCTTTTTATCGCCGTCCGCCAGCGCCATTTCAACATCCATCCATTTTAAATTTTTGTTGAGTACGAGATGCTGCACTTGTCTAAGCTCGTTTTGGATATCTGCCGCTTGATCATATAAAGCAGTAATGGTTTTATGCGTATCTTTGTTTAATGGTTCATCTGATAAAGATTGAACTGATGATTTGTAGCTAAAGTCTCCGACATTCGCTAGAAATTCTTCCGTTTTGTTAAAAGGCATCAATGTGAGCGGAAGCTGACTGACATTGTTATGCGCCTCTGATGACATTCTCCATACATCTGCAAGTGCTGGTGAGATCGATGTTTGGCTGTTCATCGCAAGTGTTGCTCCAAGTTTGTCGTGCAGCTGATCGACTTGGTACGTTAAATCGTGGAAGGCTCTTTGGTAGTTGTTTTCTGCATGAAGCAGCACTGCGTCTTTTTCTTGATGCTCTTTATAGCCCCAGTAACCTGTTGAGATGACAGCAATTCCTAAAATAGCAATCAATATTCCTCTGATCATTTATTTACACCTCTTTTTATTCACAGAAAATATGTTTCCCGATTCGTTTAATTTGTGGTCTTCCCCAAATCCATGGACTTGTTGCTGTATCAGGATTAAAGTAATAGACGGCGCTTTCAGATGGATCCCAGCCATTAATTGCATCAAACACTGCCTTTTTTGCGGTTTCATTTGGTGCCATATAAAATTGTCCATCTGCTACCGCTGTAAACGCAAGCGGCTCAAAAATGACACCAGCAATGGTATTTGGAAAGGTTGAACTGTTCAAACGGTTTAAAATGACGGCAGCGATGGCCACCTGTCCTTCATACGGCTCACCTCTTGCTTCACTATAAACCGCTTGTGAAAGAAGCTGAATGTCATTGCTAGAGAAACCACCTGGCATGTTGGCAGCCGTTTGCTTCGGCGTTTGATTTGCTTGCTGATTGCCTGACTGGTTTCCAGACTTCCCAGATGACCCGCTTCCTCCGCTTTGACTTTTTTGCTTCTCTTTTGCACCTTGAGCCGTCTTTTTTTGTGAGCTTCTTTGCCCAGGAGCCTTTGTTTGCTGATCAAGAGGCTTCCCGCCATAATGGGTAAACTGATTCCCTTTTTGCAGCTGCTGCTGCACAAACTCTTTATAGTATTTCGTCTTTTGAACTAATAGGCTTTTTGTTTTAGCACCTACGAGTCCATCGACATTCTTTACACCAAATTTGCTTTGAAAGTTACGAACGGCCCAGTACGTCCCCCAGCCGTACACGCCATCAATTTTGCCATTGTAAAAACCATTGTATTGGAGCCTTGCTTGCAGCTCGACTACATCTTCTCCTGTTGCTCCTCTCTGAATGACTTGATTGGTGAAAGCTTCACTTTTTTCAGCTGTCAAAAGTGAAGACGCGAGTAGAACGATTGAGAAGATAAGGACGATTTGTTTCATGAAACGAGCTTTGTCCATATTTGATCCTCCTGTACTTTTGATGTTTGAATATATGTTTCTTCCGATCCCTATTTTTATACATTCATCACAGGAGGGAATTGGATGGAAAAGACAAAAAAACGCCCTGTGAACTTACAGGACGCTTTCCAAATTAAATTTGCACCATTTTCACCGCACGGGCTTTTTTTGCTTTCCGCAGACCAAACCACCATAAAAAAATCATGAACGGCAGCATAATATATCCCCAATTTTTCATCCCAAGAAGAATGAAATCATATAAGCCGTGAAAAAGCACAGGGAGTGTTAAAGAAAGGATCAGCCATTTGCGCTGCTCTTTTTTATCAGAGAAACGAGCTTTGCCGATATAAAATCCCATCACAACACCAAATAAAGCGTGACTTGATACGGGTAATAAGGCGCGTGTAAACGCATATTCTACCCCATGACCGACTAAGTAAAGAATATTTTCAAGTGTCGCAAAACCGAGAGAGACACTTATTCCATACACAATCCCATCATAGTGTTCATCAAACTGGACATGCGCATAGACGCTGACCATTAAAATAAACCATTTTAATGATTCCTCTAAAAAGCCCGACGTCACAAATGAAATCAAGATAGGGTTTGTTGCGATATTTTCCTCTTGAAGGACATATTGAATAAACATGGTTGGAAACACAAGTATGACACCTAGCATAAAAGATCTGATGACCATGTGAACCGGCTCATTGTCGTACTGATCTTTCAAATAAAAATAACTTAAAAGTGCGATGCCGGGAGCTAAACCTGCTG
Source organism: Bacillus sp. A015 (assembly GCF_053851875.1). Taxonomy (NCBI): domain Bacteria; kingdom Bacillati; phylum Bacillota; class Bacilli; order Caryophanales; family Bacillaceae; genus Bacillus; species Bacillus sp. A015. The sequence goes on from NZ_JBSPZB010000002.1 coordinate 98,447, forward strand.
AGATGATTGCGATCATAATCAGACCTCTTTCCCTACATTATCCTTCATTATCGTACCATGATTTACCCCTTTTTTATATGACTCGAGCCCATTTTTCTTAAAATAACTTTCTATATAATCCCATTTTATATATAAAAAAAGAACTGAATCCCTTTGAAGGATCCAGTTCTTTTTTTAGCTGTTGATTCTTTTGTTGATTTCTTCTGCAATCAGACCTCCATGAAATCTTCCATTTTCAATGAAAATTTCATTGGCGTTGTTTCCAGCTGCAATGACTCCTGCAATGAAAATACCTTCTACGTTTGTTTCCATTGTCTGTTCATCAAAGGCTGGGCGGCCTGATTCTTGATCAATCATTACACCCATTTTTTCTAAGAAAGAATGATCAGGGTGATAGCCTGTCATCGCAAACACATAATCACTTTTCACTCGATCCGTTTGGTCTTGCTGGTTTGTAAAGACAACCTCTTCTTCTGTGATTTCTTTCACCTGCGCGCCGAACTCCATTCGAATGGTTCCATTACGGACAAGGGCTTCAAACTCTGGTAAAATCCAAGGTTTGATGCTGGACGAATAGTCAGTTCCTCTATATAACACAGTGACTCTGCTTCCGCATTTCACTAGTTCTAGCGCGGCATCGACACTGGAGTTCTTCCCCCCGATGACCGTCACATCTTTATCAAAGTATGGATGCCCTTCTTTAAAATAATGATACACGTGAGGCAGGTCTTCCCCTTTGACATTCATATAGTTTGGATGATCATAGTAGCCAGTGGCAATCACGACGTAGTCACATGAATAGTCGTCTTTGGATGTGCTGACGGTAAAACGCCCATCTTTTTTCGTCACAGCGTTTACTTTTTCAAAAGCATGAACACGCAGGCTTTTTCTTCTGACCACCTCTCGGTAATAGGAAAGTGCCTGAATACGAACTGGCTTCCGGTTTTCAGTAATAAAAGCGACATCACCGATCTCAAGCTTTTCACTTGTACTGAAAAAGGTTTGATGTGTTGGATAATGATATATACTGTTGACCACATTCCCCTTTTCAATCACAAGTGCATCGATACCGATTTGCTTGAATGCGATGGCAGCTGATAGCCCGCACGGACCGCCTCCTATTATGATCGCTTTTTCTTGTTTCATTTGTTCCACTCCTGTCGTTTCACTGCAATAACAATTGCTGGGCTGTTTGATTCTTTGTTCCATTACATAAAAAAATCTCCTATATAAGGATAGGAGATTTTAAGACTCGATGCAAATAAGCCGCTTAAATCCAGCCTCTGAATCGAGAAGCTTCAGCCATTTTACGTACGCCGACCATATATGCAGCAAGACGCATATCGATGCGGCGGTTTTGCGCCATTTCATAAATATTATTAAATGATTTCACCATCATATCTTCTAAACGAGTTTCTACTTCTTCTTCTGTCCAGTAGAACCCTTGGTTATTCTGAACCCATTCAAAGTAAGAAACAGTGACACCACCCGCACTCGCAAGTACGTCTGGGACAAGTAGTACACCACGATCTGAAAGAATTTTTGTTCCTTCTAGTGTCGTCGGACCATTTGCTGCTTCTACGACAATTTGGGCTTTTATGTTTGCCGCATTATCTTCTGTAATTTGATTTTCAATGGCTGCAGGTACTAAGATATCACAATCCAGCTCAAGCAGCTCTTTGTTTGTAATTGTATCGTTAAATAATTTAGTGACGGTTCCAAAGCTGTCACGCCGGTCAAGCAAGTAGTCAATGTCTAGACCATCTTCATCGTATAATCCGCCGTAAGCATCTGAAATCCCTACGATTTTTGCTCCAGCATCATACATGAATTTAGCCAAGTAACTTCCTGCATTTCCGAATCCCTGTACAACAACACGAGCCCCATTGATGTCAATCCCTTTTTTCTTCGCCGCTTCTTTGATGCAGATCGTCACACCTTTTGCTGTTGCGGTGTCACGTCCGTGTGACCCTCCAAGAACAATCGGTTTTCCTGTAATAAATCCTGGCGAGTTAAATTCATCAATTCTAGAATATTCATCCATCATCCATGCCATAATTTGAGAGTTTGTAAATACATCTGGTGCTGGAACATCTTTTGTTGGTCCCACGATTTGACTAATTGCGCGCACATAGCCGCGGCTTAGTTTTTCGAGCTCTCTGAACGACATTTCTCTTGGATCACAGATAATACCGCCTTTTCCTCCGCCATAAGGAAGATCCACAATACCACATTTTAAACTCATCCAAATTGAAAGCGCTTTTACTTCTTTTTCAGTTACGTTCGGGTGGAATCGAATTCCGCCTTTTGTCGGACCGACAGCATCATTGTGCTGCGCGCGGTAACCAGTGAAAATTTTCACCGATCCATCATCCATACGTACTGGAATTTTGACCGTTAATAGACGAATTGGTTCCTTCAGCAATTCATATACTTCTTGCGGATATCCCAATTTGTCAAGCGCTTTATGTATGACGGTTTGAGTTGACTTTAAAACATCTAGCTTATCTTCTGCGTTATGAGCGGCGTTTTGATCGGCTGCCATTAAAATAAACCCCCTAGAAATCTTTCATGATCTACTGCTCCCTTTCAAGCAATAGTATACACCTTCGTACTGGTAAAGCAAAGGTAAAAAGCGTTTTTTATCAAAATAAAATATCAGCGTTTATAAATATAAAAAAGGATATAAAAAAATACTGTTGTTTCATCACAACAGTATTAAATATAATAGAAAAAAATGATTAAAAATACATCTGAATCGTTTTCACTGCATCTTCTTGCATAATCACTTTTCCATACTCTTTTAGCCGGTGAATGGTTAATGTCGTAGGAGAACCAAATTCCGCTAAAATGGAAATGACAGTATCAGCAGACAGTTCTTCATCAACATCATCTAGGCTGAGAAAATATTGACCTTCATAATGGTAAACTGTACCCCCTAAAAGTCCAATACGACTTAAACTATGGGACAGTTGAATCACATCTTCAAACGAGGCAAATTGATAGAGCACATGCTTGCTCTCGTCGAGCTTGACTTGCATCTCAATGTAATCTTCATCAAACTCATCATCAGCATCATCTTCCTGCTGACTCTTTGTCACAATGACGACCATCCCCTGCGCCTGAAGAGAAAATACTTCAACAGCAATCGGTCCATTCGCTTCAAAACCGAGCTCCTGATTCGCTTCGTTCATCATGTCTTTAAACAGCTGATGAACTTTGAACGAATCTTTCCAAAGGTCTTCTTTCGTAAGACCTCGGTCTGTCAGGTCATCTAGTGTGAGAAAAATTTTGATTTTATTATAATTCAGACGCTCCAGTCGCATAACGTTGTTCCCTCCTGCCTCTTCTAACACACATCATACTGTAGTATATGAGATGATGAGTCATAGGTTCTTAATTTTGTATTCAGTTTACACTGTGTCAAGACGGAAGACAAGCATGAAGCCATGCTTACGGTGACTTTTATGGAAAATATTGAGGGTGCATCAAGTTAACGAGTTTTTAGAGGCATTAGATAGATCAGATGGGTTTCTGGTTCAGCCCCAAGACGCATTGGAATCTTTGTTGTTCCATAGCCATTACTAATCAGAAAAAAAGCGCCTTTGACTTGGCCTGTTCTCCCTTTTTCATACGGGCCAAATTTCCCGATGCGGATCTGTCCTCCGTGGGTATGACCACTCAGGACAAGATCGATTCCCTCTTCCTCACTCATCATGTGATGCACATCTGGATTGTGTGATAAGAGAATATTCACTTCATCTTTAACAAACTCAGGTCGTATCGCTTCATAATCTGCTTTTTCAAGCCGAATATCGTCGATTCCTCCAATTTTAATGGGCTGGCCTTCAAAATCCCACACAGCCGTTTCATTTTGCAATGTGGTGACATCATAAGCATGAAGAATCTCTTTAAACTTTTGCTGATGCAGCTCATGATCATTATTTCCCCAAACAAAATAAACCGGCGCAATTCTTGATAAACGTTTCACATTTTCTTCAATCCTGGCATAGGGTACACCTTTTTCTGCTAAGTCCCCGCCTATCATAATCACATCTGGCTTTTCCTGCCTTACTTCTGCTAATAATGTGTCACTAATGAGGCGTCGATGCGTATCAGAAATAAAGAAAATGACTGCGGGTCTATCTGATTGAAGTGCTTCTATTGTAAAGTAATGCTTTTTGATGTTGTTTTGTTTTGCCGTTTTCACCATTTTTGCCGTTACACACACACCTGTTGTAACAGCCGCAATGGCGGCAGTAAATCCGATGGCATATTTCATCATAAATGGCTCCCTTATATATCTTTCTTTCATAAGACGCTTGAATGAAAAAAGACGTTTCAACTGTTAAACGTCTTTTCCTTCATTTATTTACTTTCATAATAGAGATTAATGTCATATTGCTTCTGCATGTAGTGAAAAACCGCCTCACGCTCTTTCCACTGATTTGATTGAGGCCATAAATCTGTGCTTTTTTGTATAATTTCACATCTGAGCTTATGATATTCATCCTCAGCCTTTTCTTCTTTTTTCTTATAATAATACGATGCGTAAAAAGCAAACACTTCTGCCATGATCCAAAACAGAAACACCTCATGACCAAGCAGTGTTGCAATCATAGCTTCCGGCTGCAGCGAGCCCCCGCTATTAGCTGTTATGACAAAATAAAACAGAAGAATCGCTAGAGATAAAAGGGCTGTCCATTGCCACCTTTTGCACAGTTTTGCAAAGCCCTCATATTTGCGCTTTCTTTTGATCAATGTTTCAATCATTTTCTGTGTCGGCTGATCCATATAGCGGCTGATTGCCTGCAATGTCATCACATACACCCTGTCCCTTTTTTCTACATATGTATGTGGTTTTCCATTGATTCATGTCAGATCATTCGTTTTCTAATGGGATATTCAGCACTTGTCCGCTGTACACACTATTTCCTTTTAAATGATTATACGCTTTGATCTTGTCTTCACCCGAACGATTTTGGTAATATTTCATGGAGATTCGATACAGGTTTTCCTCTGGTCCAACGGTATGCTGTACGACACGAACTGGTTTCTTTTCCTGCTTCTTTTTCTCTTCAGCTTCTTTTCGTTTTTTCTCTTCCTGCTGTTTTTGCAAAGCTAGCTGCTGCTGTTCACGCTTTTTTGCAGCTGCTGCTTTTTCACGCTCTGCCTTCTCTTTAGCGGCTTGCTCTTTTTTCTTTTGTTCAGCCTTTTCTTTCGATCGCTGCTTTTCTTTTTCTGCCTCTTTCTTTTTCTTCTCTTCAGCAGACGCATCCGCTTTATCAGCGCTTGAATCATTTTTCGTTTCGACAAGCGCTGACGGGACTGGGTCTGTGTCAGCACTTGATGTTTTATCAATATATACGTCTTGATTGTTGTTATGTTTGATTTCCTCTGATGTGTAGTAGATCAAAAGGAAGAAAACACCGATGACGATAATAGGAAAGATAATAGCCAATGTCGTAAACAATGGATTGCGCACCTTTTTCGTGCGCTGTTTTTTATATTCATGAAAATCTTCCCGTGTAGGAAAGTGCGAGTCATCTGAAGGATGCACTTCTTCTTCAAGGTTTTCCTCTACATCGTCATGGATGTTTGTCAGCTGCTGTTTTTTTCTCTTCATTCTCGACATTTCTTCCATGTTCATCCCTCCCCCTATATTTCAAACGAATTTGACATGCAAAAACGAAGTCAATGACAAAATGGGTCATGACAGGAACAAATAAATTCCCAGTCCACTCGTATAAAAGTCCTAAAAAAATACTAATGGAAACCACAAGGATAAACAAGAGTATTTTTGATAAGTAGCGAAAGTGAAGAAGCGCAAACACAATGCTGGCGATTTCAAGCCCAAATTGCTGTTGAACGATCCCGCGGAATAAAATTTCCTCTGAAAAGGCAATGAACAGTGTTAACCAAACAATATGCAGTATGCTGCGGTTTTTGAACATTTTTTCATTTAAGCCGCCATCATCATACATATGAGCGGGAAACACCTTCATGACAATTGCATCCACCATCATCACAAGCAAAGCGCCGCCGATTCCATAAGTCAGTATCCGCATATCATGGATCTGCCAAAGTGCAGTAAAATCAGTCCAATGATCGAACATAAAAATACCTAGTAAACAAGAAACGATAAGCATGAGCAGCTGCGTGAAATACAGCTGTTCTACTACTTGTCGATCGGTTAATTTTTCAATGATTCGGCGATGTTGTTCAATCAATGCTGCGCCTCTTTTGTCAGATGAAACATACGCTCCAGCACGGTCTTCCAGTGTTTCATTTCATTCAGCTCCAATTGTCGATCTTTTTTTTCATAATCAGATAGGTCAAGCCCGCAAGAAGAGCAGCAGTTTGCAGAGGAAGAGCCCTCCGTTTGATCAAGCTGTTCGTAAAAGTATGATAACAGAGATTGTCTAAAGCAGCCTTGATGAGTGATTCGCTCTTTAAATTGCCACACTTTTCTTAGCTTTTCTGTTTGCCTGTCCTGCAGTTTTTCTTTCAGATTTTTGATGAGCACGCGAGGCTGTTCGGATTGGTACATGATGTAATAATGCGTCAGCATCCTCGCACGCGTTTCCTGAAGCCCTGCTTCCATCAATCGTTCACGTAATTTCTTTTCGGCATTTGTCGGCATTTGTGTTAATTGGGCTAAGAAAAAATCAATTTCTGGATCATCAAAGCCTTCTGCTTGAATCAAATGACTTTGAATATCCGCATCCTCTTCTGTATATAAAAGAACGCTCACACTGTTTTTCCCGTCCCGTCCCGCTCTTCCAATTTCCTGCATAAAGGCTTCAATTGATTGCGGGGGGCTCATATGAATCACAAATCGTATATCTGCTTTATCAATTCCCATCCCAAAAGCACTTGTACAGCAAATGAGATCAATTTGCCCGCTGATAAATTGCTGTTGAATGAGCATGCGGTCTCCTGCATCCATTCCGCCGTGATAAAATTCTACACGTTGATGGGTTTTTTGTTTGATGAAGAGTGAAATATCTTCTGTCATTTGCCGGGTCGGGCAATAAATCAGGCCAGGCCCTTGCAAAGTTTCCACAAGCTCAATGGCTCGTTTCTCTTTCGCTTCTTTTGTTTCATGCGCTTCTTTGACTAATGCAATGTTAGACCGGTTCACGGAATGAATATGAAAATCTGGATGCTGCAGGCGCAAAGTTTGCACTGTATCCTTTAGCGTTTGCTTAGTAGCTGTTGCCGTCAGTGCTAAAGCCGGGGGATGATCTAACGCTTCTCTCCATTCTCCCAGCTTGGAATATTCAGGACGAAAATCATGCCCCCATTCTGATATACAATGGGCTTCATCGACGACAAAAAGACCAATATGCATCGACTGGAGCTGCTCTAACAGCACCTCTGACATTAATGCCTCAGGCGCGACAAATAAAAATTTATATGATGGCAAATGCCGAATGATATGTCGTCTCTCCTGAAAAGACAGTGTGCTGTTAAGCGCCGCCACTCGTTTTTCCCCGCGCATTTTCATTCGTTCTACTTGATCCTCCATGAGTGATAAAAGCGGCGAAATAATGAGAACTAACCCCTCTGTCATATAGCCGGGAATTTGATAACAAAGTGACTTCCCTCCGCCAGTAGGCAGCATAGCAACCGTATCTTTTTGATTCAGTACACTTTGAATAATGTCCTCTTGACCCGCTTTAAATGAGTCGTAACCAAAGTATCGCATGAGCGTCTGATGAAGCTTATCCATTTGCTTTCACCATCCTTGTCAGTGCCAATCGTATTTGAAAATAAGTAAATGGATGCTCGAGGTTTTCTTTAATCAGCTTCATTTTGTTTGTTTGAAGCTGGCTGGCTACATCATGGATCGCCTGCTGCTCTTCGGGGCTCACATACGGTTCTATTGAGAAGCTCGGCTCATGTATGGACAGCTCCACAATATGGTCCTCGATCGTTGCCTTTTTTAATGAACGAATGTGGGCAATTTGATCAATGCTAAACCCTTTTTGTACAAGCTCAAGCGTTTTGTGGGTAGAGGTTGTTAACACACGTTTGAATTCAAGGTCACCTACGATCAGCTGCATGATCGGCGCCTCACCTTTTTGTGCAGAATGAATAAAATAGTGGAGCACATTCCAAAAAAGCAGGTACACATACCACACATCTTCTTTCACCCACTCAGCCATTTGCTGATACGTACGCCCGATTCTTTCATTTGAGGTCAATGAATAAACAAAGATCAGTGCTTCTCGATCACTTAAACGAGCAAGGAGCTTTTCAAGTTCATGATGCAGATCTTCAGAAAGCTTTTTCTTATGATGATGCTGTTTTAAGAAAGATTTCGTCCAGCTTTGAACCGATACATCTCTTTGAATTGGCACATATTGATGTGACCCTGCCGCATAATGAGAAAGCACTTGTACAAGTAAAGACAGCCTCATCCATAGCATCTTTGCTTTATCATGATACTGGGCACCATGAAAATAAGCGGGCAGCGGTTTTTCAGAAAAATACTGTTTTAGCATATGCTCTCCTGTATCTGTGACGCTGAATGTATCCCCTGTTTTTCTAATGAAGTGTTCCTCTTCAAGCTTTCGAACAGAGCGATTCAGCTGACCCCGCGTAAAACCTGGATAACAGCCAAAATAGCTAGAAAGTTGAAACAAACTTGCATCCTGTATCGTTTGTGATGATTTTTTTCCTTTAAAAAGATGGTAGACAGCGCTAATGGAGCGTTCGCCGTTCAATTTATGTACGCTGTCCATTAACATGACATCCAAGTAATGAATCGTCATTCATCAAAGCACCTGTCTTCCTGACAAAATTCGAATATTTTCTCCCTTTATTTTAACAGATTTCATAGAAGAAGAAATGTTTAAACTCAATTTATGGGGGAAAGTTATGAACAAACCCTTATGTGATAAGTATTCTCAATCACTTTACAGTTGAAATGTGAATTTAAAATCATTACAATAAGGTTTGAGGAAATTGGTTTTTTATCGGTGAAACTAAAAAGGTTAAACCATTTGTTCCATCGAACAATCTGGGAGGTATTTTTTTAACATGGCAAAATATACAATTGTAGACAAAGACACATGTATTGCTTGCGGCGCATGCGGTGCAGCTGCTCCAGACATTTATGATTATGATGATGAAGGCATTGCATTTGTTACGCTTGATGACAACCAAGGGACTGTAGAAGTTCCAGAAGTACTTGAAGAAGATATGCTTGATGCATTTGAAGGGTGTCCAACTGACTCAATCAAAGTTGCGGACGAATCTTTCGAGGGTGACCCACTTAAGCATGAATAGTATAAAAGCCCCTTATACAGGGGCTTTCAGCGTGTAGACAAACCCTCGCATTCGGTGTCAGTCCTGCGTGCCGGTGCTCACGAATGTCAAATTCGCTCCGCTCCAGTACTCGTCCTTCCTAGACTTCAAAGGTTTTCTATCACGCTGAGCTGAAAAGAAGACAAAGGGCTAAAATAAAGATCATTTTAGCCCTTTGTCAACAATCTGAAAGCCCCTTATGCAGGGGCTTTTTTATATTAACTATTTTGAAGTCGGCGTTTATTTTCAAACCATGGACGCATTTTTACAAAAATGAAACTAAATACGATGGTAATGATGATCCCTTTAATAAAGTTAAAAGGTAAGATCCCTGCTGTAATGGTTGTCTTGAGCGCATGATCTGACAGTTCAGGCGCATTTAAAAACCATGTATACGCGGGAAGGAACAAGAAGTAATTTAAAATGCTCATCATCACAGTCATAAGCAACGTTCCCATGATCATAGACCATGCCATCCCTTTTGCTGATTTAATTTTTTTAAACATAAAGGCGACTGGCAAGATAAATAGTGTGCCTGCGATAAAGTTGGCGACTTGCCCAACAGGAACGCCAGACATACTGCCTTGGATGAGGTAATGCAGCACATTTTTTAATGCCTCAACGGCAATCCCTGCACCCGGTCCATAAATTAATATCGCAATAATCGCTGGAATATCGCTGAAATCAATTTTTAAATACGCTGGAAGCCCTGGAAAAGGGAAATCCAATAAAATTAAAACAAACGAAATACTACTGAGCATACTTGTGACTACTAAACGTTTTACTCTACTTTGATTCACCATTCTCTCTCCTTTTCGATCAAATCTTTCGAAAAGAGGATTGTTCAATTTTCAGCCATAAAAAAACCGCTCTTGAAAACAGGAGCGGGGAATTTAGGCTAGACAAATAAACGTGTAAACAACGATGTTTTCAACGTTTATGAACCTCCATCTTCTCCCATCCAGACTATACTGTCGGCTTCGGAATCACACCGAATCCTGCCAAAAAAGGCTCGCGGGCTTAGAGACTATGCTCATCACCGCCGGTAGGGAATTGCACCCTGCCCCGAAGATTGATCATTATTCAATTCGACATCATTATATATGATATATGAGCATTTGTACAGATAAAAATCCTGAGCAATTTCATCAGTTTTAAGAAATCGTAAAAAACGTAAAAATTATAATGACAAATGCGCAAAAATTGGTTATCTTTTGTTTAAAGGTGTCCATTCTTTATAAAGACACTAAGAAACGTTCGTGTTTTCTTTTTCGCTTTACTGCTTTAATTTGATTGACACAGTGAAAAGGAATATGGTAAATTATCAGATATTTATGACGTTTATTTTAGGAGGAAATCTTACGATGTTTCGAGTATTAGTCTCAGATAAGATGAGCAATGATGGTCTTTTACCACTTTTAGAATCAGATTTTGTTGAAATTGTCCAAAAAAATGTAACAGAAGCAGAAGATGAATTACACACGTTTGATGCCTTACTTGTCAGAAGTGCCACTAAAGTTACAAAAGAACTTTATGAAAAAATGACTTCATTAAAAATTGTTGGCCGTGCCGGTGTGGGAGTAGACAATATTGATATTGATGAAGCGACAAAGCATGGCGTCATTGTCATCAATGCACCAAACGGTAATACGATCTCAACAGCAGAGCATACGTTTGCAATGATCTCATCTCTCATGCGTCATATTCCGCAAGCCAATATTTCTGTTAAATCAAAAGAATGGAACAGAGGCGCATATGTCGGTGCTGAGCTTTACGGAAAATCTCTTGGGATTGTTGGCTTAGGTAGAATCGGAAGCGAAATCGCCCAGCGTGCAAGAGCTTTTGGCATGACTGTCAACGTGTTTGACCCATTCCTCACAAAAGAACGTGCAGAGAAAATCGGTGTCAATGCCAAATCACTTGATGAAGTACTCGAAGTATCAGATATTATTACTGTACATACCCCATTAACAAAAGAAACAAGAGGACTTCTAAATAAAGAAACGATTGCAAAAACGAAAAAAGGCGTTCGCCTGATTAACTGTGCACGCGGCGGCATTATTGACGAAGGTGACCTTCTTGAAGCACTTGAAAGCGGCCATGTCGCAGGAGCTGCACTCGATGTATTCGAGGTAGAACCGCCTACCGATAATCCGCTTGTAGATCATCCGCATGTCATTGCAACTCCGCATCTTGGTGCATCTACAAAAGAAGCACAATTAAATGTAGCGGCTCAAGTATCTGAAGAAGTGCTTCAATTTGCAAAAGGACTTCCTGTCATGTCATCTATCAATCTACCAGCGATGACAAAAGACGAGTTCAAAAAGATTCAGCCTTACCATCAATTTGCAGGGAAACTTGGACGTCTTGTCTCTCAATCCATGAGAGAACCTGTCAAAGAAGTGAGCATTTCTTACGAAGGCTCTATCTCAAAACTCGAAACATCCTTTATTACAAAAAGTTTACTGTCTGGCTTTTTAAAAGAGCGCGTCGACTCAACTGTGAATGAAGTAAATGCTGGGATGGTAGCGAAAGAACGCGGCATTAGCTTTAGTGAAAAAATTTCTTCCAGCGAATCTGGTTACGAGAACAGCATTTCAATTGAAGTCAAAGGTGATCTTTCAACCTTTACTTTAAAAGCAACCTATATCCCGCATCTAGGGGAACGCGTTGTGTCTATTAATGGATTTAATATTGATTTTTACCCAGATGGACATCTTGTCTACATTCAGCACACGGATGCACCTGGTGTGATTGGTCAAGTTGGACAGATTTTAGGCGACCATGATGTCAACATTGCGACAATGCAGGTAGGACGTAAAGAAAAAGGCGGCGAAGCTATCATGATGCTTTCCTTCGACAAGCATCTTGAGGATGAAATTGTCCAAAAATTAACTGAAGTACAAGATATTCTTTCTGTACGTCTGATCGACCTATAAAAACAACGGTAAACCTCATGCAAAAGCCATGAGGTTTATTTTGTTGAAATCATTAAATGCTCACCCGTTCGAATGACATGAGTTGTGAGCTCATTGATCTTTTTCAATTGATCCACGGTCATCTGGTGTGCTTTAGCAATCGACCAGAGGGTATCTCCTTGTTGGATGACATATGTATGTTTTTCATGTCCGTTTACATGAAGGGCTGGCTCTTGAAAACGATCCCTCGCGATGATGGTGAGTGGGTCGACCGCATCTTCTTTGCTCACTGACCAATGGCCGCGGTGCACCTCAAAATGCAAGTGAGTGCCTCTAGAGGCCCCTGTGTTGCCTATGATGCCGATCGGCTGTCCTGCTTGTACATGGTCTCCATTTGTAACATAGCGCTCGTGTAAATGGGCATAGACGGTTTCATACCCATTTGGGTGCCGAATAAACACGACTTCTCCATATGTAGCAGATACATAAGAACGAGTAACCACCCCTTCGCTTGCAGCAAAAATGGATTCTCCTTCTGGCGCAGCAATGTCTAATCCCTTATGAGAACCACCTCTTGTCCCAAACAAATCGGTAACCTCTCCTTTCACTGGTTCCACCCATTCGGTTGTTTTCTGTGCATGTGCAAATGGTGATAAAATAAGGAGCAAAAAACAGCTGGCGCATATGAAGCAATATCTTTTCATCAGTGACTCCCCTTCTTTGAGGTTCTTTTCATGACAGCTTAGTATACAGCAAGGATGCCCTTTTCTATACATCAAAAAAGAACGCAATATGTTGCGTCCTTTAACGATCTTTTATGACAACTGGATTTGGCAGAGCCGGCACCTCTATTGGTTCTTTTAATTCATATGGTCCTACTTGATCTGTCCCTGCATTTTGAATCGTGACATCTGTAAAACCAAAATCTTTCGCTGTGAGCAGCAGACCTTCAATAAGTAGAATATGATCAATTGAGTCCGTTAATTGTGCTGATGCTCCAAACGTGATGGTCACATGTTTTCCTTTTGATGTCACTTCTTTAATTGGTTCTTCTTTAATTAATGGATCAAGTCCTGCATCGCTTGCCCGCGTCATGGCCTCTACCGCATCTTCATAAGATGAATAATGAGTTTTTGAGGGCACCAAAAATGTCCCGCTCTTATTCTCTAATACGTAATAAGCGTGCCTTGTTTGTTTATCAATTGAAATCGTTCCAATGCTTCCATTTGCCCCTAATTGAAGATGAGAGCCTTTGACTGACTTGACTTGCACTTGGTTATATCGGCTCCATTTCAGTGTTTCTTTTACCATGTCTTTAAACCGGTTGGCTTCTTTTAATGTATCAAGAGACAAATCACTTTTTAGCTGAAAGACCAGCGTATCCCCTTTTTCACTAATATCCACCATATCAATATAAGATTGAAGAGGCTTTGTCATGTCAGGCAGCTGCACCTGTTCATATGTGCTCAGCATTGCCTGCACATGGTCGTGCTCATTCTCTTTTTCAATACTAATCGGGACAACTTGAGAAGTCGATTCATCTATGTATGCAATCGTCATATACTTTTGCTGGTCAGCATTCGAAACAACATGTGAGGGCTCATTTGTATGTTTTACCGCCTCTAATGTTGCATTCACCTGCCCTTTGTCAGCACTCGATTCCATCTTTACTCGCTTCATATCGTGAGCAGCCGGCTGAAATAAATAAGGAGAAATCAAAAACGCCATAAATAAAACCACAACGGTAGCCACCGCTGGACCGATCCATTTGACACTTTTCTTTTTCTTCCCGCTTGCCAGCAGCATCTGCTGATAAATCTGCTTAGATGAACGGTTGTCCTCCACCTTTGGAAGCTGACTTAGTAACACCTTGATTCGTTCTTCGCTCCAATCGGACCTGTTCGTTTTCATTCACTAGCTCCTCCTTCAAAAGCTCCATATGTTTTCGGAGCACTTTCAGGCCTCGGTGCTGAGTTGTTTTGACTTTGCTTTCCGAGAACTTTAACGCCTTTGCTGTCTCCAAGATTGAGTAGCCATGGATAAACCTTAAAATGATGACAGCTCTTTGATCAATGGTGCAATGATCAAGTGCGGCATAGATTTCTTTTACATTTTCATCCTGTACAGCCAGTTCATCTGGGAGTAAATCTGGATCTTTCACATCCTGCTTATCCCAATCAAACGTGCCGAGCACCCGTTGTCTAATGGTTTGCTGTTTGCGAAACCAGTCAATCGCCACATGCCTTGCAATTGAAAACAGCCATGTTTTCTCGCTGCTTCTTCCTTCAAAAGTTTTATATGAGTGAAGTACCCGAATGTAAACCTCCTGAACGAGATCCTCTGCCTGATTTTTATCTTTTACCATATAAAATAAAAACTGGTACAAATCTTGATGGTACGAATCATATATTTTTTGAAAGGTTTCATGCATAGGAAACCCCTCCGTTCACTTATTTTTGTCGAGTGACTCTTACAAAACGTTACATTACAACTTTATGACAAATATATTACAAGTACAACAATTTGGAAAGGGCTTTTTGTTTAACTTCTCCTTAAAAATATGAAAACAGAAAAAACACTTCGTTTTCTTTCGAAAAGAAGTGTTTCTCATGTAACAAGATTCTTCGTCAAGATTAGACGAGTTCCTGCCTTTTTCTAGGGATATAGAAGGTAAAGTGTGTACCTGTACCGGCTTTGCTGTGTGCATGAATGGAGCCTTGGTGTGCCTCTACAATGTTCTTCACAATCGCAAGACCAAGCCCAGTACCAGAACGACCTCTCGTTCTTGCTTTATCCGCTTTATAGAACCGTTCGAAAATAAATGGCAGATCCTCTTCTGGGATTCCGCTGCCCGAATCTTTCACATCCATCTTCAGCCCGTTCTCCACCGATTGAACTGAGAAATGAACCTCTCCGCCCTCTGGTGTATGACGTATGGCGTTATCAATGAGATTGGTGAAAACCTGCTCAATCTTATCTGGATCGAATACAAAGTGCGGTTCTTCCACTTGAATCTCATACGTGAGGTTGATTTGTTTTTCTTTCGCAATACCTAGAAACTTACGATAGATTTTCTCAATCAGCTCTTCTGTATTTGTTGATTCAAGATTAAGCGTTATATGACCAGTTTCCATCCGTGCTAGATCCAGAAGATCATTCACAAGACGCCCCATTCGAAGTGATTCGTCATAGATAATTTGCGCAATTTCTTTCTTTTCCTCTTCTGAACCAGCAATGTCATCTACAATGGCCTCACTATATCCTTGCAGCATAGCAATTGGTGTGCGAAGTTCATGACTAACATTGGCAATGAAGTCTTTTCTCAGCTTATCGAGTCTTCGTTCCTCTGTCATATCGCGAAGTACCGCGACTGCTCCCCTGACATCCTGCTGATTATAAAGCGGAGACATGAGAAGAACCCAAGTACGACCTTGCAGCGATACTTCGATCATCTGCTCTTTTTCCGTGCTGACGGCTGTATGAAACAGTTCTCGCGCTTCTGGCGGCAGTTCATCTCCATCTTTGATCTTCATATTTTGCTCGTAATACCAAGCCTGCAAGAATCTTTCTGCAGGAGGATTGGTCATAAGGATCGTTCCATCAATATTGATGGTGATGACGCCATCAGCCATACTGCTTAGAATGTTGGACAAATGTTCTTTTTCTTGATTTAAGGCTGTAATATGAAATTTAAGCTGCTTCCCCATTTGATTAAAGGCGATAGCCAGTTCGCCAATTTCGTCTTGCGTTAAAATAGGGATTTTTGTATCGAATTTCCCTTTCGCTAAATCCTGCGCTCCTTCTCTCATCTTTCTCAGAGGGTAGGTGACACGTGTAGATAAGAAGAAAGCAAATATTGTGGTAAGAACGATCGCAATTCCGGCAGCTAAGAAGATATAACGCGTCGTATGTTTGGTTGTTTGTTCTACAGCGAGGAGTGACTGAGAAAGAAAGACCATGCCTTTTTTTCCGTTTGCCTCAAAAGGAACACCTACTACAATTCGTTCATCCTTCTGGTTGCCTGTATCAGGTTCTGCACGTTTACTGATTTTCTTTCGGTCTTTGAGTGCCTCGTTCAAATCTTTGTCCGCTTCAATTTGTTCCTTTGTGATCGCAGGAAGCTTTCCGCCTTTTTCAGACGAATACCATTCTAGACCATCTTCTTGAATTATCGCAATACTCGTCAATTTGTCAGCAAGCTCTGACGTAATTGACCTTGCAAGCGATTGATCCTCATGTCTTTCTAAAATGACCGCTACTTTGTTTGCCATTTGTGTTAAATCAGACTTTGCTTCTTCCACATGATAATTCTCAATGAATTCTAAAAGAAGCACGGTCAAAATAGATAAAACAATCAGGACGAGGAAGAGAATGGTTAACCATAGCTTTCCTACGACACTTTTCCAAAGCTTCATTCAGCGCCGACCTCAAATTTGTACCCGACACCCCATACAGTCACGATTTTTTTCGCAGCTTCTGGGGACACTTTATTCAGTTTTTCTCGAAGTCGTTTCACGTGGGTATCTACCGTTCTCAGATCACCAAAGAATTCATATTGCCACACTTCTTTTAAAAGCTTCTCGCGGTCATAGACCTTATCTGGTGTTTTCGCGAGGAAGTATAAAAGCTCATATTCCTTCGGCGTGAGGCTTACTTCTTTACCATCAGCTGTCACTCTATGTGCATCATGGTCAATAGATAAATGAGAAAACACAAGCACATCCTTTGTTGTGGTCCCAGTATTGAGATAAGACGTTTGAGACGATCTTCTAAGCAATGCCTTCACGCGTAAAACAACTTCACGCGGGCTGAAAGGTTTTACAATATAGTCATCCGTTCCTGCCTCAAATCCTTGGACACGGTTCGCTTCCTCACCTTTTGCCGTCAGCATAATGATTGGTGTGGCTTTTTTATCTCGAATTTGATTACACACTTCAATCCCATCTGTGCCAGGCATCATTAAATCAAGCAAAATGAGGTCATAATCCGTTTGAAGCCCTTTTTGAATCGCCTCGTCCCCATTTTCCGCTTCATCGATTTCATAATTTTCACGTTCTAAATACATTTTTAAAAGGCGGCGAATTCTTGCCTCATCATCTACGACTAATATTTTCGTTTGAGTTGTGTGTTCCATTAGACAATCCTCCTGCTTTCTCCGTTGTTACATTCATTTTAACAAAAAGCCGAATTGAATCATAAAGGCTGGCCTTTTTCTTGTGATTATGCGTAAGAATGCAGTCCCGCAATCACAAGATTGACAAAGATGAGATTAAACATAATAATGGCAAAACCGATCACGGCAAGCCAAGCGGACTTTTCGCCATGCCAGCCTCGCGATAACCGAAGATGGAGATAGGCTGCATAAAAGAGAAACGTAATCAATGCCCATACTTCCTTCGGGTCCCAGCCCCAAAATCTTGTCCATGCAATTTGCGCCCAGATCATCGCAAAGATCAGTCCACCTAACGCAAATACAGGGAAACCAATGGATACAGCTCTGTACCCAATTTCATCGACTAAATCGAGATTTATCTGTCTCACGAGCGGTTGAAGCAGAGCACTTAGTCGCTTGCGAACGATCAATCTAAGCAGTCCGTAAATGATCAGCCCGACGCCAAAGGACCATAACACTGTATTGACCTTTCTGCCTGAAAAAACAGGTGGTAAATCAACGAAAGGCTCCAATCGATCTTGCGTCACAAGTTCCCCTTTATGAGGCCCGACTAAGGCTGGCATCTCATAAACCATGACACTTTCTTCTTTATTTTTATCTACCCAATTAAACTTCGCTTCATATCCTGTCATTCTAAAAACTGAAGTGACAGCGATAAACGAAAGTGTCACCACAATCATAAACATGACAAGCTCTAAACCAAACGTCTTCTTCCCTGGCTTTGTTTGATCGACATGCTTTAAAAGGAAGATGACACCTGCCACAAAACTGATCGCTAAAATGGCTTGCCCAAGTGCTGCTGTTGTCACGTGAATGTATAGCCAATTACTTTGAAGTGAAGGAATCAGCGGTGAAATATCTGATGGAAACATGCTTGCATAGGCAATAATCAATAAGGCTATTGGAAGTGTGAATAACCCAAGTACAGATACTTGATACACAAAATATAAAATGATAAATGCAAGCACCAGCATCATACCAAAAGCCGTTGTGAACTCAAATAAATTACTGACTGGTGCATGACCAGACGCCATCCATCTTGAAATAAAATAACCAAATTGGCTCAAAAAACCGATGATGGTGAGCGTAATGCCGATGAGTGCCGCCTTATTTCTGCGCGGTCCATCCTCTTTCTTTTTTCCTTTAATGGCACCGCCAAAAAAAGGAACTGCCGCTAAATAAAATAGAAAAGCTGCAAATAACAGATTTTCACTGACTGCCGCCATCTAATCCCTCCCCCTTGCTTTTGCTGATACTCGTTGTATCAGGCAGTTCTTTTTGATCAACTGGCTGTTTGATGCCACTGCCACTCAGTAACACATTGAGATCGGACTTTAATCCGAACCAGTTTTTGTTTGTGTGTCCTGCCACAAATACTTTTCCGTCCTTTGCCGACAGCCAGATTCTTCTATGCTGCCAGTACATCCCCTGCACGACACCAATCATGAAGATGATCCCGCCAACGATTAGTATCCCAAGTGTTAAGTCTTTTCTAACGGTCAATCCTGTTACGTTTTTCGTTTCAACACGATCAAACTTCATCTTATATATATTGTTATCAGAACCCTCTACTGTCTCTTGAATGGCCACAAAGCTTTTTTCACCTTTAGGTTTTTCAGGAGAAATCATTTCAAACACGAAAGCAGGATTATTCGGATTCCTTGTTTTCGTACTTGGCGTTCCATCTTCGTCAAAATAAAAATCAGGCAAATAGCTCATCACCTTGACTTTGTAACCGCTACCAAGATCATATTCTGACTTAGGCTCCAGCAGATTAATCTTCACTGTTCCAAAAGATTTTTCTGTATCTTTTCGAATCAGCTGAAAGACCATTTGATCGAGTTCATTTTGTTTAAAATCCACTTGATATAATGAGAAATTGTCAAACTTGAGCGGTTCGTTCACTTTAATATCGTGTTCTGTTACCCGCTTCAGCTTGGGCTTTTCACCAAAAACAACGTCCCCTTCACGTTTGTATAATATGGCATCGGTTTTATAACTTTTCACCACTTGACCGTCGCCAGCTTTTTCAATGGCATTTTCAAACACTTCTTTTTCATTTCCAGATTCATAACGATCAATTGAAAACGCATTATTTTTCAAGAAGTATTGACCATCCGTGCCAGGGATCGGTGCTGTTTCGCCTTCTCTCACCCACAGCGTTTCATCGACATACATGCCTGGGACAAACCGGAGCATCGAGCCAATGAGAAAGATAATTAATCCGATGTGATTGACGTAAGGTCCCCAGCGTGAAAAGCGGCCTTTTTCAGCTAAAATATGTCCATCTTCTTCTCGCACGCGGTAACGCTTTTGTTTCATCGCTCTAACGATGCCTTCATATGTATGCTGATCTAATGTTTTGTCTGTTTCGCTGAATAGACGCTGCCTTCTCATAAAGCTTTCTTTTTTGACAACACCTTGATTTTTGAGTGCCCGATAAAGAGGAATGACCCGGTCGAGACTGCAAATCACAAGTGAAATTCCAATAGAGGCTACAAGGGCTAAGAACCACCAAGAATTATAAAGATCATGGAATCCAAGTATGTAATATAGCTTGCCAAACGATCCATATTGCTCTTCATAATAGGTGGAAGCTGATGCACCTGGCGGAATAAATCGCTCCTGCGGAAAAATGGTTCCAAGCGAGGAAGCTAAAAGTGTGATGACAATCAGCCACACACCTACTTTAACGGAAGAAAAAAAGTTCCACACTTTATCAACAATCGTTTTGTTGTACGTTTGCGAGCGTCTCGCACTGCCGTCATATCTCATATCTAGCAGCTTTGAAGAGTTTTTCTCTTTTGCCACAATGGGATTCCCGCATGATTCACATAGAACAGTACCGATTGGATTAATATGTCCACACTCGCACTTTACCTCTTTCATTCTATGACCCCTTTGGTTTAATCAAATTCATATATTCATAGACATTACGTTCTGTCATGGTTCCCTTTATGACTTTGATTACCTTGCCTTCAGAATTAATTAAAAATGTGGTTGGCAACGGCGTAATATCATATGCCTCTGTGACTTGCCGGTCTTTGTCCATGGCAACCGGAAAATTCACACCATAGGCATCCATAAAATTCTTAACGGCAATATTTGATTCCCCAACATTCACTGCAACAATTTCCACACCGCGATCCTTGAACACTTGATATTGATTCGCCATATAAGGGAATTCTTGTTTACATGGACCGCACCATGTACCCCAAAAATTCAGGAAGACGCCTTTGCCTTTTAAGTCCTTTAATTCAATCTGCTCCCCATCCACAGATTGAAGGACAAAGTTAGGTGCAATAGATCCTTCTTTGACTTGATCCTGTTTGGCAAATACTGAGTTATACATTGTATAACATAGTGCAGCAAGCATCACGAGGAGAATGCCCGTCCGTATGAAAAATCGTCTTTTCTTCATCTGAAATACCCCTTCCCCTTAGACATCCAGGTAAATTATAGCATTCTCCTTCTTTTGATGCTTCTTCATTTTTTGAAGTTTATGTGAAAATTAGTTAGCACTTTTCCCGTGATCAGCAATCGCTCTTAGGCGCTTTACTTCATGCGGAGTTAATTCTCTGCGCTCTCCCGGTCTCATGCCTTCAATATGAAGGAATGCATATTGCTCTCTTTTTAGCTTTAAAACGTCATGACCAATCGCTTCAAACATGCGGCGCACCTGTCTGTTTCTACCTTCATGAATGGTTAATTGAACAATAGATGTTTGCTTTCGTTTATCAATAGAAAGCATTTTGGCACGAGCACGTGCTGTCTTTTTATGATCTAGCATGATCCCTTTTTCGAGCTTTCTGAGCAATTCCTTTGAAGGGATACCTTTTAGCTTCGCTGCATACGTTTTATCAATTTCATATTTCGGGTGCATGAGCGTATGGGCAAATTCGCCATCATTTGTAATCAAAATCAAACCGCTCGTATCATAATCTAAACGGCCGATTGGATAAAGGCGCTGCGGGACATCATCAAAGAAGTCTGTGACAACTTTACGTCCTTTATCATCCTCGGCAGCTGAAATGACGCCGCGCGGTTTATAAAGCATAAAGTAAACCGGTTCTTCTCTTTCTAGCTTTAATCCGTTGACTTCAATTTTATCTGAAGAGCCCACTTTCACTCCAAGCTCTGTCACTGTTTGACCATTAACGGTAACTCGTCCTTCTTTAATTAATTCTTCAGCCTTCCGCCTAGAAGCGACGCCGGCATGTGCAATTACTTTTTGTAAACGTTCCATTTATCTTTCACCTCATGTACTATCTTACTTGCTTGACTTAAAACAAACAAGCATTCGTCGAAAAATAAGCGTTTCGTCTGTCTAATTTCAGCTAAAAAACTGTTTTCCATCCATTAAATACAAAAAAGCGCCTGATTAGGCGCCGCTAAATAACAAACTGACGATAATAACAGATGCAATGACACCAATGAGATCTGCTAACAGACCTACTTTCAGCGCATCTCCCATTTTTTTAATACCGACTGCTCCAAAATAGACCGTTAAAATGTAAAGAGTGGTGTCTGTTGATCCTTGCATGACGGCTGCGAGCTGGCCAATAAAAGAATCTGGACCATATGTCGCAATTAAGTCTGATGTCATGCCGAGTGCAGCTGTTCCTGATATCGGACGAATAAACGCAAGCGGCACCAACTCTGTAGGAAAGCCAATCGCTGTAAATATGGGTTTTAATAACCCCATGACAAAGTCAAGTGCACCTGACGCACGAAATATCGTTATGGCTACAAGCATGCCAACTAAATATGGAATGATTGAAAAGGCAATCTGAATGCCTTCTTTCCCGCCTTCCACAAATGTTTCATAAGTCGGTACTTTTTTGATGGTTCCAGCAATCAAAATGCCTGCGATGATCAGTGGAATCAAAGCAAGTGAAAGCCAGTTAATAAATGCCACAAGATCACCCCCGCCTGCTTCTGCGATAGTGGAAATAGCGATCAATGATAATCGCACCGATTCCTGAAATAAGTGTCGCCAAAATGGTTGGTCCAACAATGTCTGTTGGCTGATCTGCGCCATAGGTCATTCTAATGGCAATGACGGTTGTTGGCACAAGTGTAATAGAGGATGTGTTGACAGCTAAAAATGTAATCATAGATCGGGTCGCCTCATTTTTCCCGCCATTTAATGTTTTCATCTGCTCCATCGCCTTAATTCCAAGCGGTGTAGCGGCATTCCCGAGACCAAAGAAATTCGCCATGAGGTTGGACAGGATATACCCCATTGCTGGATGATTAGGAGGAATATCTGGGAATAGCTTTGAAATAAAAGGGCGGCACAATTTACTAAAGAAGTTTAACAGACCCGCTTCTTCTGCAATCTTCATCAGTCCGAGCCAAAAAACAAGTACACTAATCAGACCAATTGAAATGGTGACCGCTTCTTTTGATCCCTTAAATACAGCTTCATTCACTTCCTGCATCGTTCCGTTAAACATCGCATAAACAAGCCCGATGACAGTGAGAAATACCCAAATTAGATTGACCATGAAGATCCGCCTATAGATGTCTGAAAGACAGACTTAAACATTTCTTGAAAGCTTTTTTGAGGCATTCGGTTGCGTTTATTTTCATAAAAAATCGGTACTTGCTCGATCACCTGACCATCTAATAAGAACGTCATTTTTCCTACGACATCCGGGATGGCTTCGGCGTTTTTTTCCCATTTCTTTTCAGGGGTGAGCATTTCAGTTTCAATCTCCACTAGTTTTTTCTCATCTTCATTTAAAAAATAGTCCACATCACGCTGAATAAACGCTTTTTTTTCGTAAAAGGTCCCTTTTAACGAAGCAAGCCTTCCCTTTTCAGCAAGCACATACGTTTTGTAGTGATCAAATGCATACTCAAACATAGAGATATGATCTTTCCAGTCATCCGGCGCATTAATGGTCACAGCAATTAACGCAGCATCCCCTTTTGCAGCTGTGGAGACGAGCGTGCGTTTTGCAAGCTTCGTATATCCTGTTTTCCCTCCAGTCGAATATTGATATAAACCGGTGAGCAGCTTGTTTTTATTTTTCCAATAGCCTTCCATTGTCTTCGCTTTATAGAAAGTCGTGCCGGCAATTTTTTGATATTGTTTATGCTCCATAGCGTATTTAGTTAAAATCGCCATGTCATAGGCTGAGGAATAATGGTTTTTATGATCATCGAGCCCATGTGGATTTTGAAAATTCGTATTTTCCATTCCTAGTTCAGACGCCTTTTGGTTCATCATAAAAATAAATCCTTCTAAGCTGCCGCCAACATGTTCAGCAATGGCAACAGCTGCATCATTTCCAGAACGCAGCATCAGCCCGTACATCAGGTCTTCTAAGCTCACCTTCTGCCCTTCCTTTAAATAGATCGATGAGCCCTCCGCTTGAATCACCCGTTTTGATATTTTGACGGTGTCTTTCATTTTTCCTGATTCAATGGCTAATACAGCCGTCATAATTTTTGTAATACTGGCGATTCTCCTTTTTTCGTGCTCGTCCTTCCCAAATAGGACTCTGCCTGACTGTCCATCTATTAAAATGGCGCTTCTTGCACTCACCGATAACGATATGTCTGCTTGAGCAGCTGAGGAAAAAGGCAGTAAGAGTGTAAATAGAAGAAGGACTGCTGTTCCAATTTTTAAATAGGGCATGTTCATTCACGTCCTTGTCCGTTTTGTACAAGTGTATGCGCGGCTGAAAAAGTTATGATGCCTCGTCCATAAAAAAAGCGCCTCTATATTTAGAGCCGCTCAGTGTGTAGACACACCCTCGCATTCGGTGTCAGTCCTGCGTGCCGGTGCTCACGAATGTCAAATTCGCTCCGCTCCAGTACTCGTTCTTCCTAGACTGCAAAGGTTTTCTATCACGCTGAAAAAAAGAAGACAAAGGGCTAAAATAAAGATCATTTTAGCCCTTTGTCAACAATCTGAAGCGCCTCTATATTTAGAGTCGCTCAGCGTGTAGACAAACCCTCGCATTCGGTGTCAGTCCTGCGTGCCGGTGCTCACGAATGTCAAATTCGCTCCGCTCCGGTACTCGTCCTTCCTAGACTTCAAAGGTTTTCTATCACGCTGAAAAGAAGACAAAGGGCTAAAATAAAGTTCATTTTAGCCCTTTGTCAACAATCTGAGCGCCTCTATATTTAGAGTCGCTTTTCATTCTTGCTTATACCATTTTCATTTGCTGATGAGATGTTGTATATTCTAGCTCTTCTCTCATTGCTAAAAAGTCTTTTTCTAATGAAGAAAATAATCGCTTTACATCAGCCGATACTTCATGGCGGAAAACAATGCTGCTTTTCCCTGTGTAGGCCGAACGGCTATCTTCATACCATGTATCCTTTTTCGGCGTAAAAAATTCTTCAATACATTGATGATAAATACGGTGAAGCATCTGCTGAGCCGCTTGCTGCGGGAATGTCTGCTGCTGGCCGATTTTTTTGCAAACTGCCGCTGCATCCTCGCTATACACTGCAAGCTTCCGTAATGTACTCAATATGTCACAATAATAGGCTTCCGCTTCGGGGTTTAATCGTTTCAAGCTCGACAAGGTAGCTTCGTTCAAAAAACCATTCACTTCAGTTGCAACCTTTAATAAAAAGACGCCTGCTTGATCAACTTGAGCCTTTACATTCATATGTGCCATTTGTTTCGTGTTTACCTTCCCCTCATGGCTTTGTCACCATTTTATCTTTCATTAAAAGATTTTAGACCTAAAATCTTCAGATTAAAGAGAAAGTGGGGGTTTTCAAGACAAGGTGTCAACAAAGCCCTCATTTTTGTCTTTTTAACTGTTCACGAAACGATATATGGTGTTTTTCGCTTTCGTTACATTCAATATACGGTGTATCTAGACCTTCAAAAAAACTGTCGAGATTTTCTCGACAGCCTGAAGATTTTAGACCTAAAATCTTTTTTATATTTTATCATACATTTTTCCTTATTTTGAACTATTTTATCTCTTCAAATGTTTGATTGAAGTTTTCAAAAAATAGATCAGCCTCTTCTTGCACACCATCTGCTTCAACATTCTCTGGAAGCGGTGGTAATTCATCTAGGGCTTTTAAGCCAAATTGCTCTAAAAAGGTAGGCGTTGTGCCATAAAGAATCGCTCGTCCTGGGCCATCGGCACGTCCAACTTCACAGAGCAGCGCTTTGGCTACTAGGCTATGAAGCACCCGCTCTGATTTGACTCCCCTGATCTCCTCTACCTCACTACGCGTGATCGGCTGTTTATAAGAGACAATTGCAAGCACCTCCAGCGCGGCCTGTGACAAACCTTTGGAAGGTGTCTCTACTAATTTTTTTAAATAAATGCTGTATTCTTTTTTAGTCAGCAGCATATATGAATCTGCATATTCGATGAGCTCAATCCCACGTTCTTGTTTTTGATATTCTTCCTTTACGGCAGACATCATATCGAGTAATGCCGCCTCATCTACTTCAAGAACAGACATGAGCTGCTTTCTTGTTAAGCCTTCGTCACCTGCTGCATACAGCAGCGCTTCTAAGATGGCTTTCCAATTCACGATATCAAGCGTCATGAATCGTTTCACTCCCTATAATATAAATGTCTTCAAAGTTCCCTTCCTGCTCTAACATGATGTGATGACTTTTCATCAATTCGAGAACAGCAAGAAACGTCACGACAAGGTGTTCCTTTTGATCATGTTGAAATAAAGTCATGAAATTGGTCCGTTTTTTTGTTTTTCTTAAATGGTTCATAATCTCATTCATTTTGTCTTCAATCGGAATTTCTTGTCTTGTAATTTTTGATGGAGCTGGTTTCGTTATTTTTTTTCGGTTTAATACCTTTTGAAACGCACCTAACATATCATACACCGTTACATGTAAGTTTGTGTCCTTTGCTTCCGCTTCTTTTGCAAATTCACTTAAATCACTCGGTGGTTTTGTAAAGGCATTTTGCCTTTCTTCTTCGCGCTCCTTTAGTTCTTGCGCTGCATTTTTATACTTTCGGTATTCAATCAATTTGCCAATCAGCTCTTCTCGAGGATCCTCTTCCTCTTCGAGCAGGTCTTCATCAAATAGCTCTTCCTCTTGTTTCGGAAGAAGCATTCTGCTTTTAATACTTAGGAGGGTTGCAGCCATCACCAAATATTCACTCGCAACGTCGAGCTCAAGCTCCCTCATCGTGTGGACATATAATAAATACTGCTCCGTAATTTTCGCGACGGGAATATCATAAATATCAATTTCCAGACGGTTGATTAAATGTAAAAGCAAGTCCAAAGGACCCTCAAACGAATCTATTTTCACCTGATATTCCAGCATTCTTTTCTCACCATTTCTACTGTCTTCTAAGTACCGTTTCACCGGCTAACCTTAAGTATAAGACAGGATAAAGCTCTCGTCCAATATAATTTCGACCATGATGCCCTAGACAAAACAAGAAAAACAGTGGAATCGCCCATACCAATGAGGGCACTTATACATAGAATACCATTGTAATCAGAACTGATGAAAAAGGAGGCCGTATCATTATGGGAGATGGCTATAACTTCGGCGGAGGATTCGCACTTATTGTCGTGCTTTTCATCTTGCTGATCATCGTTGGCGCGGCTTGGGTTTATTAAAGAAACAGCGCGTCCTTTCACTAAAGGGCGCTCTTTCTTCTTTTCTTTTCGGTGTGTTAGACTGATAGTGGAAAAGGAGATGACCGCTGTGTATCCTGAAGCGTACGTGGCTTTTTTACACGAATTTCATACGACAAGAGATTATTTTGAGTGTCATGAAATTCTTGAAGAATATTGGAAGGAAGATCTCCCGGAGCAGCGCAAAGCATATTGGGTTGGTCTGATTCAGCTTGCTGTTGCTTTGTATCATCAAAGACGGGGAAATGGAAAAGGAGCGAAACGGCTCATTTCAAACAGCCTTCACTTGTTAGAAGCAAATCGGCCAGTTTTATCGAACCTAGGTCTTGATGATGAGGCGTTTATTTTGCTTCTTAGAACACTGAAAAAGAAAATGGATGAAGACAGGCCCTATGAGAGTGTGATGCTTCCAATCAAAGATCAAGCGCTTCTTTCTTTATGCAGAGAAATGGCTCAAAAAGAAGGATTGACCTTTGGACAGGAAAGTAACTTATCCCACACGTTTTTAATCGAAAAACATAGACTGCGTGACCGGACAGATGTATTGCTTGAACGGGAGAAGCAGATCAAACGTAAAAAAAGCAGAGGACTGTAGCCTCTGCTTTTACATGTGTGATATTTAATTTGTTTCACTGTGACACTTATGAAAGAAGCCTTGCGTTAATTCATTTGGAATGAGTGTTTTGGTTTTGAATACCTCTTCCACGGCTAAAACCATTTCCTTGCCGATTCCTTGATCACGATGGGATGGATTGACGCTAATATGCTCGATTTGCACTTGGTCGTCTGTTTTCAGCACACCAATGGCACCTACGATATCCTCGCCATCTTTCCAAAGGAACAGCTGCCGATCTTCATCCATTTCATATGACTTCATCGTCTGCTGAAGCTGTTTGACGTCTTTCTCACCCGGCATAAAGGACAGAAGTCCCATGGCAATTTTTTCAAAAGACCTCTTGTAACGAATTAACATATATACCCCTCAATATTAAAATTGTCCTATTTTCCAGCAAATGTCTTATGAATCATTTGCTCATCACACATTATAAACATTTTCATGCCGTTTTTAAACTCTTTTTCATTAAATTAACGAAACGTTCGATTTAGGTTGGCCATTTCAATGGCAGCTGCAGCCGATTCGCTGCCTTTATTTCCAGCTTTTGTACCGGCTCTTTCAATGGCTTGTTCAATGGATTCTGTTGTCAGTACACCAAAGATAATCGGTACCCCTGTTGAGATGGCACTTTGAGCAATTCCTTTGGCCGCTTCGTTACAAACATAATCATAGTGAGTTGTTGCGCCTCGGATCACTGTTCCAAGTGTAATGACCGCATCGTATTTTTTTGTTTCGGCTAGTTTTTTTGCCATATACGGTATTTCAAAAGCGCCCGGTACCCACACAACATCGATATCGTCACCGTTTGCTCCGTGTCTAAGCAATGTATCTTCTGCTCCATCTAGCAGCTTACTTGTAATAAAATCATTAAATCTTGCCACTACGATTGCAAATTTTAGTCCTTCTGCTACTACATGCCCTTGTATTGTATTCATATGTTCATCATCCTTTTTTGTGATTTTTATTTTGTTTCCATCGTTTTTGTTTGATTATTGTTTAAATGTGTCTGCAATGCTTCTATTGTAAGCATCTTTAAATCATGTTCTTTTTGAATCTCCTTCAGTTCAGGGACGCGCGCCATTGATCCATCTACATTCATAATTTCACATATGACACCCGCTGGCTCTGAACCCGCAAGCTTAGCAAGATCAACGGCCGCCTCTGTATGACCCGGTCTTTCTAGTACGCCGCCCTCTTTTGCAATGAGCGGAAATACATGACCTGGGCGGGCAAACTCTTCTGGTTTTGCGTCTTTATTTAACATGGCCAACATGGTGGTTGAGCGCTCAAAGGCACTAATACCGGTCGTCGTTGACGTATGGTCGATGCTCACTGTAAACGCTGTATGGTGTGCATCCGTATTTCGCTCTACCATTGGATGCAGGTCCAGGTGTTTGGCAATCGACGCATGGACTGGCGTGCAAATGAGACCTCTTCCATGTAAAGCCATGAAGTTAATGACTTCCGGCGTTGCATGCTCAGCAAGTGCCACAAAGTCTCCTTCATTTTCTCTGTCTTCATCATCTACTACGATAATGATTTCTCCTTGTTTGAGGGCATTTACTGCCTCCTCAACTGAATGATACATACAATCGCCTCCTAGAATCCGTGCTCTTTTAAAAATGATGGGGTCAATCGGGATGGCTGCTTTCCGTTTGGCTCTTTTGTTAAAAAGCGATAAATATACTTACCGATCATGTCACACTCTATATTCACTATATCCCCCATAGATTTAGTCGGGAAAATAGTTCCTTCAAGCGTATGAGGAATAATAGAGACTGTGACGTGTGCATCACGCAAATCGAAAATGGTCAAGCTGACACCATCTATCGCAATTGATCCCTTTTTGGTGAGCATGTCTGTGAGGGTCTTTTCCATCTCTAAATCATAGTAAATGGCATTACTCTTCTTTTCTATTCGGGTAATGATCGCCGTCCCATCGACGTGGCCTGATGCAAAATGGCCGCCGAATCGTCCATTCGAGGACATCGCTCGCTCTAAATTGACTGGACTGCCTGATGTAAGGTGATCCAGCGATGTGGCTTTCACCGTCTCAGGCATCACATCTGCCGTGAACTGTTCTTTTGTAAAGCTTGTGACTGTGAGACATACGCCGTTGATCGCGATACTATCTCCAAGATGAACATCTTCTAGCACACGGCTGCACTTTATGACAATTTCCATGGCATCTGCTGACTTTTTGCTTAATGACTGGACTGAGCCAACTTCTTCAATAATTCCCGTAAACATGTGATCCTCCCTTTCTCTTTCATTTGTATTTCTCACTTTATCAAAAAGCGATGTTAGGGACATGTGATCGATTGAGCACCTTCGTCGCTTTTTATGGTCCATACAAGGTAAATGAGGGATCACCTAATAACACTGCATGCCGTCTATACTCATGTACATACAGAAAGCCCCGGAAAAAATTCCGGGGCTGTGGTTTTTTTGCATTAGAAATAAAACTATGATCAACAAATATTTTTCATTCATAGCTTTCTTTATCCTTCTCCCATCCAGACTTTCACTGTCGGCTTCAGCTTTTCACTGAATCAACCGTTAATAAATTAACGGGTCACGGGCTGTAAAGCATTTGCTTTATTACCGTCGGTCGGGATTTCCACCCTGCCCCGAAGGATACAATCGATATTCAGCTGTCCTTAGGGGCTATTATAGCGATCCTTTTTGACAAATGCAACAATCAAGATTTCCCTACATATTTTATAAAAAAAGCCTCCTTATAGGAAAGGAGACATGTTAATTAACGACTTTTACTACTTTTATAAGACCATCTATTCTTTTTTCATTACTAAAGTAGGCTTTAATACGATCACCTTTCTTCAAATCAGCGACATCATCTTCAAATTTCTTTCCATTAAAAATGATTTTCGTGCCGTTTTTCGCTTGACCGTAATATTCATCTCCATCAATTTTCGTAATGGTATATTCATAGATTGTGTAATCTTTATCATTATTCGTTAAGCTTTCGCCAATGGCTATTGGCACATCTTCAATTTTCATGCCATTCATGTATAAATAACCTGCGCCTAAACAAAGCAGTAAAACAAATAAGATCGCAATTTTTAATTTAATTTTCCCCATATTTAGAACCTCCATCATCTGCACTTCGCCTTTTTGTATGTTTTATTCCTTATCATGATGAAATAAAACCAAAAGAGCAATTTTTCATTAATGGTTACTTATATAACGATTGAGACGGACCTTTGGTTTCCACCTTTTAATCATTACATATGATACGAATATGCGTTCTTTTTTAAGGGGGTATCTTTCCTTTTTATCATTAGTAAAACACACACCAAAAGAATGTAGGCTTTTTGATTATACTCTTTTTTCGAGTGCGAATAGGTCTTCCTCTAACAATTGTGATCGCTGAACAGCGATGTTGCGACTGTCACGAACCCCTTGATTATAATAGTAGCTTCCAAGATTTTTTGTGATAAATTCTAGTATATTGATGGCAGCTAATTCACCAATCTCTTCTTCTCGTTCTTCGGCAAAGTAACGCTGAATGTCAATCATCATTTGATTTTTTTCTTCTTTTGTTAATGGTTTCAAAGTATCTCCTGCTTTCTTTCAGCATGACCACACGCTTTCATGATTTGCAGATGTCACTCGTGTTTCATCTGTATGGTTGACAACCACAAGTGCGAATGTTTGTTCTGTTATCATACCACAGAAACAGGTTCTGTGCATGGTTGTTCAAAAAGAAAAAGCGCATTTTGAAAAAAATTGATCAAAATACGCTTTTAAAATGAAGATATAAATCAAAAAACACCGCAATTAAGCGGTGTTTTCAGATTGTTGACAAAGGGCTAAAATGATCTTTATTTTAGCCCTTTGTCTTCTTTTCAGCGTGATAGAAAACCCTTGAAGTCTAGGAAGGACGAGTACCGGAGCGGAGCGAATTTGACATTCGTGAGCACCGGAACGCAGGACTGACACCGAATGCGAGGGTTTGTCTACACGCTGAAAACACCGCGATTAAGCGGTGTTTTGGATTAAGCATCTACAACTTCGACTTTTTCCATACCTTGGCCTTGCTCCATATCAAGAACAGCCTCGATACCAGATGTTACCTTACCAAAAACAGTGTGCACGCCATTTAAATGCGGCTGCGGGTCATGTACGATAAAGAATTGGCTGCCGCCTGTGTCTTTACCAGCATGCGCCATTGATAATGAACCTCTTTCATGTTGATGAGGGTTTCCTTCTGTTTCACATTTAATTGTGTAACCAGGGCCTCCAGTTCCATTACCGTTTGGGTCGCCCCCTTGGCTGACGAAGCCTGGGATCACGCGGTGGAATTTCAATCCATCGTAGAAGCCCTCATTTGCTAGTTTTTCAAAGTTTGCTACTGTACCTGGAGCAGCCTCTGGGTAAAGTTCAAACTCAATTTTCTTTCCATTCGTTAATTGTATGTATCCTTTTTTCGCCATTTTTCACATTCTCCTTTCAGGTTAAACAACGCTCATTATAGCACATTTTCAGTGATGTTAAACATCCCCTGCTTTTTGAATGTTATTTACCTCCCATCTCATCATTGTTAAAATAGAAGAGCCTGATCCTTTTCTCCTAAGTACATGAAGTTAGACTGATCAAAACATCTTCAAAAGAAAATTGAAACGTCAGGCTGACTTGTTACGTCTATATGTTGGAGTACGCTTCACACGTGTACTCAAAAGATGAGTTTCTCTCAAAAGAGGAACGCTTTCGACTTGAAGGAGGTCAACATGTTTAAAAAAACGATGCTTGGTATGATGGCAGCGCTCCTTTTACTGATTGGTGCGCCAAAAGTCAGCTTAGCGGATGCAGCTGCCGGCGATGTCATCGTCACACTCGGGCAAGACTTAACACCGGCTGATCGCCAGAAGGTGCTTGACGAGTTGAATCCACCTGAAAATGCGACAAAAATTGAAGTAACCAATAAAGAAGAGCACGAATATTTAGGAAAGTATATCCCTCGTTCTGATATCGGGACTAGAGCATTATCATCTTCATCCATCACCATAGAAAAATCAGGTACTGGTCTGACTGTGGATACACATAACATTAAGACCATTACTGATGAGATGTATTTAAATGCGTTAATGACAGCAGGTGTCAAGGATGCGAAGGTGGTCGTGACTGCTCCGTTTGAAGTATCCGGTACAGCCGCACTGACAGGTCTATTAAAAGCCTATGAAGTGTCAAGTGACAAAGCCATTCCAGAAGATGTGAAGCAGGTCGCAAACGAAGAACTTGTGACAACATCTAAATTGGGTGACTCCATCGGAAAAAACAATGCTTCTGCTCTTATTGCAAAAATCAAAGATGACATTGCGAAAAACGGTGTCCCTAAAACAACAAAAGAAGTGGAAGAAAAAGTGAATCAAGCCGCTTCCGATTTGAACTTAAATCTGACGCAAGAGCAAAAGGATCAGCTAGTCTCCCTCTTTGATAAAATGAAAAACATCAATATCGATTGGAACCAAGTAGGGTCTCAAATCGATAAAGCAAAAGACAAGATTACGAAATTCATAGAATCAGATGAAGGTAAAAACCTTCTACAAAAGATTTGGGATTTCTTTGTCTCCATTTGGAACGCGATTGCGTCTGTATTCACTGGCGGAAAATAAATTTCATAAAAAAACGCTGCCTGATGACCAGGCAGCGTTTTTAAGTAGATGACTTCACTTTTGATTGATAGGGTAAATCCAGTTTGACAATGTCCTCATATGTTTCACGCTCAACTACAAGCTGCGCTTCCCCATCTTCTACAAACACAACAGCCGGGCGCGGGATGCGGTTATAGTTGTTTGACATACTGTAGCCGTAAGCTCCTGTACAAAAGACAGCTAATAAATCTCCTTGTGATAACTCTGGCAGGTCAATATCCCAAATGAGCATATCTCCGCTCTCGCAGCATTTCCCTGCAATTGAAACCGTTTGATCATGCGTTTGGCTCATTTTATTGGCGCTCGCTGCTTCATATTTCGCTTGATATAAAGCAGGGCGAATGTTGTCACTCATTCCGCCGTCTATGGCTACATAATCACGAATTCCAGGGACATGTTTTGATGAGCCGATCGTATAAAGAGTCGTTCCTGCATCTCCAACAAGAGAGCGGCCTGGCTCAATCCAAATTTCTGGCATATCGAACTCATAGCGGGCTACGTTCGCTTTGACAGCTTGAATTATTTTCTCAACGTATTCTATCGGAGGAAGTGGTTCATCCTCTGCTGTATAACGGATTCCAAAGCCTCCGCCTAAGTTTAACACTGTGGAGATAAAGCCAAAGGATTCTCTCCATTCATCCAGCTTCATAAAGATTTTATTTGCTGCAAGGACAAAACCAGCCGTATCAAAGATTTGTGAACCGATATGGCAATGGACACCTAAAAGATCGATCACTTCTGACCCAAGCACTTGTTTCACCGCTTCGTCTGCTTGTCCATTATGAAGATCAAAGCCAAACTTTGAATCCTCTTGGCCTGTCGTAATGTAATCATGAGTATGCGCTTCGACACCTGGCGTGATACGGAGCAGCACTTTCACCTTTTTTGACAGCTCTTGACCAAGCTGTTCAATGAGTTTCATTTCATAGAAATTATCAACTACAATACAGCCGATCCCATACTCTAATGCCATCTTTAATTCTTCTCTGCTTTTGTTGTTGCCATGGAAATGAATTTTATCTACTGGAAATCCGGCGCAAATGGCTGTATGCAGCTCTCCGCCAGATACGACATCAAGAGATAATCCTTCTTCTTTGGCAAGCTGAAACATGGCAATAGAGGAAAATGCTTTACTCGCATATGCTACCTGCGCCGTTAATTCTTCTTCTATAAACGCTTTTTGAAAGCTTTTTGCGCGCTCCCGTATTAAAGCCACATCATATACATAAAGTGGTGTCCCATACGTTTCAGCTAAAGAAACGGCATCAACACCACCAATTTCTAAATGACCGAGTTCATTTTGTCTGCAAGTGCCGTGTAAATACAATGTCATTCCCTCTTTCTCCGCCTCGGCTGAAAAAAGACAGCTGCGTGAGCTGCCTTTTGCCGTTTCTCAAAGTTAAAAATACAATATCACAATCTTCAGCCACTTTCAATGAGCGTTAAGAATTTGGCGGAATTTTTGATCTGTTTTGAGGGTGTACGATGCTTGGCCTTACTTTTGAGCCAGGAACAGACGTCCGAATCAGCACTTGCCACAAAGCCTTTCCATTAAAAGGAATGAACGGCCACATATAAGGCGTCTGCAATGAACGAATGGATGTTAAATAAATGAGTAACAAGGTAAAACCAATGATGAGTCCATTCAGCTTAAAGATCGCCACTAGTGCTAATATGATGAGTCGCACGATCTTATTGGCGACACTCAGTTCATAGCTCGGCGTTGTAAATGTGCCGATGGCTGCTAGTGAGACGTATAAAATGACCTCCGGTGTAAATAAACCGACATCGATGGCAATTTGTCCAATTAAAACGGCCGCAATCAGCCCCATGGCGGTCGACAGTGCAGTTGGCGTATGAATTGCTGCCATTCTTAAGAACTCCACCCCAAAATCAGCAAGAAATACTTGGAGAATAACAGGGATATGTGAAGGCTTGTTAAACCCAATATAGCTTAAATTGTCAGGCAGGAGATTTGGTTCTAGGATAAACAGAAACCAAATTGGCAATAAAAAGGTAGAACATAATATGCCTAAAAAGCGTACCCATCTTAGAAACGTGCCTACTGCCGGTGCCTGACGGTATTCTTCTGCATGCTGAACGTGATGAAAAATTGTGGTTGGAGTAATGATGACACTAGGCGATGTATCGGTAATGATGATAACATGCCCTTCTAATATATGGTTAGCAGCTACATCTGGGCGCTCGGTGTATCGCACAAGCGGAAAGGGATTATACCCTTGTTTAATAATAAATTCTTCAATCGTTTTATCAGACATCGTCAGCCCATCGACTTTGATCCCTGATATTTCTTTTTCAAGAATATCCACAAGATCTGGGTCCGCAATATCTTCAATGTAGCAAACACATACATCTGCTTTTGAACGTTCGCCTACTTTGAGCATTTTGTATCGCAGCTTTTCATCTCGCACTCTTCTTCGGATGAGCGCTGTATTCACAATAATGTTTTCAACAAACCCGTCTCTTGCTCCTCTGACAACCTTTTCTGTATCCGGCTCTTCTGGCATTCTGCCAGGATAGCTCCTGACGTCAATGATAAATGCGTAGTTTTCACCTTCTACAACGACTGCTACAAGTCCCGACAGCACTTGATCTACTGCTTCATCCAG
This sequence comes from Bacillus sp. A015, assembly GCF_053851875.1. Lineage (NCBI taxonomy): Bacteria > Bacillati > Bacillota > Bacilli > Caryophanales > Bacillaceae > Bacillus > Bacillus sp. A015. Next base: position 134,383 of record NZ_JBSPZB010000002.1, read on the forward strand.
CGTTTCAACTTTTGAGACCTGCTGATTGACAAGGCGGTTCTCGACCACATAAGCGAGGTCATCTGATTCAGGTTCGTTGTCATTGATTTCAATCAGTTCTTTTAATAAATAGATGACATACTGCGTATCACACAATCCGTTTACATAGTAAAGTTGGATTTCCTGATCATGTATATAGATTTTCCGAACGCCAAGGTCAAAGCTGAGACCCATCCCGACATTATCCTTGAAGTAATCTTCATTTTTCTTCGGGTCTCGGTACACGTTTACCTTGTCTTTCTTCATGGAAACCACTCCTTTCTAATATTAACTCAACTGCTTTCATCGTGATTGGAGACCCTTTGCTCAGATCATCTTTCCGTCCCATCTTGCCAATATCCCCAATCCCGACAACAAGCGGAAGATGGAGTGAGTCGAGACAATACACCGTATCCCCGCTCATTTTATGTGGCTCCATTTCTGGAAGTCCGTGTTTGTCGACACCGTATTCTGTTAGTTCACCTTCCCGGTCAATGGAGACATGCACCTTGGTCCATTCGGCTTGATGCGTCTTGGATGCAACTGCAATGGCTCCAATCACTTCAATTTCAGGGTGACACGCCACATGCTTCATCGCCGTCTCCCCTGTTCCTTCACCCGTCAAACCAGAATCATCAAACATGACAAACACTGGATCATACGGCGTCTTTAAAATCAACTGGACAAGTTCAGGTCCTGTCCGTTTGCTTGGATTCCCTTTTGAGCTAGAAATACATCGTCCGCCGACGTTTTTGGCGACAAGCTCAATCGTTTTGGCAGCATATATATCTCCGTCTGTCACTAAAATGACTTTACGTCTTTGCCCCATATGAGGTTATCCTTTCGGTTTAAAGATAAGTGCGATAATAAATGAGAATAAAATCGCAGCTGATATTCCAGCAGAGGTTAATTCAAAAATGCCGATCCCGATTCCGATGAATCCGTGTACATCTGCCTGGTGCATTGCTCCATGAAGCAAACTATGACCAAAGCTAACGATAGGTACGGTTGCACCTGCACCTGCAAATTCAATAAATTTATCATAAATTCCGAACCCGTCTAATATGGTTCCTGCCACAACAAAGATGGTCATGACATGTGCAGGCGTGAGTTTGAGTACGTCCAATAAAAGCTGGCCGATGACACAAATAAGTCCACCTGCAACAAAAGCGATCAGATATTCCATTAGCTTTCTCCTCCTGCACGCTCAAATACGACACCATGCGCAATGGTTGGAATGGTCTCTTTTTGCTGGACCATCGTCGGGCTGAGAAGTGCCCCGGTTGCGACAACCAGTACTCTTTGCAAATTCCCTGCCTTCATTTCTTGAAAGATGTGACTGAATGTCACAACAGCTGAACACGCACAGCCGCTGCCTCCAGCGAACACATTTTGATCGGGTGTGTAGATGATTAATCCGCAATCATCGTGCTTGCGGCCGAGCTGAATGCTGTCTTCTTTGAGCAGATCCTTTAAGATCGGTGAGCCAATACCAGATAGATCACCTGTTAAAATAAGATCGTAATCGTCAACCGTTCTCCCTAGATCTTCTAAGTGCTGCTTGATGGTATCTGCTGCTGCCGGTGCCATTGCAGATCCCATGTCAAATGGGTCTGTAATACCAAGATCCATGACTCGTCCCACAGTTGCGCTTGTAATTTGAATTTGGGAGGGCTCTTGGCTGATAATAACGGCCCCGCTCCCAGTCACTGTACTTGTCGCTGTATCTGGTTTTTGCCCGCCGTATTCTGTCGGATTACGAAATTGGCGTTCTGCCGTCGCATTATGACTGCTTGTCGCAGCAATGGCTCTTTTTGCAAAACCACCATCTACTAATGCCGAAGCAATGGCGACCGATTCCATTGATGTGGAGCATGCTCCAAATAAGCAAAGAAACGGGATTTTAAGTTCTCTTGCCACATAGTTTGCTGTGACGTTTTGATTCAGTAAGTCTCCTGCCAGCAAAAGATCAATATCGCTTTTTTGCAAATTTGCTTTTGATAAAGCGGTTGATATCGCATCATCCATGAGCTGCCTTTCAGCCATTTCCCAGTTCTTTTGATCACAATGCATTTCGTCGTATGTTTTATCAATTAGATGACCGATCGGGCCTTCTTTTTCTTTCGGTCCTGCAGCTGTTCCTTCTGCATTGACATAAAGCTTATGCTCAAATACCCAAGATTGTTTACCTGTTAGTTTCACGTTTCATTCCTCCTACGAAAACACCTTTTCCAAGATGTATCGAATGATCCCTACGATATATGCCGAGACGACACCAAAAACAATGACGTTCCCAGCAAGCTTAAACATGTTCGTGGCTACACCTAACACAAGCCCTTCACTTCTATGCTCAAGAGCAGCACTTGTCATGCTGTTTGCAAACCCTGTCACCGGGACAGCGGATCCCGCTCCAGCAAACTGGCCAATTCTATCGTAAATACCGATACCAGTTAAAATTGAAGAAATTAAAATGAGGGTCGCCACTGTTGGATTCCCCGCTGTCTTTTCATTAAAATCAAAAAAGTGAATATAGAAGTTTTGCAATCCCTCGCCTATGACACAGATCAAGCCGCCAACAAGAAAAGCCTTAATGCAGTTGAGTACATAAGGAGGTTTGGGCTGATACGTTTTCACCTTAGATGAATAGTTCTCTTTTAAACTCGACACGTGTTGTTCCCTCCAAATTTTTAAATATAAATAAGCCAATGAAATAATGAACCAAATACCTTTCCTAAGACGATGGCCATGAGCAGCAAAACAATTTTCCCGTCCATTCCAATTCTTTTCGTTAATATAGGAAGTACATTTAATACCTCAGTCAATGCGGCTGCAAGCATACCGTAGAAGATGCCTGATAAAAGACCAATCGGCAGCGCCAGCCATTTGGATAAATGCAAATGCATTTGACTCAAGGTGGCCCATCCGCCAACGACCGCTCCACTGATGACAGCCGCCTCGTACCCTTGTATGAAGCGCTGCGTTTTGGTTAATTGCATTAATCGAGGGATGATGCCAAGCACTGTTAGAAATGCCACAAATCCTGCTCCGACCGTTAAACCGCCGCCAAGTCCAACGAGCGCGACAAAAAGCCACTTACCGATCATGGATATCTTTCAATGTTTCTTTATTTTCTTTAAGTGCGACATAATGATCGAGATCGAGCTGATATTTAAACATTTCCACTTCGAGCGGACTTGGTTCTTCATTTAAACGCTTCTTAAATACATGATTGAAAAATAAAATCATGCCCAAACCTAATCCAAAGCTATATGGAATTTGTAATAAATAAGGATGCTCAACCGTTTTTCCTGTGATCATTTCATATAGGCGAATATGAACAAGCCGCATACTGACATCCTCATGGAAATTCATGATGGCAAGAGCCGCTCCGACAAATAATAGGAGCCATACAAACACAAATAAAACGGGAGAGAGCTGGCGTTTGCCTGTATCAATTTCAACAATCGCCTCAGAGCCTCCGACGGTTTGAATGTCGATGTCTGGCCACGTTTTTTTGATCGTTTTGACGACATGCATGATGTCTAGAACGACGATGTGACGATCCTTTTTGCTGACATGATACATCGGCATTTTGCTAAGCTTTTGCACAGTAAACTCACCACCAGTGATTTGGGCGATATCCTCTAAATAAATGAGCTGATCAATACCGGTCTTGATTCGATGGCGCAGCCGAATAAAGATTTGTCCGTCCATCCAAGTCACTTCCTATACGATGGGTTAAAAATAGTATGTGGTGAAAAATGGTTCTCATACTGACAGAACTTGAATTACCGGTAATTACCACATAAAAAAGCCAGCCGAATTGGCTAGCTGTCTTTCTGATCCATTTGCATTTGGATTTGCTTTAAAATTTTCTTTTCAAGCCGTGAGACTTGTACTTGTGAAATACCCAGCCTCTCTGCTACCTCAGATTGTGTTTGGTCTTTATAATACCTTAAGTACACAATCAGTTTCTCCCGCTCTTCTAATTCCTTGATCGCTTCTTTCAGCGCGATTTTATCAAACCATCTTTCTTCTGAATGATCGGCAATTTGATCCAGCAATGTAATAGGGTCTCCGTCATTTTCATACACGGTTTCATGAATCGATGACGGTGAGCGGACCGCTTCTTGGGCGAGAACGACATCCTCTGGTGTGATGTCAAGATATTCAGCAATTTCCTGTACGGTCGGCATTCTTCCTTGAGACTTAGACAATTCATCTTTTGCCCGCCGAATTTTATTTCCAAGTTCCTTTAATGACCGGCTGACTTTGACCGTTCCATCATCGCGGATGAAGCGCTGAATTTCACCAATGATCATGGGAACGGCATAGGTCGAAAACTTCACATCATAGGACAAATCAAATTTATCAACAGATTTTAGCAGTCCAATGCAGCCAATCTGAAATAGATCATCTGGTTCATATCCTCTATTTAAAAAGCGCTGAACAACGGACCAAACAAGACGCATGTTTTTTTCTACGAGGAGGTCTCTTGCTTGCTGATCTCCGTCTTGGCTTTTTTTGATGAGCTCTTTGACTTCATCATTTGACAGCTGTGCTTTTTTTGCTTGCTTTCTTACCTCCACATCCATATGAGCAGCTCCTTAATTACAAAGCGCTTTGCTTTTTGATAGATGCTTTGTTAAACGGATCGTCGTGCCCATTTCTGGTGATGAGTCCACCATGACATCATCCATAAAATTCTCCATGATGGTAAAGCCCATTCCAGAGCGTTCTAAGTCTGGTTTTGTTGTGAAAAGCGGCTGTCTTGCTTCCTGAAGATCTGTAATTCCCATGCCTTCGTCACGGATGGTGAGGTAAACGACATGGTCATCTAGTGTGACATGAATATGCACCTTGCCATCTGGATTCCCATCATAGCCGTGGATAATGGAGTTTGTCACGGCCTCTGATACAACGGTTTTGATTTCTGTTAATTCATCTAATGTTGGATCAAGCTGGGCGATGAACGCCGCGACTGTTACCCTTGCGAAGGATTCATTTTGACTCAATGCAGAGAAGGTCAGGTTCATTTCATTTGTCATGATGCCACCCCCAATGTTTGCAAAGCGGTTTGCTCTGAAGGCTCCATACGGATAATTTTAAATAAGCCAGACATATCAAATAAACGGTTCACCGCTGGCGAAATCGCGCAGACGACCATTTCACCGCCAAGCTGCTTGATTTCTTTATATCTCCCTAAAATCACCCCGAGTCCAGAGCTGTCCATAAACGATAAATCAGCCAAATTCAGCACGATGTGGCGAATGTCCTCTGTTTCCAAATAATTCGTCACCTTTTGTCTCAATGTTTCTGCGGAGTGATGATCGAGCTCTCCTGTCAACCGAATGCAAAGTACGCTCTCTTTTACTTGAAAATCAATACTAAGGCTCATCTTTTTCTTCCTCCTTGCTCTAATTTCGGATAAAGAATGTTTCTCTTTTAAACAAAGTAAATCCTTCACCATGACAAAACTAGTGATCATTCGTCACATTTAGCTGTTCTTTTCTTCTCGCTCATAGCAAAAAGACTGCCAATTGCAGCAGTCTTTCGCCTTTTATTTCCATTTTACAAATTCGGCCATGGCCCGTTTGAAGAAAGTCCAAACCCCTGCTTTTTCCATTCCTTCTTTTGCTTCTACAGGGCTTTCATGCAGTACTTTACCGTCTTTTTTCAAGACAATGGTGCCAAGTTCCGCCCCTTTTGAAAATGGAGCCGTGACATCATGAGACAATTTGATTTCTTTTTTAATCTGATCCACATTTTCGCCTTTTTTCGTTAAAAGGGAGATCGGTTCAGAAGTGACAAGCTGAATTTTCTTCTTTTTCCCTTTGCTCACTTTGATCTCTGCCACGTCTTGTCCTCGTTTGTAAAGTGGATGGGTTGTATATTGACTAAATGCATAGTCTAACATTTTGACCACTTGGGCGTTTCTGTCTTTCGGTGTACTTGCGCCAAATACGACAGCAATGACGCGCATGTTGCCTTTTTTAGCTGATGCGGTTAAACAGTATTTTGCCTCGCCTGTAAAACCTGTTTTCAACCCATCGACGCCTGGATAAAATTTAATCAGTCGGTTCGTGTTCACAAGCCAGAATTTTTTATCTGTGTTTTGACGGAGATAGTCTTCATAGACACCTGTGAATTTGGTGATTTGTTCATATTTCAACAGCTCTTTCGCCATTTTTGCCATATCATGAGCTGTGCTGTAATGATCTTTTTCAGGAAGTCCCGTTGGATTTTGAAAGACTGTTGAGGTGAGCCCGAGTTCTTTTGCCTTTTTGTTCATCTGCTCAACGAACTGTTCTTCAGATCCAGCAATATGCTCTGCCATGGCAACAGATGCATCATTTCCTGAAGCAATTGCAATGCCTTTCAGCATTTCTTTCACAGTCATTTCTTCTCCTGGTTCAAGGAAAATTTGTGAGCCTCCCATGGATGCTGCATAGTCGCTCGTTCTGACCTTGTCTGTCATTTTCAGTTTACCCTGATCAATGGCTTCCATGATGAGAAGCATCGTCATGATTTTGGTCATACTTGCGGGTGCAAGCTTTTCATCGCTGTTTTTGTTGTAAAGCACCTTTCCCGTGTCTCGTTCTATTAAGATCGCTGATTTGGCTTCGTGTGCCAATTCTGATGTTTGTTTTTCTCCTGGTTTTTCAATCTTTTCTTTTGCTATCGCTGATGGTGAAACCATTGAGATAAGGATCATTAAAATAAACAATGCACATATATGACGTTTCAAGTGGCAGACCTCCATTATCGTAATCCTTTCTATTTTTTCCTCATACAGGCTGTTTTATTCAGAGATCGTTTGATTACACATAAAAAAAGTCTTCTGTTTGATGAACAGAAGACTTTTGGAAACATATTATGAAAGTTGTTTGACAATGTCTTTTACTAAATCAAGAAAACTTGCTTTCACTTTTTCCGTTACTTCGATCACTTCATCATGAGACAGCGGCTGATCCAAAATACCAGATGCCGCATTGGAAATGCATGAAATGCCAAGTACTTTGATTCCTGCATGACGCGCAACAATGACTTCTGGAACAGTCGACATTCCTACCGCATCTGCTCCAAGTGTTCGTAGGAAACGAACTTCAGCAGGTGTTTCATATGAAGGGCCTGTCATCCCTGCATATACTCCCTGCTGTACAGATATGTCTAAGTGTTGAGCCGTTTTTTCTGCAAGTGCCAGCAAATCTTTATCGTATGGTGCAGACATGTCAGGGAAACGAACGCCTTGACTGTCATTTGGTCCAATTAATGGATTGGTCCCCATCATATTGATATGATCTGTAATCAGCATCAGATCGCCTGGATGAAAGGACGTATTCACGCCGCCGGCTGCATTTGTCACAATACATGTCTCAATGCCAATTTCTTTCATCACACGGACAGGAAACGTCACTTGCTTCATATCATATCCTTCATAGAAATGAAAACGTCCTTGCATTGCACATACGACGGTGCCTTTCAGCGTCCCGATAACGAGCTGTCCTGCATGTCCCTCTACTGTTGAAACAGGGAATCCAGGGATATCTTCATATTTCAATTTGATTGGATTTTCAATCTCATCTGCTAAAATGCCAAGCCCTGAACCTAAGATCAATCCAACTGTTGGTACGTATGTCGATGCTTGTTTAATGTATGCCGCCGCTTCTGAAAACTGTGCTCCCACGAGATTTCCCCCTATTTGAGTTTAGATAAAAAGCTTGTACCGTATTTTGGCATCGCTGACTTGAAATTATCTGCTACCGTTGCCCCAAGATCAGCAAAGGTTTTCGCTGTTGGCAGTTCATTTGCTTCCCGATGCTTTTTACTGTAAGCAATAAGCGGAACGTATTCTCTTGTATGGTCTGTTCCGTGATGAACTGGATCATTTCCATGATCTGCTGTGATCACAAGGAGATCATCCTCTTTTAACAGGTCAAACACTTCAGGAAGACGTGCGTCAAATTCCTCTAGTGCTTTCCCGTAGCCCTCTGGGTCTCTTCTGTGCCCATAAAGAGCGTCAAAATCAACAAGGTTTAAAAAGCTGAGTCCTGTAAAGTCTGTTTTAAGTGTCTCGATCAGTTTGTCCATTCCATCCATATTTGATTTCGTTCTGAGAGAAGATGTAATTCCTTCACCGTCATAAATATCAGAGATTTTTCCAATGGCAATGACATCAAGCCCATCATCTTTCAGCTCATTCATGACGGTACGGTCAAATGGTTTTAAAGCATAATCATGACGGTTTGGCGTTCTGACAAATGCCCCAGGCTCCCCGACAAACGGACGAGCGATAATGCGTCCTACCATATATTTTTCATCTAAAGTCAGTTCTCGTGCAATTTCACAAATGCGGTAAAGCTCTTCCAGCGGCACAACTTCTTCGTGCGCAGCAATTTGCAAAACAGAATCCGCAGATGTATAAACGATTAAATCGCCTGTTTTCATGTGCTCTTCGCCAAGCTCATCCAGAATTTCTGTCCCAGACGCTGGTTTATTCCCAATGATGCCCCGTCCTGTTTTTTCTTTTAGTTCATTTAATAGTTCATCTGGGAATCCGTCTGGAAAGACTTTAAACGGTGTGTCTATGTAAAGACCCATTATTTCCCAGTGTCCTGTCATTGTGTCTTTACCATTTGATGCTTCTTGCATTTTTCCATAATACGCAAGCGGTTTTTCGTCCGCTGGAATTCCTTTGATTTCTTTAATATGACTCAGCCCAAGCTTCGCCATATTCGGCATATGAAGCCCGTTCATTTTTTCAGCAATATGTCCAAGTGTATCTGCACCTACATCATTAAAATCAGCAGCATCTGGTGCTTCACCAATCCCTACTGAATCCATCACAATGAGGAACATGCGTTTATACTGATAATCAGGCATTAAAAAGCGCCTCCTTCAATATTCTTGTCCTTTGACCTTTCAAATATAGAGAGGTCAGACATCTCAAGTATAAACCGTTTACAAGTCAATTGACAACTATAAACGGTACAAACATCAAAAAGCATGGTACACGTTCACCGTGCCATGCTTTACTTATGCCCTTGGATGGAATTTGTGATACACATCTTTCAGTCTTGTTTTCGTCACATGTGTATAAATTTGTGTTGTTGATATATCCGCATGCCCGAGCATCTCCTGTACGGCTCTTAGATCAGCACCGTTTTCAAGCAGATGTGTAGCAAATGAATGTCTGAGCGTATGAGGCGTCAATTCCTTTTGAATGCCTGCTTCGATGGCTCGTTTTTTTAAGTTCTTCCAGAAGCCCTGCCGCGACATCTTTTTCCCGTGATGATTGAGGAATAAGGCATCGGCTGGCTGTTTTTTTAGCAGCTTGCTTCTTCCTTTTTCTATATATTCTTCAATCGCACTTGCAGCGGCTTCGCCAATTGGCACAATTCGCTCTTTTCTTCCTTTTCCAAAGCAGCGGATAAAGCCCATTGTAAGATGAACATCTGCAAGGGTCAGATCCAGCATTTCACTCACACGAATGCCTGTTGCATATAAAAGCTCCAGCATGGCTTTGTCCCGGTAGTCAAATGGTGTATGCTGCTTTGGTGTATCAAGCAGCTTTTCAACCTCACCGAGTGATAGAACTTTCGGTAATTTCCGCTCTGTTTTTTGCGTTTCAATGTTCCATGACGGGTCATCTGTTGTCACTTTTTCCCGTAGCAGAAATTGGTGAAAGGAGCGAATCGATGATAGATGCCTTACGGACGTTTTGCTCGATTTCCCTTTCTCTTTTAGCTGCTTTAGATAATGAATGATATGAAGACGCGTGACGTCTTTGATATCGGCTAGCTGCTCGTGTGTCATTAAAAAAGACAAGTAGTTCTGTAAATCTCTTTTATAAGAGACAATGGTATTTTCAGAGAGTCCTCTCTCTACTGTCATAAAATGAATAAAGTCGGATAATTGATCGTTCAATGGTTTCTACTCCCCGTTTTGATAAAAATAAATCAATCGGTCTTGCCAGTTGTCTTGATTCGGCTGATCCATTTCCATCACTTTAATCGCTGCACCCTCTGGTTTATCATAACGATGGTAGCTTTCATATTCTGAATTTATCCATATCATAGCATAATAGAACAGGACGGTAAAACCAGTGAACAAGATAAATACTTTCATCACTTCACCTGTTGTTTTGAGCCATTTTCGCATGATCTTCATGTCCTTTCTCATCTTCTCATTACTTCAGCATATGCCAGGTGGGACAAGGAATATACAGCGAAAATGCAAAAAACCTCTTCATATGAAATGAAAAGGTTCCAATTCGGATTATTGGCCGGAATCATCATCATGACAGCGATGGCAAATACCATGGAATGTCAATCTATGATCCTTAATTTTAAATTTCCAGTCGCGTTCAATAATCTCTTCAACATCTTCTAATAAATCATCTTCTATCTCATCGACTGTCCCGCATTCCATGCAGACAAGATGGTGATGGAAGTGGGCGGCTCCTTCTTTGCGAAGATCATATCGCGAAACGCCGTCTCCAAAGTTAATTTTATCAACAACTTTCAGTTCAGTTAGCAATTCTAACGTCCGATAAACAGTAGCAAGACCAATTTCAGGAGACTTCTCTTTTACGAGGAGGTATACATCTTCTGCACTTAAATGGTCTTCTTCATTCTCAAGCAGTACTCTGACTGTTGCTTCACGCTGTGGCGTGAGCTTATAGCTGGAAGAATGAAGCTGTTTCTTAATTCGATCAATCCGATTTTCCATTGACTTTCCCTCCTACGCCACATTACTTGATCATTATATCAAATGATGTGCAGAGAGCCAACTATAATCATTTTAAATTAATAAATAAATTGATTATTATTTAATAATGATTATAAAAATTTCAAAAAAGGACACCCGCTAGCTTTTTCATCAGCATGAATGATAAGTACGATTCAAAAAAGGATGAAAGTGCAGCAAGCGCTAATATCATCAGCAGAACAGATGCATACCGTCCAAACCACTGGACTGGCGCTTGACTGATCGTTTTTTTCATGAAAAGCTGTCCAATGAGACGGATGGAAAACGCAATCGCACATGTTCCGATGACTAAATATGCTGGAATGAGCAAAATATTTTGCGGAAGAACCGATACGAAAGAAAGAAAAAATCCACTGAGCCCCATTTGATTCACTAGAAAACCAACAGTAAAGCCAACGACAATCCCTTTTAAAAAAATCATGAGAAAGATGAGCGGCAGACCAATGATGGAAATTCCTAGTATCCACATGAGGCCTAAATATTTCATATGATGCAGGAAGCTTTGCAAAAACATTTCTTTTGATTCTGCTGCTTTCTCATTCGTCAGCTGACCAAAAAATTGATTTAAATAATAGAATAAATCCTCTTTCTGACTGATTGTCATGCTGTTGACGATAATAGCCCCAAAGATGACGCCCATTAAAAAGAGTACCGAGACAAACAAATAAATCGATAGATGATCTTTTACGTGCTGAAGAAGATGTTCCTTCCAAGACTTTTTCCGCATGCGTCTTCCTCCCAAATAGTAAAGGTTACTAGATTCTATGAGAGAGAATACGAAACATGACGGTTTTATCGAAAGAAAAAAGAGAAAGCAGTGTACAGGCTGCTTTCTCTTTTTCATTTATCGAGACGCTTTTTGTACGTTCACAAGCCCGTCACCATAATAAAAAGGATCTCCAAGCTTTGTTGCTGTTTTTGAAAGTCTTTCGCGCACTTCTTCGTTTGTCAGATTAGGATGTTTTGATAGAATCACAGCCGCAGCACCCGTAACATGAGGTGATGCCATTGACGTCCCGCTTTTGTAGCCATATTCGTTATGAGGAATGGTGCTTAGCGTTGAAACGCCTGGTGCTGATACTTCCACCTCTTCGCCAACAGAGGAATCAAAGGCTCTTTGCTTCCTTTGGTCAACAGATGCGACAGCCATCACTGAGCTGTATTTGGCCGGGTAGTCAATCGTATTGAGTGAGCCATAACTCCCAGCATTCCCGGCAGAAGCCACAATGAGAATCCCTTTGTCATACGCTTTATCTACCGCTTCTTTCAGCGCCTCAGATTCACTTGCTCCCCCCATACTAATATTGATGACATCCATGTCATTCTCGATCGCCCACTCAATGCCTTTAATGATCCAGCTATAGTAGCCGTCACCATTTTGATCTGCCACCTTGACAGCATAGATAGAAGCTTTTGGCGCAACACCAATGACGCCCACTTTATTATCTAATGCTGCGATCGTGCCTGCCACATGGGTTCCGTGTTCATGCGGGTCAACGAGCGGATCGGACTCTGTTGGAACAAAGCTGACTCCGCCGGTTACGTGTAAATCTTCATGTTTGCCATCGATGCCGCTATCAAGAACAGCTACTTTGACATTCTGTCCGGCATATCCTCGTTTATGTACCTTATGTGCTTTGATGCTTTTAATGCCATATGGGACGGTTTGACCGCTTGTTTTTGCTTTTTGGTCCTCCTCAATAAAGGTAACTTCTTTTGCTTGATTCAGTTTCTCTTTCGAGGTCTCATTCAATGAAACTTTCATCATATCTATTTGGTCTATGGATTCTTTCACATGTCCACCAGCTTCTTCTACAAGCTGTTTTTGTGCTTTGTCTTGAACGGAAGAAGAAAAGCCGATCATATACTCTTTTTTTGCTTGCTCCTTTGCAGTTATATCTGACGCACCGAACGTGATTGATGCCAGCAGCATACTTGCCATACAAAGCCCTGCTCCAAATGACTTGACGTTCACGATACTCACTCTCCCTTTCATTGCTTTTTGTCATTTAACTACATTTTTAGACAAAAAGAAACGACCGTTTGTCCTATTTTTTAAAATTTTTCCATTTATTTAATCTACTTGTCACAAAAAAGCAAAATAAAATGCTTATGATCCTCTTGATAGCGATCATAAGCATTCCTTCCTTTATGTTTCTTCATCATATGCTGCATGGCTTCTTGTTTTGTTTTAGTCTTTCTTTCATGTGTGCTAAAATGCGGCACGAATCCTCTTGACAGTTCTGGATTTCGGCTGTGCTGCCTTTGAATATGTTCTCGTTTTTTCTTTGCTTTGCTTTTTCCCATTTGGCAAAACCCCTTTCGTTGTCGTTATGATACACGAAAGCACATAAAAAAGATAGACGTATACACGCCTATCTTTCTGTTTTCACCATATCAAGATGCGGGATGCCATCTTCATCATAACAATCTGAGACGGCTTTGAAACCAAACGATTCGTAAAACGATTTCAGGTAGGCTTGTGCCTGAATTTTGACACTTGTTTCACCTAATTCACTGAGCTTTTCCAAAGCCTTGCTGAGCAGCATTTTCCCATAGCCTTTTTTCCGGCCAGCCTCCGTCACAAGGACACGGCCAATGGATGCCTCTTCGTACATGATCCCGCTTTGGAAAATTCGGCAATAAGCCACAATGATGCCGTTCTCTTTTGCGATGATATGAAGTGCCTCTTGGTCTCGATGATCGATTTCAGGATAAGGGCATGTTTGTTCTACGACAAACACGTTGACTCTCTCCATTAAAATAAGGTAAAGGTCCTCTTTGGGCAGTTGTTCAAATGTTTGACATGTCCATTTAAGTTGACTCATGATTAATATCCACCTTGCCGTAAACTCCGCCTCCACCAGCGATCAGTCCGACTTCACCTTTTCTTGCTTTGATGATGTAATTGGCTGTTTTTTCTGGCAGAACAGCTTTTAGTTCTTGTTCTGTTGCTTGATGAAGAATATTCATTTCTGTGTGAAACACGGCTTTTAGCTTGTCTAACGTTTTGGCTCCGACTCCCGGAATAAATTGAAGAGGGAGCTGGTGAACATAAGGAGGTCTCGTCCCTTTGTCACTTTCTTGGTCAGCAAGCTCCTTTAAACGCTCACTCACTCCTTTTATCATCCGGGTATGTCCGCATACGTGGCACTTTTCTTGGTCTGGGCTGTCAGGTCTTACCCCGCATTTCTCGCAGGTCGTATGATAATATTTTCCAAGCCGCGGGGCGAGTCCATAATTTCCTGTGATGTGTCTGCCATCTTTTCCTTGAAGGGCTAGTTTGAATTCGGCAAAAGAGGCATGATCCATTTGGATTTTTGTATATTCTCGCGCAATTTTCCCTAAGGAATGAGCATCTGAATTCGTTAAAAAAGGATAACGATTCAGCTCACTTAGCTGGGAGGCCATTGACGTATCGCAGCTAAGCCCAAGCTCAACCGCATCAATGAGTTCCGGATCGAATACTTCTGTTAAAGAAGTGTTTACTCCTTTACCGTATAAACTTTTGTGCGGCGTGAAAATATGGGCAGGAATAAATAATCCTCCAAGCTCCTTGACCTTGTGCTGAAGTGTTCTCCCATCAACATATAGGCGCTGTGAACTCAAATGCACATTTTTCATATGAAGTGAGAGCCATGCGGAGAACTTAGACATTTTGTGTAATGTGGGCATAAACGCAAGCACATGAATCGGACCCTTTGAATGGTCGTCATTGATTTCTAATTCACTGCCTAAAAGTAAAACTGTCTGTCCAAATGATAGACCTCCATCATTCAGTTCAGTGTACTTTCCTTCCTCTACACCCTCTATTAACTCTTCTAGGACTTCAGGAGATTGTGCATCAATCACACCAATCATCCCCATCCCTTTATTTTGTGACGCTTCTATTAAAATTTGGTCAATTGTGAGCGACCTCGCACCTGTAATTTTGACAGCCCTGCCTGTTCTCGTTCTGCCTATATGAATATGGATGTCGGCAAAAAACTCCCTCATTTTGTAGACTCAAGTACCTCTTGCAGTTGTAAATACTGAATGGCATAGGCTGTTTTTGCATCATAAATATGCTGTTTTTCAATGAGGTGCAGTGCTTCTTCTAATGAAACTTCCATCACTTCTACAAATTCATCTTCATCCAGCTCTCTTTTTTCTTCAAGCGGAACCAACTGATCTGCAAGATAGATGTGGACAAGTTCATCTGCAAACCCAGGCGATGTATAAAAAGCAGTCAGCTTTTTAAGCTGCTGAGCTGTGTACCCTGTTTCTTCTTCTAATTCTCTCAGTGCTGTATGTGCCGGCTCTTCCCCTTGTTCTAATTTCCCAGCCGGAATTTCAACGATGGCTCTCTCTAGTGCTTTACGGTATTGCTTGACCAAAATGATTTTATTTTCGTCCGTACGTGCAATGACTGCTACTGCACCTGGATGTTTGATGATTTCTCGTTTGCCCTGTTTTCCGTTTGGCAATTCTACATCTTCAAGAACCAAATCAATGATTTTTCCGTTGTATAATTCTTTAGATGATAATGTTTTTTCTTCAAAGTCCTTCAATTTTGTCAGCTCCTCGTTCTACTTTCACATTTTACTTCATTCATTTTAACATAGATGATTTAGGAGAAGCGAAGAGCGAACGCTCGCTTCAAATGCGCCATTTGAAATCACCTAACTTGAATTCCAGATTTTTTTCACTTAATGTGAAGATAGGAGTGTGATTGAATTGAAAAAAAGACGAATTGGTACCTCTGAGCTCTTAGTGAGCGAGGCTGCACTAGGATGTATGTCCCTTGGGACTGAAAAAGAAAAAGCGCTCTCTTTATTAAATGAGGCCATTGATCTTGGGATTAACTATTTGGATACAGCCGATTTATATGATTTTGGGACAAATGAGGAAATTGTCGGGGAAGCCATTAAGAACAGACGGCAAGATTTGATTTTGGCCACAAAAGGCGGGAACCGCTTTGAAAAAGGCAAACCGGGCTGGGACTGGGACCCTTCAAAGGCGTACATAAAAGAGGCAGTAAAACAGAGCCTCAAGCGGCTTCAGACAGATTATATTGATTTATATCAATTGCATGGCGGCACGATTGATGACCCAATTGATGAGACCATTGAGGCTTTTGAAGAATTAGTGGAAGAAGGCGTCATTCGATATTACGGCATATCTTCTATCCGTCCTAATGTCATTAAAGAATATGCCAAAAAGTCGAACATTGTCAGTGTGATGATGCAATATAGTTTACTCGACCGCCGTCCTGAAGAATGGTTTTCTCTTCTTGAAGAACAAGGCATTAGCGTCGTCGCAAGAGGGCCTTTAGCAAAAGGGCTTTTAACTGAAAAACCACTCTCTCAAGCAAGTGCAGCCATTCAACATAACGGCTATCTTCAATACTCATTTGATGAGCTTCAGCAGGTCATTCCTTCTTTAAAGAAAGTCGCTTATGACCTATCGCTCACCGAGCTGTCCATTCAATATTTGCTCAAGCATTCTGCTGTCAGCTCCGTTGTTTTTGGCGCAAGCTCGGTGGAACAGTTAAAAGAAAATGTAGCAGCGGCAAATGCACGTTCTTTAAGCGACCAAGAAGTAAAAGCATTGACATACTATACAAAACCATCTGTGTATGAGGCGCATCGTTTGAATAGAACGTAAAAAAGAGATCACGTCATGTGGTCTCTTTTTTAGCTTTTATATTTTCTCCAGTCTAAATGACTTTCATCTAGCAGCTCTGAGAAGCTTTTATTTTTCTCTTTTTCTTTCTGCTGCCGAAGGAGGTCTTGTCGTTTTTGTTCTTCTCTTTTTTCTGTCTCGACGGCAAGGTTCTGCTTCATTTGAAGAAGCTGCTGTTTCATATCATCATTTATGCCGTCCTTTAGCTTCGCTTGATCTTGATTGGTCTTTTTCATTGTGCCTCTCTCCTTTTGCCTTAGTGTATCATCCGTTTTATTTGCTGAACAAGAGTCACACCAATCTCCCAACATGTGGTATGATCATCGTAGGAAAACTTCGGAAAGGAAGAATCGGCTTAATGAAGAAATGGATCGCTCTACTTGCCTTTATATTATTCCCACTCATCGCAGTCGGCATTTTTTTCACCAATAAAATGATGTATATTCGTAAATTAACGGATGAAGAGCTAATCAAACGAGAATCAGATGAAGGTCATTATCATCACGAGGAATTTAAACAGCTCAAAAAAGAGAAAGTTTGTATTCCCTCATCCTTTGGTTATGATCTTCATGGCTATTTTGTACCGTTTCCACATACAACTCGCACCATCGTGCTTTGCCACGGCGTTACTGTCAGTCTGATCAATTCAGTTAAGTATATGAAATTATTCCAAAAGCTCGGATGGAATGTGATGCTTTATGATCATAGAAGACATGGGATGAGCGGCGGGAAAACCACTAGTTATGGATACTATGAAAAAGAAGATTTAGCGCAGGTGGTGAAGTGGCTCAGAAAAAGGTTCGGGGAAAGTGCCATCATTGGTGTACACGGGGAATCGATGGGTGCAGTCACTACCTTGTTATATGCTGCAAAACCTGAAGCAGCCGCAGATTTTTACATTGCCGATTGTCCCTTCGCTTCTTTTGAGGATCAGCTGGTGTATCGGTTAAAAACGGATTTTCGCCTTTCAGGTCATTGGATTCTTCCACTGAGTGATCAAGTGTTAAAATGGCGGGACGGATATCGCATCCGGCAAGTTTCCCCGCTTGATGTGATCGATCAAGTGAAAGAACCTGTGCTCTTTATCCATAGCCTTCATGACGACTATATCCCTTGTGTGCAAAGTCAGCAGTTATATACACGAAAAAAGGGTGATAAACAGTTATTTATTGCGCCACATGGGGCTCATGCGATGTCTTTTAGCGAAAATAAGGAAGCTTATGAACAAGAGGTCCAAGCATTTCTTCAAAGATTTGAACTCAATCAAGATGAAAGAGGAGAATGAACAGCAGTTCATCTCCTCTTTTTCAGCTAACTTATACGATAGTCACCACTGTTGTATGGTGTCTGCCCGCCAGCTCCATATGGCTCTCTTCCGATTGCTGCTGACTCATGACCGATAATCCTGCAGTTGCTGCCAATAAAAGAACTATCAAACTCATTTTCATATAAATGACCCCCATTTTGGATTTTTGATATAGCTTGAATTTTCCTTTCGTAAAACCGGGTAGATACTTCAAATAGTCCGAGCTCATTATAATAATGAGCCGCATCAAGTGCCAATTCCTCAATATCTGGGTATAAGCGCTTGTCCTCCAACAGGTCTAATGTATCGTCTATGATCTTTATTTCTGCATCAACGTATAGTGCTTTTAGAAACTGAAATTTGCAAATGTAAATTTCATCTTCTAATTCACAGGCTTTCATAATACCTTGTTGATAGAGGGATAACGACTCTTCTATCTTTTTTTGTTTAAACAGGATTTGGGTCAGCATAAATAGTGGGTCTAGAGAGCGATTTAGATGGGTTAAATTCTCCTTTTCAAACACTTCAAGAGAGTCTTTCAGATAACGACTTGCTTCCGGAAGATCATTCATTTGGTAATAACAGTTACCTAAGTTGAAAAGGGCCGAACCTATGACTCGAGGGTTTCCAATTGAGCGTGCTCGCTTTAGAGCATTTTTAAAGTAGGGCAATGCATGTTCATAGCATTTCAAATCATCATAGTTTGCACCGATGACAAATTCACAGTGGATGATTCTCAGCGTGTACGTTCTATAGGCAGAGTACGTATCTAACGCTTGCAAGGCATAGTGCATCGAAAAGTGGGTTTGTTTCATGTGGTAATATATTTCTGCTAATTTAAAGTAAAATTCTGCTCTTTCTATATCATCTGATATGAGATTGAGCTTTTTTTCTGCTGAACGGTAATAAGCAATGGCGCTCAAATAGTTTCTCTGCTCAAATTCAAACATTCCTGTGAAAAAATGAACATAGTATTCAAGCATATCCGTTAATTTCGTTTGCGAATGTTCAATCGTTTCAAGGAGATTCTTAATTTCTTCATCATTCGAGGCTTTCTTTGCCGGTTCAAAATATTCAAGCATTACCTTATGGCGAAAATCCATCAGCTGGTAAAACAATAACAAGTTTTGATCCTGCTCCATCTCAAGGATTTCCTGCTCGATCTCGGCCTTCAGCTTCTCTGCTTTCATGACATGAAATCCGCAAATCTGTCTATACCATTCGTTTATTTTGATTCCAACCTGAGGCGATGACAACTTGAGCTTCAATTCACTTTAGCACCTCCCTTCTCATATACGATACATGTTGTATTCTATCACATTTCCTCGAATGGAAGAAATATGAAATGTCATTTTTCGCAAAGTTTTCGGTATCCCGCAATAAACGCTTCCATTGCCTATTTTTCGGCATTTACAGGCACTATTTTTTCATTTCCATTTTTCTCGTTTTGTCGAATCTTTTGTTAAAAACTGCTTTTTTCCGTTTAAAAAGAGCATTTTTCAGATTAGACAGCCCTGTTGTTTAATGAGATGATGAACGCACAAAAAAACCCTTCTCAGCAAAGGGCTTTTTATAATACATCTGTTACTTGTTCCATATTCTCTTTGATCCAATCTACTGCTAATTCGAGTGTTTGAAATTCTTCCGTTTCAAATGTGACTTCATCTTGAAGAAGCCAAACGTCCTTTTTCACCGAATCCATTCCACCTATTGACCAGTGCAAAAGGCTATAGGGATGATTGTTATTTAAAAACGACACCCATGTTTTATTTTGTGCCGTGTTTTGTATCACTCTAAGCTTCTGATCCACTACGTTTCCACCTTACTTTACAAGTATGCCCATTCTTGGACTGAGTATTTGCTGAGGACTTTTCAGCATCAATGTATTGGCTTTTTCATTAAAATCGATGGTCATTTCCTCATCAAAGAATACCTTCTGTGCAATGTGTATATATAGTTTTAAATGTTGGCTATTATTCAGTTGTTCCCATTCACCTGTTCTTTCACTTGTTAACCAAAGCATTGGTACGCCACTCACTGCACAGCCACAACCTTCTGAATCGTAGCGAAGCAGTAATTCCTTCGTTTCGTTTCCTGTTTGCTGTTTTTCTATATATGTTTTAGCCAGTTCTGTGATGTGAATATACATGGCGAACATCCTTTTTAAATTGATGCTTACATTGTAACACATAAAACACCATAAAACATAAAACATGACACACGACTAAATCCGAAAGCCATATTCTTTGAAATACACGCTCTTCTCACTAGGATTATATCTATCTATTGGCTCTTTTTGCTTCTTGTTTTTTAGAATTATACTTATGACGCTACCAATTTTAAAAGAATAAACAGGAGGTTTTAGATCGTGAAAAAAAGATTATCTCTCTGCTTCATCGGGGCACTGATATTGATGTTGAGTTTCGCTGTGCCAAACATGAAAGCGGCATCTGTCCTTGATGAAGTACGAGAAAGCTATGCGACTTATACGGGATCTGGTTACTCAGGGGGCGCCGCATTATTAGATCCTATTCCATCTGACATGAAAATTACGGCTTTAAATCCCCATGACTATAACTATAAAGGGATAAATGCGGCACTTGCAGGGGCTTACCTTGAAGTAAAGGGTCCAAAAGGAAAAACCGTTGTGTATGTAACCGATAAATATCCAGAAGGAGCAAAAGGAGCTCTTGATCTTTCTCATAATGCCTTTGCCAAAATCGGCAATATGGCAGACGGGAAAATCCCAATTAGTTGGAAAATTATAAAAGCACCGATTAGCGGAAATGTAGCTTACAGAATAAAAGAAGGTAGCAGTGAGTGGTGGGCTGCGATTCAAGTGCGCAATCATAAATATCCGATTATGAAAATGGAATATTACAAAGATGGACAATGGGTGAACATGGAAAAGACAGACTACAACCATTTCCTTGGATTTAATATGGGGTCTACATCTCTTCCTGTTCGAATCACAGATATCCGCGGGGTCATAGTAAAGGATAAATTACCCGCTCTTCCATCTACTGCTGCTTCACAGGCCTATATTGTAAAAGGCAATGTTCAGCTTCCTAATTAACGAGGAAAAGAGGTAGCTTATTTAAGAGCTTCCTCTATCCCAGCGATATGCCTCATTTTCTATTTCTTTTATGATTTCATTCTTTCCTGCCATATAGCTTTGTATATCTTCCGGATACTGATTTGCTAATTGTTCCTTGACAGACGCATACGCTGCAGCTCGTTCTGGGTAGACTCTTAAGTAATCTCGAAACAATAAATGTCTTTTCACATCAGGGTGATTCCTTTCATAAACATGGACATGATGCGTACGATTCAAGCCACCCTTTTGAAAAAAACGTCTCCCTTTTATGCCATTTTCACCGAGCGCTTGGTATCCAAGGTGTTCAAATCTCTCTTTTTTTCTATCGATCTCTTCTATATGGCTTACTTCTATTAATATATCAATAATTGGTTTGGCAACAAGTCCTTCAACTGACGTACTACCAATATGATGTCCTTCTATCCAGCTCTTTTGAATGATTTGCTTGAGTTGCTGCTTTTCTTGACGGAATTCTTCATGCCATTCTTTTTTGAATTCGACAACCTCAACCTTTCGCCTCGGTGTCCATTTCATTTTTGATAAGGTGAGCTCTTTTGCAACTTGAACCACATTTGTTTCAAGAAATCCTAACTTTTCGTATAGCCTTTTTGCAGGGGTGTTTTTTTGCCCTGTGGTCAGTTCTATAGGGACATTTTTCTCCATAATTGTAGACATAAGTCTTGTTCCAATACCCTGCTTTAGCGCTTTTGGATGCACAGCCAATCGACTAATGATCAAATAATCTTTCTGCTCTTCATAAGAGACTACACCTAATAAGATTTCCTTTTGCTCAAAACCAATAAATTGCTCTTTTGCTTTCATTACATCTTGAATGGTCTCTTTTAATGGCGGAAGATCAGCATAGCCAATTTGTTCAGCTTCTTGTTGGTATGCAGCTAGTTGAATATGTAAGATCTTCTTTGCTACATCACTTATTGTTTGATCTAAATTGACAATCATTGCATTGCCTCTAACTTTTTCACAAATAAAACACGATCTTCATTTATTCCATCATAGTCTGAAAACACGGAGATTCCTTCTACAGTTTTATCCCCTTTTTCAATTTGAAAGCCCAATTTTGCATGATAGGCAATCGATACTTTATTTACAGGTGCTGTTACCGCTTTAACGGTTGTTCTTCCTTCCTGTTTTGCCACATCATAAAAGGCTTGATACAGGATTTCCCCTATTTTTAATTTCCGATGGTCTGGATGTACACCTACAAAATGAATGTAGGCTTCATCAGAATGAGATTGCGATAGAAAACCGACTAAAAAGCCGATCAGTTCTCCTTTTTCAATGACGACAAAACTTGTTTGCTGAAAATGTTCAAAAAATAGCTTTGGCAATTTTGCACGCAAAGCTCTGCCTTCCCACCAGCTTTGAATGACGGATGTGACGGCGTAAAAATCTGATGGCTTCACTTGACGTATCATGCTGACCTCGCCCCTTTTCATTTTTAGCTTTACCGCTCTCTCTTTTTTCACAAAAAAGCTATTCTTTCAATATTCTACCGGTCCGATCAATTGTTTGTAAAGATCACGTGTCCGCCTTTTGTCATTTCAGCTTTGTTGGTTCTTCGTGCTTTCAGCCCCCTTCTCCTTTTAAATCTTCACACTTATTTCATAATGTTCACTTTTTGTGCGAAGGTTTCATTCTTTTGTTATGTTAAGATGGTTCATATAGGAAATGTAACAAATGTTTATTGGAGATGATGATATTGGTTTGGATTGTTACTTCGCTTGTTGTGTTTAGTCTGTTAAAGTTGCTTGTCACTTCGCTGCCTTCTGGTGTTGTTGAACGCCTTTTTAGTCGTTATGCGGTGCATGCAAAAGTAACAAGTGATCAAACAAATATGACGTTTCAAGGTCGTCCGCTCGATGATCAGCAAAAATCTGAAATCATTCAACATTTTAATGAAGCGATCTTTATTGAACGCTATTATATTTATCCTGGTGATGAAGAGCGTTTTCTTCATCCGAATGAAGGGCCGGCGCCGCTTACAATGCAAACAAAGCTTGGCAAGCAGGATGTGACCCTTTATTTGTTTCATTATGATGACCACGTGGATGTGGTGCGGCAGTTTACACATAAGCCAAAGAAAAAGCTTACAGCTTATCGTTTGCGTTCTGAACCGCTCCAAACATCCCACAACATGGCACATGCATGAAAACATGCTCATTTTGCATCAGATTAGACGAAGTGTCTTCCACTTCGTCTTTTTTGTATGGATATACACTCTTTTCTTTGAATGATTTACCAGTATGAATTCCGCCTCCTGACGGTTACAATAAGAACATATGTTCTAAGAGGTGAAAACAATGAATGAACGAGCGATTCTGCTTGTGGATATGCAGTCATTTTATGCGTCAGTAGAAAAAGTGGAGGCTCCTCATTTGGAGGATGTGCCGCTCATTGTCTCAGGAGATCCAGAGCGGCGAAGCGGGGTCGTACTTGCAGCCTGCCCTCTCGCCAAGAAACGAGGCGTACAAAATGCATCAAGATTATGGGAAGCACAGGAGAAATGTCCCGAAGCAGTGGTCGTACGTCCACGTATGCAGCGCTATCTTGATGTCTCTGTCATGATGACAGAACTGCTTGAACAATACACAGACCTTGTCGAACCGTATTCAATTGATGAACAGTTTCTTGATATTACAGGCAGTCTTACACTACTCGGCTCTCCGCACGAGATCGCTGAAAATATACAAACCACCATCATGAACCAGACTGGCATTTACGCCCGTATTGGCATCGGTCCTAATAAAGTGCTCGCTAAAATGGCCTGTGACCACTTTGCTAAAAAAAACACATCTGGCATCTATGAACTTCGTGCAGACCGGGTTGCTGCTGATTTATGGCCGCTTCCGATTGGGAAATTATTTGGCGTCGGCAAACGAATGGAGCATCATTTAAAACGAATGGGCATCAGTACCATTGGGACACTTGCTACTTATCCATTAGACCGGCTACAAAAACGCTGGGGAATCAATGGGGAGCTCTTGCAGCGAACAGCTTTAGGGATCGATCCCTCACCGGTCACCGTTCACACACATGATCAGCAAAAAGCCGTTGGGCATCATATGACCCTTCCCCATGATTATGCGTCTTTTGAGGACATCAAAGTCGCCCTTATTGAATTGAGTGAAGAAGTGGCAAGGCGTGCACGTTTTAAGCATTATCTTGGGCAAACGGTGTCTGTCGGCGTGAGAGGCGCTGATTTTTCACATCCGACAGGATTTCATAGACAAATCAAGCTTCATTCACCCACACAGTACGGCACAGATATTGCAGAAGCAGCCATACAGCTATGCCAGCAGCACTGGGATGGTCAGCCCATCCGCAGTGTGGGCATTACTCTCTCACAGCTGCAGTCTGACAGCCAATATCAGCTGACTTTATTTGATCACCATTTTAAGAAAGACAAACTCAGCAAAGTATTCGATGCGATTCATATGAAGTATGGTCCTGCTGCATTACTGCACGCTTCGTCACTCACAAGCGCAGGGCAGGCATATCACCGCGCCGAAAAAATTGGCGGACATTATAAATAACGGAGGCAAACAACTATGAATCCCAATAAATTAACACCTGGATACAACATCATGTGGGAATCGAGCCGAATGATGCTGCCAGAGCACCGGGAGCAGCTTCTTGCTCAAAAACGAAAGAAAAAAGAATATACGCCTCCCCCGCTGAGCACCGATCAGCTAGAGGAAATGAATTTTTTGATCACACAGTCGATTACCGAGGATCAAGCCATTTGCATCACGTATGTCTCCTCAGGTGTGAAAGAGCAGTTTTGGGGCTGGGTCAAAGCCATTCATTATGAAACGCAGCGCATGAAAATCATCAATGATGAAGATGTTCTAAACCTGTCCTTGCAGCAAATTGTTGCCATTGAGCTCGATTGATTGTCGTCAAATGACAGTGCGAATCAGCGGAAAGTCATCCGCTTCCTTTTTCTGAAAAATCAATATCCATCAAGGCCTCAAATGCATCGTCAACAAGAAACACGCTCTCCGAATTTGTGACCAGTTCAAGCTTCTCTGCCATATGGCGGATGTCTCCTCCATCAAATTGTGTATTTAATTTGCACAATTTTTCATGTATGATTGGAACATCTTACAAACTCAAGGGAGAAACAGCATGAAAAATAACTTACGTACTTTACATCCACTTAGTTGGACGATCATCATCGGCACAATATTTGGCCGAATGGCGACGTCCATGAGTATTCCTTTTTTAGCCGTTTATTTGACTCAAGTCAAAGGAGCCTCAGCCTCTTCAGCTGGGTTAATCATTGCTGTTAGCTCTCTTATTGGGATCGTTGCGAGTTTTTACGGAGGCTATATTTCTGACCGAATCGGCAGAAAAAAGGTCATGCTTCTATCCATCTTCGGTTGGGCACTTGTTTTTGTTGGCTTTGCATTTGCAGATGCCATTTGGGTCTTCTTTATCATGAACGCTTTAAATGGGCTGTGCCGTGCACTTTTTGAGCCAACATCTAAGGCGCTCTTATCAGATGTCACCCCGTCAAGCATACGATTATTTGTTTTTAATTTACGGTATACAGCCATTAACATTGGTGTGATCTTCGGCCCGCTGCTCGGCTTATATCTTGGGTCATCGAAAACAACCTTTCCGTTTCTCGTCGCTGCCTTTATTTACTTTTTATACGGATTAATGCTGGCATGGCAATTTCAGAAACATCCAGTTGCTGCTCCAGAAAGCATCAAACAAATCAGCGTCAAAAAAGCCCTTTCTATTATCCAAAAAGATACGGTCTTTAGCATTATCCTCATCGGCGTTACCTTATGTTCGTTTGGCTATTCACATCTAAGCTCAACGCTGCCTCAATATTTATCAGCGTCTCCTGTTATTGAGGATGGCCCTAAGCTGTTTGGATATCTTTTATCCTTAAATGCAGTCGTTGTCATTGTCGTGCAATATCCGCTCATCATGATCGCCAAGCGCTACTCAACCATTTTGTCGTTGACCACTGGGAATATTCTTCTTGCCGGTAGTTTGTTTGCCATTTCTTTTTCACAAAGTCTTGGCATGCTTGCTTTCATCATTGTCGTATTTACGATTGGTGAAGTACTGCTGTTTGCAATGATGGATCTCTTTGTGGACAATATTGCAAAGCCTGAAGTGAAGGGATCGTACTTTGGCGCAATGGGATTTTCTCAGCTTGGCAGCGTCATCGGACCGTGGGCCGGCGGATTGTGTATTGACTATTTTGGCGCAGCGCATCCCCTTTCTATTTTTTCAGTGCTGTCCATTGTCACGATTGCGGGTGTACCGTTCTTACTCATCGGATACTACCGACTGAAAAAACGATCGTCGGCTGACGTGGCTGTTAAAGTAAGTGGAGGTCATTAAAAAAACCGCTCTCATGTGTGAGCGGTTCAGATTGTTGACAAAGGGCTAAAATGATCTTTATTTTAGCCCTTTGTCTTCTTTTCAGCGTGATAGAAAACCTTTGCAGTCTAGGAAGGACGAGTACCGGAGCGGAGCGAATTTGACATTCGTGAGCACCGGCACGCAGGACTGACACCGAATGCGAGGGTTTGTCTACACGCTGAACCGCTCTCATGTGTGAGCGGTTTTCTTTATACCCGGCGGATGGCGATCTCTTCCACCTTATGCTGATCGCCTTTTTTCAAAATCAAATCAGCTCGATATTTTGTCGGCAAAATATTTTCATATAAGTTAGGGCGATTCACTGTATTCCAAATCGTGCTTGCCATCTGATCCGCCTCTTCATCCGTCAAATCTTTGTATTGATGAAAGAAGGATTCAGGGTCTTGGAAGGCTGTTTCCCGCAGCAAACGGAACCGCTCTTTATACCAAGATTGAATTTGGGTTTCAGCGGCATCCACATAAATCGAAAAATCAAAGAAATCTGATACAAACACGCGCGGTTCATCCTTTAGATCTTCAAGTGCTGGTGATTGCAGCACATTGATCCCTTCGATGATCACAATATCTGCATCCTCCACTGTTTCATACACCCCATCAAGCCGGTCATAGGTAAGATGCGAATACACCGGGGCATGCACAGTTTGTTTACCTGATTTCAATTCATTTAAAAAAGAAAGAAGGGCTTTGACATCATAGCTTTCTGGGAAGCCTTTCTTTTCCATCAGCCCTCGATCTTTTAACTCTTTTTGGGGATACAAAAAGCCATCAGTTGTCACAAGACTCACCTTCCGCCCATCTCCAAGCCTTGATAAAAGAGTCTCAATGATACGCGCAGTCGTGCTTTTCCCAACAGCCACACTTCCAGCAATCCCAATTAAAAAGGGGATTTTGGCATGATGTGGGTAGTTTAAAAAAGTATTCACATGCTGGTTTTTTTGTTTTTCTGCAAAGACATGTAATGTCAGAAAACGAATAAGTGGTATGTAAATATCTCGAACTTCTTCAAGCGATAAATAGTCGTTTAACCCTTGAAGCGCTCTTGCTTCCTCTTCTGAAATAGATACCGGCATATATTCCCCAAGAGCTGCCCAGGCCTCTCTCGTATGGCGTGTATATAGTGTATTAAAATCCAGTCGTTCGTCACTCAAAGTCTTTCCCACCAATCTTCACTAAGCTCATAACCAAAAAGACGATAATCCGATTGTAGCCTAAAATGAAGGCGCTGTCTTTATTTTTCAACTAAAGTTTGCTTCTTTTGCGAAAAAAAAGCATTAAAAAAAGGAAAATGAGGGTAAATAAGAGTATTCAGTTTGATAGATAGAAGGGAGCACACCAAATGAAATATGTGATGATTGGCGGAGATGCAGCAGGAATGAGCTGCGCTATGCAAATATATAGAGAGGATCCAGACGCACACATTGTGGCTTTTGAAAAAGGAGAGATTTTCTCATATGGACAGTGCGGACTCCCCTACTTGATCGGCGGTCTCATTGATCATCACAAAAAGCTCATCGCACGCAGCGCTGAAACCTTTCGCGACAAATATGGAATTGACGCCAGATGCTTACACGAAGTGACATCCATTGACCCAGAGCAAAAAACGGTGTCGGGCATTCACACCAAAACAAAAGAACCATTTACAGAAACGTATGACAGGCTGTTAATTGCGACAGGAGCAAGCCCCGTTGCACTGGATCTAGATAGCCATCCATTAGAAGGCGTACACGTATTAAAAACAATCCCACATGCGCTGTCCATTTTAGACCATTTAAAAAAAGACGTCACACATATCACCATCATCGGCGGAGGATATATCGGCTTAGAAATGGCAGAAAATTTAAAAGCGCTAGGAAAAGACGTTCACATCATTCAACGAGGGGCAACACTTGGTCCAGGCTTTGACCCCGATATGGCAAAATATCTTAAAGAAGAAGCAGACGATCAAGGCATTCACGTGGTGCTTGGAGAAACAGTGCAGAAATTAGAGGGCAGGACACATGTAACAGCTGTTCAAACAGACAAACAGACCATTGCAACGGATATGGTCATCATCGCCATTGGTGTCACTCCGCAAACAGCCTTTTTAGACGGCATAGGGATCAATCGTCTTCAAAATGGAGCAATTGCGGTGAATGAATACATGCAGACCAATGTAAAAGACATCTATGCTGCCGGGGATTGCGCAGCGACCTATCACCGCATAAAAAAAGCACTGGATTATATTCCGCTCGGCACGACAGCGAATAAACAAGGAAGAATCGCAGGCTTTCATATGACAGGGACACACCGGGCGTTTCAAGGCGTGACCGGAACAGCGGTGATGAAATTTATGGACGTGACAGCGGGACGAACGGGCTTATCAGAAAAAGAAGCAAAAGAAGCGGGCATCCCTTTCTCCACCATCACCATTGACAGTACTGATCACGCTGGATACTACCCAGATGCGCAGAAAATGAAAGTAAAACTGGTTTACAGAAGCGATGACCACACCTTGCTTGGTGCCCAAATCATCGGCAGAAACGGTGTAGATAAACGAATCGATGTCATGGCAGCTGCCCTTTACCAAGAGCTGACCATGACAGACCTTGAAGATTTAGATATTAGCTATGCACCGCCTATTAACAGTGTATGGGATCCACTTCAGCAAGCTGCAAGGCGAACATAAAAAAAGATGTGAATACAATGTACATTCAACAAATTGCCACCATTGAAATTCCTGTTACAAATATCCGTCGGGCCATCTCTTGGTATGAAAAGCTATTAGATATGACAGTCATACATCATTCAGAAGAAGCGGCCATGCTCACCTTTACTCATGGCAAGGGTCCTTCCTTTTATCTTGTCAAAACAGAAAGCGAGAAACGAATCTACTTTATGAACTCTTTTACAGGGGTTCGACATAGTATGATTGATCTGTTTGTGAAGGATTTAAAAAAGTTCCATCAGTATCTCATCTAGCATGAAGTGATAGTATCGGATATTCAACTATTAGCTGAGCCAGACTTAGGTGGTTTTAGCTTCGAGGATGTTGATGGCAATGTCTTTGGCGTCACCAATATTAAGCCCCATCAAACAGAAAAAGAAACCAGTTGATGACCGGTTTCTTTTTTGAGTTATTTTTTCATCATCGCTTTGCGTGCTGCTTTTTCAAATAAAAACGGGAATAATTGATACAATTTACTCCCAGCGTTCATCCAGCCTGGTAAATTAATTTCTCTTTTTTTCGTCATCATAGCTGATACGACCTTCCCTGCCACTTTGTCTGCACTAAGCATCATAAAATCAACGTTCTTCACATATTCACCGCTGCGATCTGCGATGGTAAAGAAGTCTGTAGCAATCGGTCCCGGGTTCACTGTCGTGACGTGAATGCCGCAGTCTGCCAGCTCCATTCTGAGGCTGTTTGAAAATCCAAGGACGGCGTGCTTTGATGCTGAATAAATCGCTGATTTGGGGGTGGCAATTTTACCTGCCTGAGACGCGATATTGATAATATGCCCCTGCCCTCTTTGTTTCATCTCTGGGATGACCTTTTTCGTGCAGGCAATTAAGCCAAACACATTCACCTCAAACATCGACACCATTTCCTCAATGGACGCATCTTCTACGAGATCGAATACACCAAAGCCGGCATTGTTGACCAAAATATCAACGGCACCTACTTCTTGATACGCTCGATCAATGTCCTCAAGCTGGCTGACATCAAGCTGAGCGATGTGACACACCCCGCCAGCGCTCATGATCTGTTCTTTCACACCTGTAAGCTTCTCGATTCGTCTTGCTGAAATGATGATTTCTGCGCCTTCTTCTGCTGCCAAGTACGCCATTTTCTCACCAAGGCCGCCAGATGCGCCTGTAATCCATATTCTCTTTCCTGTTAATCGCCCCATGCGTTTCACTCCTTAGTTTGCTCGGTAATAGAGGATTCCGTCTTTTTGCACTTCTTCAATTTGTTCAGCCGCTAAGAGTACATCCAGCTGTCCGACTGTCTCAGACATGGTTAAAAATAAAGCCTCTTCATACAGTACTGGAAACAGCGTGCGGCAAAGATGAAAGGCGGTCATTTCTTTTCGTTTGAGCAGCTGATACATGGTATTTGCCCGCCTTTCTTGTTTCTTAAATCGTTCTTCGATCAATTCGAGATGGGATGTAATCAGCTGACCGTGTCCTGGATAGATGGTCTTGATTGGCAAACGCAATAATCGATTGAGGGATGTTTTATACTGAAGCAGCGATTTTTGACGTTCCTTGCCTTCATTCGGCGCTTCCATTAGCGGGTTTGAGGAAATGGTCGTCAGCAGCAGGTCACCGCCAATGAAATTCCCTGTTGTTTCATCTAGAAAGGAAAGATGCGACTGTGCATGTCCTGGGGTTTCCATCACAAAGAAGTGTTCATGCCCCTTCAAACGATCGCCTTCTTTTATGACATCATCAACATGTGCTGTACAAGAATATGTATAAGATTGCTTCACGATTCTTTCACACTCATCTTGACGAAGCGGTACACCTAACTGCTGAAAAAAACGATCCATAAAGTCAATTTGGCGCTGCTTAAATGCTGAATCCTGACTAATATAGCGCTCATTTAACTGGTGTCCGATCACACGGACATGAGGTTTCATCAGATTTAAAAGACCGACATGATCTGCATGATGATGGGTCAAAACCACTTGATCAATATCGTCTATCGATAAATGATGTTCCTTTAATTGCATGACAAAGGCATGCTCCGCCTCCTGTGTCATCGGCCCGCAATCCACTAAGGTCACGGCATCTCCTTTTAATACATATGCATGCACATCCCCAACGGCAAACGGTGTAGGGATGGATAATTGAATGATTTCTTCTTTCACTTTTATACGTCATCTCCTGCTTTTTGACTCATGGATGATCACAACTCAACCTTCTTTATTCATTGTATCTTGCAAAGGGCAGACTGTCATGCGGTTTGGATGGTCAATTTTTTATCTGCCCCTATTGACACAAACTTGTCCATCGTTGCATAATGAACAACAAATATAAGATGCGCGATGACAAGGATTAGTAGGCAAAATAATGATGCAAGAGAGTGAGGTCCGCCGGCTGTAAGACTTCACCATCCTCTTATTTGCTGAACCTGCCCTTTGAGCTGTTAGGCAAACCTAAACGTTTCCCGCGTTAAGGGACTAGAGCTGAGTATGCATGTTTGCATGCTAATTGAGGGTGGTACCGCGAAAAACCTTTCGTCCTTTTCAGGCGAGAGGTTTTTTTATTTTCTACAAGGGGGAGCAGCTTATGAGTAAAATTGGATTTATCGGTGCAGGCTCGATGGCGGAGTCTATGATTAAAGGTTTATTAAAAAGTGGTATCATGTCAAATGAAGATATCATTGTCACAAATAAAACAAACGAAAAACGATTAAACGAATTAAAGGTGCGTTATGGGATCAAAACGGATTTCTCTCGTTCCTTTATTTATGAAGAAGCGGATATTTTGGTATTTGCTTTAAAACCGAAAGATGCGGAAAGCGGGATTTGTGAGGTACGCCCTTACTTAAATGGACAGCTGATCATTTCTATTTTAGCGGGTATCTCCATTGAAACAATTCAACACTATGCTGGCGGGAAAACTGCGGTGGTTCGCGCGATGCCCAATACATCAGCGGCGATTCAGCAATCAGCAACAGGCATTGCGGTAAGTGATGAAGTCACTGAGGAGCAAAAGAAAAAGGCGGTCGAGCTGTTTGAAACGATCGGTCATGTGACGGTATTAGACGAATCACAGCTAAATGCTGTCACAGCCATCGCAGGCAGCGGTCCTGCCTTCATTTATCATTTGATTGAAGGAATGGAGCGAGGCGCTTCTGAACTTGGTATGGACCAAGCAACAGCAAAATTGCTCATTTGCCAAATGATTGCAGGCGCTGCCAATATGCTTCAAAATAGCGAAAAGGAACCTGCTGAACTGCGCAAAGAAATCACAAGCGAAGGCGGAACGACCGAAGCCGGACTGAACACACTTGCTTCCTATCAATTTGAAGAAGCGATTGTCGATTGTGTGAAAACAGCGACAAAACGTGCCGCAGAATTAAACGACATGTTTTCAGCAAACACCTATAAAAGATAAAGAAAAGCCCTATCATCGCGATAGAGCTTTCACTTAATTCTTTTCTAATAAAGCATGAATCGTTGATTCTAGTAATGACGGCAATATACCGAAAGAGAACGGGACATGCAGCCGTTCTGTCCATTTGTGCGGGTCTTTTCCTAATGGACCAACGTTGATGACCGGAACGTAAAGAGCCTCCTTTTCTCCTTGTGGTAATGAATAACCTTTTTGGTAAAGCGGCATGTTGGTCGTGTAATCGCCTACATTCTGTTTTTCGAGCTGCAAGTAGCTTAAATCAGACAATCCGGGGAAATATTTCACTTCCTCTACTTCAAGCCTATAGACCTCCTTTGCCTTCCTTTGAATCTTCTTTAAGGCTGTCTGGATATGCGGCTCATCCGTTGAGGACACAGAAGGGTAAAATGGCGGACTATAAAACAGAACAATCAGCGGTCCCTCTTCCTTACAAAGCGTCGTCAGCTCTGATACGATTTTTGTTGAAAAGTCGCGATCTCCAAGCTCACCTCGGTTCGCGAATGCATAGTTGACAATTCGCTCGACCTCCTGCGTACCTGATCGTTCAGCGGCTTTTTGATACAGCTCTTGATACGTGAGAACCGTGATGCTCGTGTCAATCGGGGTGAAATGTTTAAAGCGCTGAAATTCAGCTGTTTTCTGTCTAAGATTGGCCTCGATTTGGACTGCTGCTTGTTTCGCAGTGTCGTAGAGAAGCCCGTGCAGCTCTTCACTTGAGCGTTTCATCATGAGCACGTTAAATAGAGAAACAGCCGTGTGAGGCGTTTGAACGGAATAGGCTTCTTTTAAGTCCTTTTGCATCAAATTGGTCGGAGGAGGTGTCACTTCACCATCTACTTCCTCACAATAATCACTATTCAGCTCTAACAACCGGTTTAATTCAGATACCATAAAATTTGCATTTAAGCCTGAGAATGGCTCTCCTACATGCGTTTCAATCCCTTTGCAAAAAAATCCGGCAAGCACCTTCCCTATACTGCCTGTATAGATATATTGGTGCGTATCACCTGGATACTTTTCAAACATCGGCTCACTATTTAAACACGCGGTATAATCAAGGTCATACTCCTCCTTGAGCTCTTTTAGCTTAGGGACAGCCTCCAGCATTCCCTGTGAATTCACCTCTTCATCCGGGACTGTGACGAGCAGGACATTTCCTTCAAAGCTATCTGTCATCGCTCTTTCCAGCATAGAAAGCTGCACGGCGAGACCTGCTTTCATATCCATGGCACCTCTTCCAAACAGCCAGTCGCCTGAAGCAAGGTCCTCTCTTGCCCTCTTTGGAAGAAGCGCACTTTTTTGCGAAAAGGAGGCCATCAGCTCTTCTGGCTTACATGCCATGTTTTGAAATTCTCCGTAATCCTCTGTATCGACTACATCAAAATGACTAAGAAGCAAAACGGTACGTGGCAGCATGCTGCGCTTCACTAGAGCCGTTAAAAAATACCGGCCATCTTTCATCGGATGCAAAGCCAAATGATCAGGGTTCTGCTCAAAATAAGGCCGCTCCTTCAGCAAGTAATATAAATATTCCGCTAACGCTACTTCTCCTGTTGTACCAGATATGCTTTCATACTGCATCAGAGCTGTGAGCAGCTCTTTTAGTTCACTCTCTGTTTGCCATTTCATCCGTTTTCCCCCTTTGTTGTCTCTTTCCCTCTATTATACAAAAACGTATATAAAAGCTATATTCTTTGAGCACCTTTTATGACGAAAGTTTGAATGGCTGTTATAATCGGCTATACAATTCAATGAGGAGGCGAAGGTATTTGGAAACAAAACTCTTTTCACCTTGGACATTAAAAGGTGTTACGCTCAAAAACCGCATCGTGATGTCCCCGATGTGTATGTATTCATCCTATGACCGCGATGGGAAATTACAGCCTTTCCACTTTGCACATTATATTTCCCGCGCGCAAGGTCAGGCTGGGCTGATCATGGTTGAGGCGAGCGCTGTTTCCCCTGAGGGAAGAATTAGTGATCAAGACCTCGGGATTTGGAGTGATGAGCACATTGAAGGATTTGCCTCATTAAACGAACAAATCAAAGCATACGGAACAAAAACAGCCATCCAGCTCGCCCATGCAGGACGTAAAGCTGAACTAGACGGTGACATCCTTGCACCATCCAGCATTCCGTTTGATGAACGGTCTAAAACACCTGTAGAGATGTCTGTCGATCAAATCAAAGACACCGTTCAGGCGTTTCAAGATGCGGCTGTCCGGGCAAAAAAAGCTGGCTTTGACATTATTGAGATTCATGGTGCTCATGGCTATTTAATTAACGAATTTCTTTCACCGCTTGCGAATCAACGAACAGATGAGTATGGTGGTTCACCAGAAAACCGTTATCGCTTTTTAAGAGAAGTCGTTGATGCCGTCAATGACGTATGGGATGGACCTTTATTTATCCGTGTATCCGCTTCTGATTACACGACAAAAGGGCTTGATATTGCTGATTATATTGGCATTGCCACATGGCTGAAAGAACAAGGTGTCGACTTAATCGATGTCAGCTCAGGCGCTGTCGTGCAGGCCAAAATCAAAATATTCCCCGGCTACCAAGTGACGTTCGCAGAGAAAATAAAAGAAGGTGCCGGCATTCAAACAGGAGCTGTCGGTTTGATCACATCTGGTGTACAGGCAGAAGAAATTTTGCAAAACCATCGTGCTGACTTGATCTTTATCGGCAGAGAATTTTTACGGGATCCTTATTTCCCAAAAACAGCTGCCAAAGAGCTTCGAACATCCATTGAAGCCCCGCGTCAATACGATCGCGCTTGGTAAGGTATCTAGGAAAAAGGTGTCTATTTTTTGAAATAGGCTTCTTTTTTGTTTTTAAGAGAAACATCTTTGCCTTTTGTGCCGTCTTTTAGCTAAAGAACGACTTAGAGGAGATGGAAGAATGAACTCGGTAATGATTGAAAGAACTTATCATATAGATGGACATCACTTTAATACGAAGCATCGTCAAGGCAAAAGGCAAGCGACCATTATCTTTGAAGCAGGCTACGGAATTTCTGGCGATACATGGACAAATATGGCCCGTGATATTGACCCAGAACTTGGGGTTTTCTTATACGACCGTTTAGGAAATGGAAACAGCAGTGAAAGCCATGAAGGAAGAACCCTGCATGACCTCGCAGATGATTTAGATGCGCTCTTAAAACAAGCCAATATTCAGCCGCCCTTTCTCATTGTGGCTCACTCATTCGGTTCTCTAATCAGCCGGTTATGGGCAAGCCGCAGAAGAGAAGATGTCATCGGCATGGTGCTGTTAGACCCAGCAAGTGAGGAGCAAGAGCAGATCATTCTGCCGCTTTTATCAAAGGAAGAACGTGCTTCCTATATGGCGCAATTCACAGCAGAATGTACGCATGAGGACTTTCAGCAAATGCTGAACACGATCAAAGAGGAACAAACACATTATGGGATGATGCCGCTTCTTGTCATTTCATCAGGCAAAAGCCGGTTGTTTCATCCAGCGCATGAAGCTTGGCTTAGGCTTCATAAACGAATGCTGACTTTATCCTCACAAAGCGGATGGATTCAGGCGCAGAACAGCTCGCACTATATTCATCACGATGAACCGCACATTGTGCAGCTTGCAATCTATGATGTATGGTGCGCGGCCAAACAACCCGTCTCCTATTATCAAACAGCCAATTAAAAATGAAAACTCCTTGACCGGTCATGAGTCAAGGAGTTTCTTTGATTTATGCCGTTGGGGCAGATTGACTTTTTTCAGAAAGCAGCTTTTCAATACTGACAAGCTGAACACATAACGTAAAGATATCAATCGCTTGCTCAAGTTCTTCAAGTGCTGGGAACGTTGGCGCAATGCGAAT
Organism: Bacillus sp. A015; assembly: GCF_053851875.1. Lineage (NCBI taxonomy): Bacteria > Bacillati > Bacillota > Bacilli > Caryophanales > Bacillaceae > Bacillus > Bacillus sp. A015. The sequence continues at coordinate 170,635 of NZ_JBSPZB010000002.1, forward strand.
GTTACGATCAAGCGGGTCTTTTCCATATGGATATGTCGCCCCTGCACCTGTCAGTGTGACACCTGCTTCTTTCGCTTTTTGCACAACAGCTTTTGCACAATGATCGAGTGTATTTAAACTAATGAAATATCCGCCATTTGGCTTGTGCCATTCAGCGATGCCTTTCTCGCCAAGCTTTTCGTCAAGGATAGAAAGAACGAGGTCAAACTTCGGCTTAATGATCGCAGCATGTTTTTTCATATGTTCCTTCAAGCCTTCTGGATTCTGAAAGAAACGAAGGTGTCTTAATTGATTGATTTTATCTGGTCCGATGGTTTGTACTGATAATTGCTTTTGAGTGAAGCTCACATTGTCTTGACTAGACGCCATCAGTGCAACACCTGAGCCTGGGAATGTAATTTTAGAAGTAGACGCAAACATAAACACACGGTTTGGATGTCCTGCTTCCTCTACTGCTTGAAAAATATCTTTTAATGTATCAGGTGTATCTGTTAGGTGGTGGACTGCATAGGCATCATCCCAAAAGATACGGAAGTCGTCTGCTTTTGTTTTCATTGAAGCAAGGCGGTCAACGACCTCATCCGAATACGTAATACCGTCTGGGTTGCTATATTTCGGTACACACCAAATGCCCTTAATGGCTTCATCTTCTGCGACCAATTTTTCCACCTGATCCATGTCAGGTCCATCAGCCTTCATATCTACCGTGATCATCTCTATGTTAAATAGCTCACAAATGGCAAAATGACGGTCATACCCTGGACTTGGTGCAAGGAATTTTACCTTTGGCAGTTCTCCCCAAGGTGTTTTACTGCCATATACGCCGTGAGTCATGGCACGGGCAATCGTATCATGCATCATATTCAGGCTGGAATTACCGCCAATGATGATTTGTGCTGGCTTCAGATTGAGCACATCTGCAAAAAATTTTTTCGTTTCAGGAAGGCCTGTCAAGCCGCCATAGTTTCGCACATCTGTGCCATCCTCAGCTGTCATCACATCCCTTGATGTCACAACATCGAGCATGCCCATAGACAAATCAAGCTGTTTTGGCGAAGGCTTACCTCTAGACATGTCTAAGTGTAAGTTTTTACTTTTGTACGTTTCATACTCATTTTGTAGTGCCAAATAAAGGTCATTCAATTCTGCTTCACTTAACGCTGTAAAACCGCTCATCTTTGATTGTGCCTCCCGTATTCTTCATAGTTTGATATGTCATTTGTTTTTTCTTCACCATTTTACCACTACCTGAAAAAGAGCGTCATCATAAATATCAAAAAAATCACACAACTATTTTTAACGATTCATCCAATTTTTACAGGGTGCGGTCAATAGTAAAAGAAGAGAAATCATGTGCAGCTTCTGTCAGCGGGAATATATCGCGGGCTTCTTTCAACAGTTGTTTCAGTGCCTCTTCTCCTTGGTACCGTGCACTAATATGGGTCAAAATTAGTCTTTTTGCGCCTGCTTCCTGCGCTGTTTTCGCTGCCTGTTCTGTCGTGCTGTGATAATAATTGTAGGCTAATTCTGCATCTTCTTTACCGAATGTTGCTTCATGGACTAACACATCCGCATTCTTGGCAAGCCTTGTTATATTCTCGCACAAACGAGTATCTCCTGAAAATGCAACAATCCTCCCTTTTTTAGGGGGTTCCAAATAATCGGTTCCGTCAATGATTCTGCCATCTTCAAGTGTAATGGTTTCCCCGTTTTTTAACTTCTGATACAAAGGTCCAGGTTTTACTCCGATTTCTTTTAGGTCTTCGGCTTTTAATGCACCAGGTACATCTTTTTCTACAACCCGATAACCGTAAGCTGGGATACCGTGCGACACCCGTCTTGCTTCTACTTGGAAGGTATCATCCTCAAATACGACTCCTTCATCTATTTCTATGATATGCAGCGGATATGTCAAATGCGTTTGTGTAGCTGAAAGTGCCGCGCTCACAAAGGCTTTGATGCCCTTTGGACCATAGATCGTCAATTCATCCTCTCCGCCTTGAAAGGACCTGCTGCCAAGCAGTCCTGGGAGACCATATACATGATCACCGTGCATATGCGTGATAAATATTTTCTCAATCTTTCTCGGTTTAATCGTTGTATGTAATATTTGATGCTGCGTCGCTTCCCCGCAATCAAAAAGCCACACTGCTTTTCTCTCTTCTAAGAGCTTTAGCGCTGTGCAAGTGACGTTTCTTGTTTTTGCAGGAATGCCTGCACCTGTTCCTAAAAAGAGCAGTTCCATTACTTTTTCCTCCTACAGCCGGTATACAATATCTTCATTCATATAGAATACATGAAGACAAGGTAAATGTGAATTCAGCGGAATTTTTGAAAAAAGTCAAACTAGAGCAGAAAAGTCGAATCAAATGTTTGCTTTACGAACAATGAACCTTTAAAATAAAGAAAATGTACATACATTCTCGGTTTTTACTACAATGCTACGAATAAAGTGAGGTACTTTTCGTGAATACAGAAACTAACAATCCAAAAGCAGTCATTGTCATTTTTGGCGCAACAGGAGATCTTGCCAAACGCAAGCTCTACCCTTCTATACATAGACTTTATCATAGCGGAAAGCTTGGAGATCAATTCGCCGTTGTAGGTGTCGGGCGCCGCCCGTGGTCTCATGAGGACCTCAGAGCTGTGGTAAAAGAATCTGTCTCTTCTGATGATGCAGAAGCGAAAGCAGAGGAATTCATTTCTCATTTCTATTATCATGATTTTGACGTATCAAGCCCTGCTTCCTATCAGGCACTCAACACTCTTCTTTCCGGTCTTGAAGATACGTACAGTATCCCAAATAACCGTATGTTCTATTTAGCCATGGCACCGGAATTCTTCGGAACAATTGCCAAGTTCCTAAAAAGTGAAGGCGTATCAAAAACAACCGGCTGGTCACGTCTTGTCATCGAAAAACCATTTGGACATGACCTGCCAAGTGCCAAAACGTTAAATGAAGAAATTCGTGATGCATTTACAGAAGATCAAATTTATCGTATTGACCACTATCTCGGTAAACAAATGGTTCAAAACATTGAGGTCATCCGTTTTGCGAATGCGATCTTCGAACCTCTTTGGACAAACCGCTATATTTCAAACATCCAAATTACATCGAGTGAATCTTTAGGTGTAGAAGACCGGGCTAGATATTACGAAAGTTCTGGTGCACTAAGAGACATGGTTCAAAACCATATGCTTCAGATGGTCGCACTTTTAGCAATGGAGCCTCCAATTAAGCTGAATACAGAGGAAATCCGAAGCGAAAAACGGAAAGCATTGCGTGCTCTTCGTCCTTTCTCTAAAGATGAGGTCGATCAATTCTTTGTCCGCGGGCAGTATGATGCTGGTACGATGGATGGCAGCATGGTTCCTTCCTATCTTGAAGAGCAAAATGTTGACCCGAACTCTAATACGGAAACATTCGTTGCAGGGAAGCTGCTGATCGATAACTTTAGATGGGCTGGCGTGCCATTTTACATTCGTACAGGAAAACGCTTAGAAAAGAAATCCACTCAAATCGTGGTTCAATTTAAAGACATTCCAATGAACCTGTACTATGGAAACGGGAATTCTATGCATCCAAACTTACTCGTTATTCATATTCAGCCAGATGAAGGCATTACCCTTCACCTGAACGCTCGTAAGCTTGATGGCGGAACGTATGCGAAACCAATTAAGCTCGACTACCAAACGAACTATAATGACATCATGAATACACCAGAAGCATACGAAAAGCTGATTCATGACTGCTTATTGGGCGATGCAACAAACTTCGCTCACTGGGATGAAGTGGCACTTTCTTGGAACTTTGTTGATCCAATTTCTGAGAAATGGGCAGAAAATAAAACCTTAAAACCAAATTACCCTGCTGGTTCTATGGGACCGAAAGAAGCGGATCAGCTTCTAGAGAAAGACGGGTACCATTGGTGGAATATATAAAAACGATACGAAAAAAGAGCAGTCTCCCTAAGGGTTCTGCTCTTTTTTTATCGTCCTGTTTTCGTAATTTCAACAGTTGAAAAGTCAAATTTATCATAGCGATGATGGCTAAAGGAGTATTCAAAAGGCCGGCCTGTGTTTAAATAAGCAACCTGCTCGACTTCAAGCACCGGATCACTTGGATCACAGCCTAAATACTGCTGATCAAGCTGATCTGATTTTGCCGCCCTTATTTTCTTGTGCGCTCCTGCCACTTTCAAATGAAGTTTCTTTGATATGTAGTCATAGATAGAACCCAGCAGAACCTCTTCATCTATTCCCTTAATCACATTTACAGGCATAAAGGTTTTTTCTAATACATAAGGTTCTTCATCCACAAGGCGGAGCCGGATGATGTCATAAACGGGTGTGCTTGAGTCAATCGATAGGTGGGCTGCCACCTCTTCACTTGGGAAATGCACATCAAAGCGAATGATTTGGCTCGTCACGTTTTTATCTGCCATGACTTTCGTGAATCCTTTATTTTCATGGCCTGAGACGTTGATTGCACCTTGATTTAGCGCTGCCTTCACAATAAATGTGCCGTGACCTCTTTTTCTAAAGAGCAGACCTTCTGCCACGAGAAGATCGAGCGCACGCTTCATCGTCATTCTGCTACATTGAAATTCAGCGGCAAGCGAGTTTTCATCTGGAATGGGTTGATCTTCTGGATAATATGCTGTTCCTATTCGTTTTCTGATTTCTTCTGAAATGAGTTCGTACTTTTTCATCTCACACCACCAACTGACTGTTTTTTCATACCATATTATAGCGCTTTCTTTATGGCGTTTTTTAGCCTTCCTCTCATTCTACACTAAGCCTAGTGAGCTTAAAAGGTTCCAGCGATTTTTGTTTGATTCTCTGCACTGTGACATAAGAAAAATACTTGCCCTTTTCAAGAAAAGAGCAAGTCAGCGTGTAGACAAACCCTCGCATTCGTTGTCAGTCCTGCGTGCCGGTGCTCACGAATGTCAAATTCGCTCTGCTCCGGTACTCGTCCTTCCTAGACTTCAAGGGTTTTCATATCACGCTGAAAAGAAGACAAAGGGCTAAAATAAAGATCATTTTAGCCCTTTGTCAACAATCTGAAGTATCTTGATTAAAAACCGTTATTCTCTGAAACAGATTGAAACCAGTATCCGCTTTTCTTAATGGTTCGCTTCCCGTCTTCTTGAAGGTCAACTGAGACAAATCCATAACGATTCTTATACGCATTCGACCATGACCAGTTATCCATAAACGTCCACAGGTGATAGCCTTTCACATTGCTTCCTTCTTGAATGGCTTGATGGACCCATTTGAGATGCTCAGAAATAAAGTCAATGCGGTAATCGTCATGAATCATGCCTTCCTCATCCTTAAATCGCTCTTCTCCTTCGACACCCATCCCATTTTCAGAAATAAAGCATTCAATATTATCATAGTCTGTTTGGACTTTTTTCAATATATCGTAAATGCCCTTTTCATAGATTTCCCAGCCTCGATATACATTCATTTTTCTTCCTGGCATATCAAAAGAATCAAAATAATGGTCTGGCATAAATGGTGCATGAGGATGCGGCATATGCTCCTTTGCTTTCACTCTTCTTGGCTGATAATAGTTGATACCGAGAAGATCAATCGTATTCTCTTGAATGAGCGCGAGGTCTCCCTCCTCCATACGAGGCATAAAACCTTCTTTCTTTAACACTTCTACTAGTTTTTCAGGGAAGTGTCCTTTGACCGCAGGGTCTAGGAAGGATCGGTTAAAGAAAGCGTCAGCCATCTCAGCTGCTTCTACATCCCGAGGATTCTGGCTTCGCGGATACGAAGGGGTGAGATTCAGGATGATGCCGATTTTCCCGTCCTGCTGCATCTCTTTATAAGCCGCAATTGCCTTAGCGTTTGATAAAATTTCATGAAAACCGACTTGCACTGCCTTTTGGAAATCGACTTCGTTTGGATAATGAAAGCTATACATATATCCGCCCTCTACAGGAACAATCGGTTCGTTATGGGTAAACCATTTTTTCACCCGGTCACCAAATAACTGAAAGCACAATGCCGCATAGCTGACATAATCGTCTACCACCTGTCTGTTCACCCATCCGCCCTTCTCCTGCAGCGCCATTGGCATATCAAAATGGTACAGGTTCACAAACGGCTCGATATCATGTGCAATGAGTTCATTGATCACATCATTGTAAAAAGCCACAGCTTCCTCATTGACCGCTCCTTTTCCTTCAGGTAAAAGGCGTGACCATGAAATTGATAGCCGAAACGAATTGTGCCCAATTTCTTTCATAAGGCGGATATCCTCTTTATACTTTCGGTAAAATTGAGATGTCACGTTCGGCCCTACACCATTAAAAAAACGTGTCGGCTCTTTTTCAAACCAGTGATCCCAAATGTTCGGTCCCTTTCCATCTCCCGGACTACTACCTTCTGTTTGCGTAGCAGAGGCAGAAGATCCCCACCAGAAACCTTCTGGGAATGTATATGATTGCCTGTTAGTTTCCATCGACATGTATTGAGTCTCCTTCGCCTTTGATATTTGCTGCCTTTGTTTTTTCTGTTGTTGTTATTTTTTCATTTTTCACATTCATACGGTCAATAAATTTCAGGAACGGGAACCAAATGACAAACACAATCATTAAATTAAACAGCTGAAGCAGACCGCCTGCTAATGAATTTGTTGCCATGATCCCGCTAATAAAGATCGGCACCGTCCATGGAATATTCACGCCTGTCGGCGGCGGTACAATGCCTGCGGCCATCGCAAAATAAGAAATACATGTAATGACCATTGGCGCCAAAATCCACGGAATCAGAATAAGCGGATTCATCACAATTGGTAAACCGAAGATAATCGGTTCATTGACGTTAAATAATCCTGGTCCTAAGCCGAGCTTTGCCACTTGTTTTAATTGCTTACTTTTCAGGAAAATTAAAATCGTAAACACAACAGCCAGCGTCATACCGGTTCCACCCATTCCAACGGTATATATTTCGATAAACTGTTTGCTGATGATGTTAGGAACCTCACCTGTTTTTGTATAGCTTTCAAGGTTTTGAATGGACAACGTATTCCAAATCGGGTCCATGACAGAGTTAATAATAATTTGGCCGTGCAATCCAAAAAACCAAAGAATTTGTATAAAGAAAACGGCGATCAGCGTCGGAATGATACCGCTTCCAAGACCAACAAGCGGGGCCTGAATTGCATGATAAATCAGATCATGCATGTTTGTATGAAAGCCTTGTGTAATGATGATATTGATCAGCAAAAAGGCTGTTAATGTAAGGGTAGCCGGAATCAGTGCAGCAAAAGACTTTGAAACAGCTGGCGGAACCCCTTGAGGCATATTGATGACGAATTTCTTTTGCACAAAATAACGATAAATCTCAGCTGATAAAAAGCCTGTAATCATTCCAAGGAACATACCCTTTGCACCTAAGCGGTCGACTGGGATCACTCCTGCAATGGAAGCAGCGCCCTCTTGTTCTAGTAAAAATGGCGTCAGTAGTAAAAACGATGCTAAAGCGATGACACCGCCAAATACAGCTTCCACTTCATAGCTTTTCGATAAATAGTAGCCAATCCCAAATACAACAAACACACTCATAATGCTGATGGTCGCACTTGGCGCGATATTCAGTGCAGACTGAAACCCTTCCAGTGCTGTTTGACTCATGATTTTATCTAAAAATGGCAAATTCATTAACACAACCATAATGGATCCAAAGATGGTGAGCGGGAACGCAAGCATAAAGGCATCCCGTAATACGCCTAAATAGCGGTTGTTGTTCAATCTCCCAGCAATCGGAACCAAAATGGCACTTATTTTATCAAACATTGGTTTCCCCCCTTGTTTACACCCTTTATTGTTTTAGAGATTGGAATATCGGCAGGAGCTCTCCCACAAGCTCCTTGATGGTAATGGTCGACATTAAGTGATCTTCAGCGTGCATGAGCAGTAAGGAGAATGATGTGGTCTCCCCGCTTGCCTCTTGCTGCACGAGCTGAAAATGGATTTCATGTGCATTCCGCAAATCTTCTTCAGCTTCTTTCATGAGGTCAAACGCTTCTTCTTCTTGACCTTCTCGAAATTGTTTAAGAGATTGAAGTAATTTGCTTCGTGCATTGCCGCTGTGTAAGATCAATTGAAAACTAACTTGTTCCTCGGTGAGTCCTTCGAGCGTTTTCTTTTCCATCCTTTAAGATTCCCCCATCAATGCAACCGCTTGTTCATACGCTTTTTGTCCATCTGCAAGCCCATAGGCCTGCATATCAATGACCTCTACCTCAATCCCATATTTTTTTGCTTCTTTTTGAAGGTCGCCTTTTAAAAAGCTCATTTGCGGTCCAATTAACACCACATCCGCATTCGCCATTTCTTTTCTCGCTTGATCTTGCCCGACTGCCCAAATCTCTGCTTCGTCCCCAATCGAATCGGCATAGGCTTTCATCTTCGTGACTAGTAAACTCGTAGACATTCCTGAACTGCATGCTAATAAAATACGTTTCATTTCTCTCACCCCATTGTTGTAATAAAAGCGCTTCCAAATAATATTATATATTTTTATTTTTAAATGTCTAGACATTTCAGTTTATTTGTCTGTATTTTATAAAAAAAAGAGCATATCTATGTATACTCTTTTCAGATGATTGACAAAGGGCAAAATGATCTTTGCTTTAGCTCTTTGTCTTTCTCCTTATCCTTTTCCTGCTTGGAACCCAGGGTACTTTGTCATGCCGCCGTCTACATATAACGTCACTCCTGTGACATAGCTTGCCTCTTTTGACGCAAGCCAGACGGCGCATGCTGCCACTTCCTCAGGCTTTCCGATATAGCCGATTGGAATCAGTTCAATGACGCCTTTTTTCAATGCTGGATCATCAAATTTCTCGGCATTAATTGGGGTATCAATCGCTCCTGGTGCAATGCTGTTTACGCGAATTTTTTTAGGGGCATATTCTAGTGCCAGCGTTTCTGTCAGAAGCTTGGCACCTCCTTTACTTGCTGCATAATGGACGAAATGAGGCCATGGGATTTGCTGATGAACCGACGACATATTAATGATTGAGCCTTCTATTCCATGATCCGTCATATACTTCAGTGCATCACGGCAGCCTAGAAACATGCCTGTTAAATTGGTGGACATCACTTTGTTCCAATTATCTAACGTCATTTCTGTGGAAGGAACTTCATTTTCTATTCCTGCATTATTGATCATAACATCAAGACTGCCGTACGTATCAACGGCTTTATCGATCATCGCTCGCATATCTTCTTCCTTTGATACATCTCCCTTGATTTTGACAGCCTGTCCGCCATTTTTTTGAATGTCCGCAATGGTGTCATCCGGATTTTCTTTATCGGAGAAGTAATTGATCACCACATTGGCTTTTTCTTGTCCAAATCGGCGCGCCATCGCTTGACCGATCCCTGTACCTGCTCCAGTGATCAGTACTGTTTTTCCTTCTAAATCTGGATACATTCGTTTAACCTCCTATTTTGTAAAGCCTAATAGCACGCCGCCTGCAATGATCATCAAGCAGCCTGCAATCACAAAGCTTGTTTTAGATGCTTTCTCTTTTAATAAGTAAATGCCGCCCAATGTTGAGATGACAATCCCTGTCTGTGACATCGAAAAGCTCACGGCTACGCCAATTAGCGGAATGGCTAAAAGAAGCCCTAGATTTCCTGTCGACCAAACAAGCCCTGCAATGATATTTCTGAACGTATATTTGCTAAACGGATCTTGCTTTAGACTAATGGCCAAGGATGAAAGCAGCATGCCGACGGATTGCGGGACGAGGGCAGACCATCCATCAATATCAAACCATCTTAAAATGACGACATATCCGACGTAGCCAACGGTTGAAATGAGTAGAATGATGATCCCTTTTTTAAAATTGCCTCTGCCATTCCCGCCATTCTTTTTTTGACCGAGTGATGTCATCACAACGCCTGCAATGATCAGTAAAATGGCACAAGAACCAATAAGTATGACCGTCATCGTTTGCCATTCTTTGAAGACCATGACGCCAAATAATGTTGTGCTCACAAGCTGCATGCCCGTTGATAAAGGAACTGCCTTAGACACTCCGAGAAAGGCGACACTTGAGAGCTGATTCATTTGGCCAATACTCCAAAAAATCCCTGAAATGACTGAAACCGCAAAAATAAGCGGTGTGAGCACGGGCATTTTGATCAAAAAGGCGCCAATTGAAAATAAAAAGGCGCCAAGGGTAATGCCAAGTGTTTGCTGGTACGCATTACCGCCAAGTTTAACACTGATGAGAACAATACTTCCCCAAAATATCGCTGGGAGAAGTGCATATAAAATGCCCACCTCTATCCCTACTTTCATTCTTTTTTACATAGCATCCCTCTTTTTCGCATTTTTAGCCGGAAATATGAAAACAAAAAAACCTTACCAAAGGTAAGGTTTTCTGCCGCTTTATGCTTATTTCATCCATTCAGTATGGAATACGCCTTCTTTATCTGTTCGCTCGTACGTATGTGCACCGAAGTAGTCACGTTGTGCTTGAATTAAGTTCGCTGGAAGCACAGCTGTGCGATAGCTATCAAAGTAAGCAAGTGCACTTGAGAATGAAGGAACAGGAACTCCTTGTTCAACTGCAAGTGAAATGACTTTACGAAGTGATGATTGATAGCTTTCGACGATATCCTTGAAGTAAGGATCAAGCAATAGGTTTTTCAGTTCAGGGTTACGGTCATATGCTTCTTTAATTTGTTGTAAGAAGGCTGCACGAATGATACATCCACCGCGGAAGATCATCGCAATTTCACCGTATTTTAAATCCCAGTTATATTCATCAGATGCTGCTTTCATTTGCGCAAAACCTTGAGCGTAAGAACAAATTTTACTCATGAATAGAGCTTTTCTGACAGCTTCGATCAGCGCTTGTTTATCATCAGCTGATTGAGTCGGCTCAGGGCCTTGGATTAATTTGCTTGCTTCAACACGCTCATCTTTCATCGCTGAAATAAAGCGCGCAAAAACAGACTCTGTAATGATTGGAAGCGGGACACCTAGATCAAGTGAGCTTTGGCTTGTCCATTTTCCAGTTCCTTTTTGTCCAGCTTTATCTAAGATGACATCCACAAGCGGCTGGTTTGTTTCTTCATCCACTTTTGTGAAAATATCAGCTGTAATTTCGATTAAGTAGCTGTCAAGCTCGCCTTTATTCCACTCTGAGAATACTTCATGAAGCTCTTGTGCTGATAATCCAGCGACATGCTTCAAGATAAAGTATGACTCAGAGATCAATTGCATGTCTCCGTACTCAATGCCGTTATGGACCATTTTGACATAATGTCCTGCTCCATCTGGACCGATATACGTTGTACAAGGCTCGCCGTCTACTTTTGCAGAGATCGCTTCTAAAATTGGTTTCACTAGCTCATGCGCTTCTTTTTGACCGCCAGGCATAATAGATGGGCCTTTTAGTGCGCCTTCTTCACCGCCAGAAACACCCGTTCCAATGAAGTGAATGCCACTTTCCGCAAGCTCTTGATTACGTCTTTGTGTATCCTTGTAATATGTATTTCCACCATCAATTAAAATGTCACCTTTCTCTAGGTGAGGAAGTAATGATTGAATGGTTGCATCAGTTGCTGCACCAGCTTTCACCATTAAAAGAATTTTACGCGGTGTTTCAAGCGACTGAACAAATTCTTCGATGCTGTATGTGCCTACAACGTTTTTCCCTTTTGATTCTTGAAGAAATTCTTCTGTTTTGCTGCTAGATCTGTTATAAACAGACACGGAGAAACCGCGGCTTTCAATATTAAGGGCAAGGTTTTTCCCCATAACGGCTAGTCCAACCACACCGATTTGTTGTTTTGACATAATTCTAACGTCCCTTCTAACACACTATATTGATTACTGCTGAAATGATGTACCCTTTGAAATTACCACAACATCACCTCTTTTATCAAGTTTTCAGGCTAGTCATTTCCTCTTTCGTCCTGAAAAAAGTCTTTATTAAAACTTGTACCGCTTGTTTTGCTCTCTTTTTCCTTAATGGTCATCCCTCTTTGAATCAATGGTTTTCCGTATTTTTCTTTGAGATCGTCTAAAATGGATTGAAGCGGCTCTTCTTTTGCATCTTCTGTATAAGAAAATAAATCAAGCTGCTTGACGGCTGTTTTTCGTTCTACAAGATCTGTCCCCGTCACACCTAAGAGCCTTACCGGCTGGTCATTCCAATGCTTAAGGAATAACTGCTTTGCCGCCTCAAATAGATCTTCCTTTCGATCGGTTGGATTCGTGAGCATGACGCTTCGCGTGATATTTTTCCAGCTAGCATACCGAATCATAATGAGCAGCCGATTCGCCATCACTTCTTTTCTCCTTAATCTTGCGCTCACGGATTGTGACAGTTTATCGATTAAAGTGACGAGCTCATCTGTATCGTCAGAATCATGCGGAAGGGTTGAAGAATTACCGACGGATTTAAATTCATATATCCTGTCTGGATCAACGATACCGTCATGCTCACCATTCGCCTTTTGCTTTAATCTCGGCCCATTGATACCTAACAATTCTTTTAACGCATACTCATTTGCTTTTGCTAAATCTTCAATGGTATGAATTCCGATCGTTTTCAATTTATCTGCCGTTTTTTGCCCAACACCGTGCATGTCACCTGCTGGCAGCGGCCAGAGCATTTGCGGGACATCTCGTTTACGCAAAATGGTGATACCCATTGGCTTTTTCCAATTAGACGCCATTTTGGCTAAAAATTTATTCGGTGCAATGCCGATACTTGAAGGAAGCATGAGCTCTTCTACTAGCCTCGTTTGAATATCATGAGCGGTTTTCACTGCATGTTCGGCATATGGCGTATGCGTTAAATCAATATAGCCTTCATCAATCGATACCGGTTCAACTAAATCGCTATATTCTCTTAGTATCGTAAACATTTCTTGTGAGGAGCTGCGATATCGGTCAAAGTTTGGCGATCGGACAATCAGTCCCGGACAAAGCCGCTTCGCTTCCCACAATGGCATCGGCGGCTTCACACCTAATGCCCTTGCCTCGTAGCTGCACGTCACAACAATCCCTTTACGCTCTTTCGCATTTCCGCTAATGGCTAAAGGTTTCCCTCTCAGAGAAGGGTCATACGCCATTTCTACATTGGCATAAAAAGCATTCATGTCTATGTGAAAAATAATATTTGACATTGGCATAACCCCATTCTCTTGTCTACCTATATTTTGAATCAGTTCAGAATGAATCAATCATTGTAGATTACCTTTTATGCTCAATTATACATTGATTTGATTCACCTTTCCTCAAAAAAACCTTCTCCTAAGAAAGAGAAGGCTCCACGTTCATTTAAACTTTTTCTTCAAGTATACCATTTTGATATTGAATATCCTCATATGTTAACACTTCATTTTTACTATGGTAGAAATGTTTAACAACCGGCGTGGGCTGTTGATTAAAATTCATACTCAAACTTTGATTAGAGTAGTGTCCAGCCGGATCAATATAATATTTAAAATCAATCACTCTTTCCACATCAATTTCAGCGTAAGCAATCCCCTCTGTTTCAGCTGGAACCATATCACTGATCGGTTCTCCATCCGGACCGTAAATGCACGTATGCCCACTCTTAAATGTTTCAAAGTAATCTCTTTGCTCCTGTGTTAAACAAATCATCTCTTTCATTTCCTCAGTATATATAGATGAAGTCATCAGCACAAATGTCTGTGTCGCGATGGCATAATATCTGCTTGAAATTTCATCATCAAAATAACCTGGCCAAGATGCAACATGTACCTGCTCATTTTGGGCATTCATCGCCATAAGGTCTAACGGCACTTGATGCTCCCAACACATCAACCCACCAAGATTTCCAATCTCCGTTTGAAAAACCGGCATCATACTTCCGCTTCCATCACCCCAAATTAGTCTTTCTGCTACAGAAGCTCTCATTTTTCGATGTTTTCCTATTAAATCTCCATTTGGATTAAACCAAAGTTGAGCTAAATAGAGAGAGCCTCCATCTTTTTCACTGCACGATATACAAACGTACATTTCATTTCTTTTCGCTGCCTCACTTATTTTTTGAATTGCTAAGCTGGGGATTTCCACTGCGTTTTTATACAATTCATGATAGAACTTTCTTGTATATTCTGGATGACCAATAAAAGCAAACCAAGGATAACCAGGCAAAAATGCTTCTGGGAATGCCACAAGCTTTGCACCATTTGAAGCTGCCTCGTCAATCATTTCACATGATTTGTCAACTGTTGCCTCCAAATTTAAATAGATGGGTGCTGCTTGTACCGCAGCTGCTCGAAATTTAGGGTAAATGCTTGTCATACTTCAAAACCTCCATTTCTTCTATTCCACTTAATTATAAGATAGGAATTATGAAGTTTGGATTACAATTACCATTTTAGTTAAAATCAGGATTTTTATTCAATGAAGCAAACACGTGGTTCTGTTAGACATTTAACAATGTGTATAGTACACTGTGAGTAATGAAATGGATGTGATAATCATGATTATTGATACATTCAATGAAGTCTTTTTCCTTGTTGAATTCTTTACGATTATTCTTCCAGCACTGACGGCCATCGGCATTGCGTTTTTATTAAAAGATTGCCGAATGAACGAGCACCTTGGTGGACATCGTTTGGAAGAGTTGGACGCATCTTGCTTGAATCGAACAGACTTTCTGTTTATCATATATGATCGCATTACAACTTGGATTAGTAAAGTCATTCGAATGAAAAGATCATCAAATGATGATGAAGACCATTCGCTTCCTCTCTCTTATTAGATTTTCATTATTGAGGAGGAAACGAATTGAAACGTTTATTGACTGTTTGTACTACTGTATTTTTGATGATGATTGCGTCACCTGCATTTGCGGCAAGTGCGCAAACGAATACGAGCTCTGATGGGTTTTTCCATCATTATTTTGTCCAGCCTTTTTCTGAGTTGATCATTTGGCTTGCGAACTTCTTTCATGATGATTATGGCTTATCCATTATGTTTGTGACACTCATTGTACGCCTGCTCATTTTCCCGCTTTTTGCGAATCAATTTAAGAAACAAAAAGTCATGCAGGAGAAAATGGCATTGATCAAACCTCAGATTGACCAAATACAAAGCAAATTGAAGAAAACGAAAGAACCTGAGAAACAAAAAGAACTGCAAATGGAAATGATGAATATTTACAAAGAGAACAACGTGAACCCGCTGGCGATGGGCTGTCTGCCTATGCTGATTCAAATTCCAATTGTTCTCGGCTTTTACTCGGCTATCCGCTCAACACCAGAGATCGCAACGCATTCGTTCTTATGGTTTAACTTAGGACAAACTGATGTATTCGTAGCGATCTTTGCAGGCGCTATGTATTTCTTGCAATTTTATGTCACGCAAAGATATGCGAAGCAATCAGGCACCCAAACAGAGGCTGCGCTCAAGCAGGCCAAAATCATGGGCATGATTTTTCCTATCATGATGCTATTTATTTCAATCAATGCCCCTGCTGCTCTTCCTTTATACTGGATGACAAGCGGACTATTACTCACGATTCAGACGATTATTTTAAATGTGATGTACCAAAAGTCAAAAACGAAAGCTGAGGCAAACGATCAAGTCAACCCAGCTGCTGAATAAAAATTAGCCCCTTATCTTTAAGGGGCTCTCAGATTGTTGACAAAGGGCTAAAATGATCTTTATTTTAGTCCTTTGTCTTCTTTTCAGCGTGATAGAAAACCTTTGAAGTCTAGGAAGGACGAGTACCGGAGCGGAGCGAATTTTGACATTCGTGAGCACCGGCACGCAGGACTGACAAAGAATGCGAGGGTTTGTCTACACGCTGAAGCCCCTTATCAACGGATAAGGGGCTTTTCTTTAAGCCAATTCTTCTTTCATTCGCTCTGGCAATTGATCGAGGTCCTCAATTTTCCCAAGAAACTTACTTGGGTCCACTTGTAAAATCATCTTGTTCTCTCTCTCCACAACGCCGAAGAAATATTCAGATGCTTTTGTGTTCATATGAAATGGCTTGATCTCGCTTAGCTCGATATCAATGATATCTTTAGCATCTGAGACAAGGCAGCCAATCATTTGATCGTTTAATTCAAATAGTAAAACCTTGGACTGTTCGTTCACATCAAGAGACTTTCCGTGAAGCATCACACCTGTGTCGCTGACTGGAATAACCTCTCCTCTTAATGACATGAGTCCTTTAATCTCTTTTGGAAGGTTCGATACTTCTTGTAAATAAGGGACCTTCTCAATCGAACGAATATGCTCTACACTGATGCCAAAATCCTCTTGTCCCACCTGGAAAATAATGATCTTTTGCGTGCTCACAGAGTCTCCTGCCTTTACGATGGATTTGTCGTTTCTTCGATAATGGCGAGAACCATTTCAGCTGTTTTGACTAATTCTTCAATCGGCATTTTCTCATTTTTCGTATGAATATCTTCATATCCAACAGCTAGGTTGACGGTTGGGACGCCGTTCCCGGCAATGACGTTTGCATCACTGCCTCCACCGCTTGTCTGTAGTTCTGAAGGACGGCCAATTTTCGCAGCCGCTTTTTTCGCCACTTCTACGACTTGATCGCCGTGAGAGAATTTGAAGCCTGGATACATGATGTCAATTTGTACATCGGCACTTCCGCCCATTTCTTTAGCGGTTTTTTCAAAGGCTTCTTTCATCTTCGCTACTTGCGCTTCCATTTTTGCAGGTTCTAAAGAGCGTGCCTCAGCAAGAATATCGACTTGATCGCAGACAATATTCGTTTGCGTTCCGCCTTCAAAACGGCCGATATTCGCGGTTGTTTCTTCATCAATGCGGCCAAGCGGCATGCTGGCAATTGCTTTTGATGCAATCGTAATCGCAGACACGCCTTTTTCAGGTGCTACACCTGCGTGAGCTGTTTTTCCATAAATGGTTGCGCGTACTTTTGCCTGTGTTGGCGCAGCCACGATAATCGTGCCGACCTTTCCATCTGAATCAAGAGCATAGCCATATTTCGCTGTCATCCGTTTCGGATCTAACGCTTTTGCTCCAACAAGTCCTGATTCCTCACCTGCCGTGATGACAAATTCAATCGTACCATGAGGCAAATTCTTCTCTTTCAGCACGCGTATGGCTTCAAACATAGCGGCAAGTCCTGTTTTATCGTCAGCACCAAGAATGGTTGTTCCATCTGTTTTCACATATCCGTCTTCAATGACTGGTTTTACGCCATTCCCTGGAACAACAGTGTCCATATGAGAAGTGAAATAGATCGTATCCGCCTTTTGATTTCCTTCCAGTGTGCAGATCAGGTTACCTGCACCGTGGCCAGTTGTCGCTTTTGAATCGTCTTCAACCACTTTAAGACCAAGCTGGGTGAATTTTTCTTTTAATACTTCAACAATTTTTTCTTCGTGTTTTGTTTCCGAATCAACCTGAACAAGTTCTAAAAATTCGTCTAGTAAGCGTTTCTCATTGATCATGATGGTGCTCCTCCTCTTATAGCGGCATGTTGCCATGCTTTTTTAACGGTCTATCTTCTTCTTTACTGCGAAGCAGGTCAAATGAGCGAATCAATCGCTCTCTCGTTTCAGCTGGCGTTAAAATATCGTCTACCAGCCCTGACTGAGCCGCTTTCAATACACTCGGTTCTTTGTCAAACTCCCGCGAAGCAGGATGAACAATTTCGTCTGCGAACGTTTTTCCCATGACATCAATTTCTGCCTCTGGCCATGCATAAACAAAGTCAGCGCCTAAGCCCTTACTATTCATGGCGACATATGCACCGCCAAACGCCTTTCTTAAAATCACGGTGATTTTAGGAACTGTCGCCTCTGCGTACGCATATAAAAGCTTCGCGCCGTGCCGGATAATTCCCGCATGCTCGGCCTTCTCCCCTGGTAAAAACCCAGGAACGTCCACAAGAGTTAAGATGGGAATATGAAACGCATCGCAAAACCGGATAAACCTGGCCGCTTTATCAGCAGCGTCAAGATCAAGGCTTCCTGCCAGCACCTTTGGCTGATTGGCGACAAGACCAATCGAAGACCCTTGTAATCTGGCAAAACCTGTGACGATATTTTTCGAGAAACAAGGCTGCGTTTCAAAGAATGAGCCGTGATCGGTTATCGCTGTCACCACTTGTTTGACATCATAGGTGCGTGATGGATCCTTTGGCAAGATGCCGCCTGGATCGATAGCATCATGCTTGCGTACCTCTCTATGAATGACAGCCTGCTGTTTTGTTGGTATGTACGTTAAAAGAGTTCGAACCGCTTTTAACACGTCCCTCTCATCTTTCCCAGTATAGTGCACATTCCCGCTTGTCTGATGCTGAACACTTGCACCGCCAAGCCGGTCAGGACAGACCGTTTCTCCCGTTGCCTTTTCTATGACTTTCGGACCAGTTAAAAACATATGGGCTGTTTGCTCCGTCATGAATACAAAATCAGTCAATGCAGGAGAATAAACTGCACCTCCAGCACATGAGCCTAAAATAACGGATATTTGCGGGATTTGACCAGAGTACAGCACGTTACGTTTAAAAATCTGACCGTATCCTTCTAATGATACCACACCCTCTTGAATTCTCGCACCACCTGAGTCTTTTAGACCGATGATAGGCATTTGATTTTCAGCCGCCAGATCCATTAAAGAGGCAATTTTTTTGGCATGCATTTCGCCTAATGAGCCCCCATATACGGTCGCATCTTGTGCATAAACACATACGGGCCTTCCATGAATGAGTCCCGTTCCAATGACGACACCGTCACCTACATGCTCTGACCTGTGACCTGTTGCAAACGGCTGAATTTCCATCAAGCTGTCCTGGTCAAGAAGTTCATGCAACCGCTGACGAACAGTCAGCTTTCCTTTGTTCCGGTGGGTCGCTGCTCGTTTTTCACCACCGCCCTTTAAAGCCTTCTCTCGCCATTCAGACAAGTCATTGAACGATTCATTCATCGCCATATTTCTCTCCTTTCAAGGGCTCACACAATTCAACTAACACACCGGATGTTTCTTTTGGTGAAATAAACGCGATACGCTTTCCGCTGGCACCCATTTGTGCTGTTTTTTGAAGGAGCTGCACCTCTAAGTGATCAAGATGGCTAAGATCAGCCTGAATGTCATCTGACTTTAATGCAATATGATGAAGACCCTCTCCTCTTTTTGTTAAGAAGGTATGTAATTTGCTATGATCTGCCATCGGTTCAATCAATTCAATGTGCAGGTCACCAAGTGAAGCGAAGGACGCCTTAATCTCTTGTTCAGGAATTTCTTGTATGTCTGAAAATTGCCAGTTAAACAGCTGATGAAGCGTTTGACTTGTTTCTTTAATAGAAAAGACAGCAATGGCGATATGATCGATTTGGTTCATCTGTTCACTTCCTTTGTTGATCACTTGTCGCGTACGAAAAAACGAGCTAGAATAAGGAAAGGTGCGCTCGTCGCAAAAATCTTTGGTTATAGGGGTGCGATATGTCTCAGAAATTCATGAAATTTATGGTATTGCTCATGATTAGCTTGCTGTTAATTTCTTCACTATTAGCAGGAGCGGCAACCTTTTTATAAGGTTTTGATAAAAGCAGACAAGCAGGTGATTCGTTCGATCAACGAATGGCCTGTTTGTCTTTGGCTAGCTTTTCAAATGAATCGCTTGATTTTGTAATCCACACCTTTGTTCCAATTGGAAGCTGGTCAAACAGCCGTTCTACATCTTGATTATGAAGTCTCACACAGCCTGCCGTGATAAATTTCCCTATCGATGTTTCGTCGCTTGTTCCATGAATCCCATAGGTTCTTCCATCTGTCCCTCGTGCATCAAATCCAATCCATCTTCGGCCAAGAGGGTTATTCTTCGCACCGCCTTCAATATCCTTTCTTCTGTAATAAGGATCTTTCGCTTTAATCATAATGGTAAATTCACCTTCTGGCGTTAACTCAACTGTTTTCCCTGTAGAAGCAGGATATACGTTTTGGATTTTTCCTTGATCAATAAAGGCAAGTTCATTCGTTTGTTTATTAATAATGACAAATGGGTCTCCGGGAAGCGGGTTCTGTCCAAGCGGCCAAATAGGCGAAAGGGACATGGTCAGCACGATATAAAATAAAAGACGCATAGGCTCCTCCTTTTTTCATTAGATTGACCAATGAAGGAGGAACTCATGCGTCTCTATTCTTTCATGCCTTTAAAATAGCTTTTCAGCACTAAATATTGTTCCATTTCCCCGAGGAAATGAAAGAGTGCGGCTCTTGCCTCAAATTCTTCTCGTGTTTGCGGAAGCGGGAGGGCATCGAACTCTTCTTTCATATCAATCAGGCGTCTTAAAAACTTATGCGCCGTGTTACCTGGGTGAATATGTTCGCGCAAGTCTCTGACGTATTCTGCAATGATTTGCCCATGCTCCGTTGTGATGGAAATAGACGTAATTTTCGGAAGTACGCGCTCAATGATTTCAAATTGCTTTTGTCTCATGTTGAAATAATGATAATACAGATTTTCATGCCTTAGCACATGGTTTTCAACATCACGATATGCGAGAGCTTTCGCTTCTTTGATCAATTGGTGTGTCTCTGGTATTTCTTTCCCTGTCCAGTCTTGTTTCCCTGTCATTAAGTATTGCTCGATTTCTTCAAAGATTTTCGCAAAATTGGCTTCAATTTGTTCACTGTATCGTTTGAGCTTTTTATCGACACTTGGCATATACAGGTTCATAATGAGCGCTACCCCAACACCAATTGTGATCAGCAGCAGCTCATTCCAGATGAGCTGAAGGGTAATCCCGCCGGACATGTACAAATGAAGAATGATCACAGAGCTTGTGACAATCCCTTCTTTCATTCTGAGCAAAACGGTTGTCGGAATAAAGACGAGCAGCATCAGACCAATAACGAAAGGATGATAACCAATCAGATCGAAAAATAAATAAGAAAATAAGATGGCGAGACTGCATGCTGCAAACCGGGCCCCTGATGCTAACAGTGACCTTTTTTTCGTCACTTGAATGCAAAGGATCGTAATAATCCCGGCAGCTGAATAATTTTCCAAGCCAAGCATTTGTGCAATATAAATGGCTATAGCTGTTCCTAATGCTGTTTTCAGCGTTCGGTAGCCGATTTTAAACATGATGTGATTCACTCTTTTCTGTCTTGTTTCCATTCACTTTTGTGAAATGATGAACTTTTTTTACTTTCCCCATTATAATCAAAAAAAGAAGAAGATGTTAAGTCTCCTTCTCTTTTTTCTTTATAATATTTTTTGTAAAAAGTCTTGCGCACGCTGTGAAGACGGTGATTCAAAAAATTGCACAGGGTTCGCATCCTCCACAATTTTCCCGTCATCCATAAAGATGACGCGGTCAGCCACTTCTTTTGCAAAGCCCATTTCATGTGTGACGATCACGAGCGTCATTCCTGATTGAGCCAGCTCTTTCATGACCTCTAATACTTCCTTCACCATTTCAGGATCAAGTGCAGAAGTTGGTTCGTCAAACAGCATAATGTCTGGTGTCATCGCAAGCGCACGTGCAATGGCCACACGCTGCTTTTGACCACCGGACAAGCGGTTCGGGAAATCATCTTTTTTCTCTAAGAGCCCTACCTTTTTGAGCAGGTCTTCAGCTTGTTTGATGCTGTCTGCCTTCGATTGATTCTTCACATTCATTGGCGCATACGTGATATTTTCCAGCACGGTTTTATGCGGGAACAGGTGGAAATGCTGAAACACCATTCCAATGTTCTCACGTACTTTTAGTGCATTGGTTTTTGGATTTGTAATCTCCGTATCCTTAATCGTAATGACACCGGAAGTCGGCTTTTCAAGTAAGTTGATGCAGCGAAGGAACGTCGATTTTCCTGAACCAGATGGTCCAATGACCGCGACCACTTCCCCTTCTTTAATGGTGGTGTCGATTCCTTTTAGTACTTCATTTTTGCCAAATGTTTTTGTGAGCTTCTCTATTTTAATCATTTGATTTTAACTTCCTTTCCACCGATTTGCCGACTAAGGTGAGAACAAGCACGATGACATAATAGATGAGACCCGCAAAAATAAGCGGTTCAAGATAATTATACGTGACGGCACCTGCTTGGTAGGCTCGTCTCATTACATCGCCCAGTCCAATGACTGTGACAATCGCTGATTCTTTTGTCAGTGTAATCGTTTCGTTCACAAGTGCAGGTGAAATATTTTTGAATGCTTGTGGAAGCAATAAGTCCTTCATCATTTTAGCATAAGGGATGCCTAAAGCAACGGCCGCTTCTTTTTGACCTTTATCAATGGCATTAATACCAGCTCGAATAATTTCAGATACGTATGCCGCCGAGTTGAGTGAAAATGCCGCTACAGCAGCCCAGTATTGATCGATTTGAAAGCCAAGTAGCTGAGGCAGACCAAAATAGATAATAAGAAGCTGAAGCACAAGCGGTGTGCCTCGGAAGATTGACGTATAAAAATCTGCAAGCCAAATGAGCGGCTTAAACACACTAATTTTGCAGAGCGTTAATAAAATTCCTAAGATAAAACCAAGGAAAAGTGACACCACTACAATAGAAAGCGTGACCTTAAGACCTTCTAAAATAAAGGGCATTTGAGGTATTACATCTTTAAAATCCATCATTATATTCTCCTTTTTTTGCCTTCATACGAAATCAAAGAATAAACAGGAAAAAGTTCAACACGTGTTGAACTTTTCAGCGCTTACTACTTGATTTTCATGAATGACGCTGATCCTTTTCCTGAATTATTTTTCATCAGCAAACCATTTTTTAATCAATTGATCAAGTTCGCCATTATCCTTCATTTCTTTTAAAGATTTATTGAATTTCGCTGTTAAGTCACTATTTTTTTTGAATGCAATGGCTGAACCTTCGTTTGAGCTATTCAATCCAAATGCTTGGAATTCTTTTTCCTTTTTTAAATAACCAGCAGCCACTTTATCTTCAATAATCGCTGCATCAAAGCGGCCTGCTTTGATCTCTTGAATGATATCAGAGATTTTATTACGATCTTCAACTGTTAAGTTATATTTCTTTTGCAAACCGTTTGCTTCATCCTGTTGAATAGAACCTAATTGAACGCCGACTGTTTTGTCTTTTAAATCTTTCTCTGCTTTCATTCCGCTAGATTTCTTTGATACAACCATGTTTTCAGCATTGTAATAGACATCAGAGAAATCAACTTGTTTTTTACGTTTTTCTGTAGGTGTCATTCCTGCAAGGACAATATCAGCTTTGTTTGTTTTAAGTGCTGATACAAGGCTTGCAAAGTCCATATCTTGAATTTCTAGCTTGTAGCCGTTCTTTTTCGCTAGTGCTGTTGCAAGATCTACATCGAAACCGACAACTTTATCGCCATCTTTTGATTCAAATGGCGGATAATCTGCTGATGTCGCCATGATGAGTGTTTTGTCGTCTCCTGATGCGTTTGAATTATTAGAAGAAGTTCCGCATGCTGCTAGGGCAGCTGCAAGACCAGCTGTCATAAGTAATAATAACCACTTTTTCATATGATGATGCCTCCCAGTATTTAAACTCATGTGTAGATTTGAATATTTATTCACTATAATGTATTTTAAACACTTTCTTTTTAAGATGCAATAGTATTTCACTAAAATTATTTTGATTCAATTGTCTTATAAAACAAAAGAACAGACCGATCAAAAGACCGGACTGCTTCATATTTATTCATTCAAAAGGTACATTTTATATTTCTTCACAATGCTCATCGAAAGCGGCTTGAAGTTTTGACACAACTTCCATTGGTTCGTGTCCCTCAATTTCATGACGCTCTACCATTTTGATGATCTTACCATCCTTTAGTAGTGCAAATGATGGTGAAGACGGCGGGAAGCCTTCAAAGTATTCACGTGCTCTTGCCGTTGCCTCTTTGTCCTGTCCAGCAAACACTGTGAGCAATTGATCTGGACGCTTATCGTAATGAACAGAATAGCCAGCAGCTGGCCTTGCAATACCGCCAGCACAACCGCACACTGAATTCACCATCACAAGTGCCGTGCCTTTTTTCGTCAGTGCTTCGTCTACTTCTTCAGCTGTTGTCAGTTCCGTGTAGCCTGCCTGCTTGATCTCTTCTCTCGCTTGTTTCACAATATCATTCATAAATAAATTAAAATCAATATTCATTTCCGTCCACTCCTTCTACGTACCAAACCATTTTAACTACATCATATCAAGGAAAACGCCGGCGGGCAAATGTGTTGTCTTTCCCCTTTCACTTTTTCCAAACATCGTTTATGAGCTGTGAAGTTGGGGAAAAGTGATGATAAAGAAACGAAAGGGAGAACAGCGTGATGGCACAATTCAAAAAAGCGATGCTTATTTATAATGGAAATGCTGGACAAAAAAACATGGAAAAAACACTAGGTCAAACAGTGCCTCTTCTTTCTCTACATATTGATGAACTCATCCTTAAACCGACAAAACAGCCAAATGATGCGTATCATTTCTGCCGCAGGATAGATGAAACGGTTGAATTGCTGATTATATTAGGAGGGGATGGAACCGTCCATGAATGTATGAACGGAATCGGCGGTTTAGAAAAAAGACCTGCTGTAGCGATATTGCCTGGCGGGACATGCAATGATTTTTCTAGAACGCTAGGCATACCTCAACAAATGGCAAAAGCCGCTCAAATGATTGTAGACGGCGCCCGAAAAAAGGTCGACTTAATCAAAGCAGAAGATCGATACCTTTTAAACTTCTGGGGGATCGGGCTCATTGCAGACACCTCCAATAATATTAATGACAAGGAAAAAGCCGTACTCGGCAAAATCAGCTACTTCACAAGCGCTCTTCGAACTCTTCAAACAGATCCTTTTCACGTACGTATTGAAACCGAAGAGGAAAACTGGGAAGAGGAAGCTGTGATCGTGCTTGTGATGAACGGACAATTTATCGGTACACATAAAATTGATTTGCCAAATGCAGCAATTGATGATGGAAAAGCCGAAACTTTAATTTGCAGAAATACTAGTTTCTCTGCTTTAAAAGAGATATTTTCAATGAACCGAGAAGAGCTAGAGGATTTTACAGGCGACCTGTCTTTCATCCAAGCGTCTCGCGTTCATATCCATACAAAAGAGGAAATGGATGCAGATACAGATGGTGAAGTATACATGACAGCCCCCTCTTTCCTCGAAGTATTAAAGCAACATTTGACCTTTATTGTTCCAGCAGAATAAAGAAATCGCCCGAGATCATTAAGATTCGGGCGTTTTTTTAATGTAGCGTCTGTATAAATATTCAAGTGCATACCCAAGCAGTGTGCCTAAAAGAAGTGAAATTCCTAAAAAGCTATTTGCTGCTCCTTTCAATCCACCTACAAGTAGCAAGCAGTACGCAATTTGAATGATTGAAACGATGGATATGATGAGTAGTAACCTTTCAGGATGATTGCGTGATTTGGAAATATACCGAAGAAAAGCGAACGCAATCGCTGTGATAAACATGAGGCCAATCGTTAAAAAAGCAAAAAAATCTAGTCCGGACATATCATCGCTCCTTTCTCATTGATATGGAAATCCCCCTCTCATGATCGGGAGGGGGAATTTAAATGGGTTTTAATAGACCGATGTCTGCTCGTCGATGCCTTCAAGGATTTGTTTAATTCTTTGAAGGAATCTGCCGCACACAAGACCATCAAGTACTCTGTGATCTAATGAGAGACAAAGGTTCACCATGTCTCTTGCCGCAATCATTCCACCCACAATCATTGGACGCTTCACGATCGATTCTACTTGTAAAATGGCCGCTTGCGGGTAATTAATGATTCCCATGGATTGTACCGAACCAAATGATCCCGTATTGTTTACGGTGAAGGTGCCGCCTTCCATGTCACTTTGCTTCAGCGTTCCTTGCCTTACCTTGGAAGCAAGCTCATGAATTTCTTTGGCGATGCCCTTAATGGTCTTTTCATCAGCATCCTTAATCACTGGAACAAAAAGAGCGTCATCTGTAGCGACAGCAATCGAAACATTGACCGCTTTCTTTTGAACAATTTTATCTCCAGCCCACATGCTGTTCATTTCAGGGAATTCCTTTAAGCCCTGAGCCACTGCTTTGACAAAGAATGCAAAGAACGTCAAATTAAAGCCTTCTTTTGCTTTAAATTGATCCTTTAGCTGATTTCTTCTTGTCACAAGGTTTGTCACATCAACTTCCATCATCGTCCATGCATGCGGAATTTCATGTTTGCTTCTCAGCATATTTGCTGCAATCGCCTGCCGGATCGGCGTGACGGGCAGCTCGACATCACCAGGCATTGAAGAGATGGAAGGAGCATCTTTTGCTTTTAACGGCTGCGCAGGCTCCGTTTGAACCGCTCCTTCACTGACAGGTGCTGCCTTTTCTTTTACGCCTCCATTTTCGATGAGCTGAAGCAAATCTTTTCTTGTGATTCGGCCGCCTGCTCCTGTTCCTTGAACAGCCGCTAAATCAATTCCATGCTCATCTGCTAAACGAAGGACTGCTGGAGAGTAACGCTTCTTTTGACTTTGATCCGCTTCAGGCGCTTCGCTTTGCCCAGGTGCCGCTTCTTCTTTTGCACTCTGCTGCGTGCTGCCTTCTACTTCAATTTCACAAAACACTTCTCCTACTTGAAGTGTATCTCCTTCCTCAGCCGATAGCTTTGTAATCGTTCCTGTAAAGGATGACGGGACCTCTGCGTTCACTTTATCCGTCATCACTTCCGCAATGGGATCGTATTTATTCACTTGATCGCCAGGTGAAACGAGCCATTTGCTAATGGTTCCTTCTGTTACACTTTCACCTAGCTGAGGCATTTTCATTTGTTCAATTGCCACTTGGAACCCTCCTCTTTCTTAAAACGCTGCTAGCTCTCTCATTTCAGCTTCTACCTTATCCGGATTGACCATGAAGAATTTCTCCATTGTCGGGGCATATGGCATTGGCGGGATATCAGGTCCTGCTAGACGTTTAATAGGTGCATCTAAATCAAATAAGCAATGCTCCGAAATGATCGCCGCAACCTCACTCATAATGCTTCCCTCTTTTGTATCTTCCGTTAAAAGAAGAACTTTGCCCGTTTTTGATGCCGCTTCAATAATCGCTTCCTGATCAAGCGGGTAAACTGTTCGCAAATCGAGAATATGAGCGGAAATTCCGTCTTTTGCAAGGCGGTCTGCTGCTTGCAGCGCAAAATGAACACATAGGCCATATGTAATGACCGTGATATCATCGCCTTCACGTTTCACATCTGCTTTTCCAATAGGAAGCGTATAATCCTCTTCAGGCACTTCTCCTTTAATGAGACGGTATGCACGTTTGTGTTCAAAGAACAATACAGGATCTGGATCACGCACTGCGGCCTTTAAAAGACCTTTTACATCATAAGGTGTAGAAGGCATCACAATCTTTAAGCCCGGCTGATTGGCAAAAATCGCTTCGACCGATTGTGAATGATAAAGCGCCCCATGAACACCGCCGCCATAAGGTGCACGGATGACCATTGGACAGCTCCAATCATTATTTGAGCGGTATCTAATTTTTGCAGCCTCAGAAATGATTTGGTTGATAGCAGGCATAATGAAATCCGCAAATTGCATCTCTGCAATCGGGCGCATTCCATACATCGCTGCCCCAATACCTACACCAGCAATGGCTGATTCTGCAAGTGGTGTATCCATCACGCGCGCTTCTCCAAATTGCTCGTAAAGACCCGCTGTCGCTTTAAATACGCCGCCTTTTTTCCCGACATCCTCTCCGAGCACAAACACTTTCGGGTCTCGCTGCATTTCTTCTTTCATCGCCAGTGTAATGGCGTCTATATATGACATAACAGACATTTTTCTTCCCCCTTACTCCGCATACACGTAACGAAGTGCGCTTTCTGCATCAGCATAAGCTGCGTTTTCCGCTTCATCAGTGGCTTCGTTTACGATTTGCATGATTTCTTTTGTCATCTCTTCTTTCATTTCAGAAGTCATGACGTTACCTTCGATTAAATACGTTTCATATTGGATGAGCGGGTCTTTTTTTCTCGCTTCGAGCACTTCTTCTTTTTCTCGATAGCTTGAATCATCGTCATCACTTGAATGCGCAGTTAAACGGTAAGAAATAGCTTCAATCAATGTCGGGCCTTCGCCTCTTGCCGCACGATCTCTCGCTTCTTTGACAGCTGCATATACTTCAAGCGGATCATTTCCATCTACGGTGATGCCAGGCATTCCGTACCCAATCGCACGATCTGAAATGCGTTCACATGCCACTTGTTTGTCATACGGAACGGAAATCGCGTACTTGTTGTTTTCACACATGAAAATAACAGGCAGCTTATGCACAGCAGCAAAGTTGGCTCCTTCGTGAAAATCGCCTTGGTTTGAAGAGCCTTCACCGAACGTGACAAAGCTGACAAAGTTTTTCTTCTCTAAACGTCCAGCAAGTGCGATCCCCACCGCATGAGGAACCTGCGTTGTGACAGGTGATGATCCGGTCACAATTCGGTTTGATTTTTGTCCAAAATGACCCGGCATCTGTCTTCCGCCTGAGTTTGGATCGTCTTTTTTTGCGAAACCAGACATCATTAAATCTTTCGCTGTCATTCCAAATGCCAGGACAATACCCATATCACGGTAGTAAGGTAATACATAATCTTCTTCTCTGTTGAGCGCAAAGGCTGCTCCGACTTGCTGCGCTTCCTGCCCTTGACAAGAAATCACGAATGGAATTTTCCCAGAACGGTTTAACAGCCACATCCGTTCATCGATTTTTCTTGCTAGCAGCATTGTTTTATATATGTCAATTGCTTGTTCATCTGATAATCCTAATTCCTGATGACGCATGTTACTCATCATGTTTCCCTCCTTGATTAAAAATGGATCGCCTTACCGTCAACAGCAAGTGCTGCCTCGCCAATCGCCTCTGACAAAGTTGGGTGCGGGTGAATCGTTTGTCCCACTTCCCACGGCGTTGCATCAAGTACTTTGGCTAATCCAGCTTCAGATATCATATCTGTTACATGAGGACCAATCATATGAATCCCTAAGATATCATCTGTTTTTTGATCAGCAATGATTTTGACAAACCCATCAGACTCCCCAAACACAAGTGCTTTTCCAATCGCCATGAAAGGGAATTTCCCAATCTTGACTTCATAGCCTTGCTCTTTTGCCGCCTGTTCAGTGAGTCCAACACTAGCGGTTTCTGGGTGAGAGTAAACACATTTAGACACGAGCGTTTCATCGAGCGGCTTCGGTTCTTTTCCGGCCATATGTTCCACGGCAATCATGCCTTCGTGTGAAGCCACATGTGCCAGCTGAAGCCCGCCAATGACATCTCCTATCGCGTAAATATGTGATTCCTTCGTTTGATAATGTTCATTCACGACAATGCCATGCTTTTCTGTTTGGATCTCCGTATTTTCGAGCCCTATGCCTTCAATATTTGGTACTCGGCCGACTGAAAGAAGGAGTTTTTCCGCTTCAAACGACTGAATGTCTCCGTCCTTTTCCGCTTGAATCTTGACGAGATTCTCTTGCTTTTCTACTGTATCGGGCAGTACCTTCGCATTTGTGACAAAGGTGATACCTTTTTTAGATAAAAGCTTTTCCATTTCTTTAGAAATGTCTTGATCTTCTGTTGGCAAAATGCGATCTGCATACTCGATTACAGTGACTTTCACCCCAAAATCATTCAGCATGGATGCCCACTCGATCCCGATCACCCCGCCGCCGACAATCAGCATCGACTGAGGCAGCTCTTGCAGTTCAAGTGCATCATCTGATGTGAGAATATGCGTTCCGTCTGCTTCAAGCCCAGGCAGCACGCGCGGTCTTGAACCTGTCGCAATGATGACCTGCTTTGGAATCAGCATTTCATTTT
This sequence comes from Bacillus sp. A015, assembly GCF_053851875.1. Lineage (NCBI taxonomy): Bacteria > Bacillati > Bacillota > Bacilli > Caryophanales > Bacillaceae > Bacillus > Bacillus sp. A015. Next base: position 200,482 of record NZ_JBSPZB010000002.1, read on the forward strand.
CATCCCCATTCGCCATTTCTACAGAGATGGTTCCTGGCATTGGCGAAAAGATAGATGGGCCAAGTATACGACCAAGCCCTTCGTATACATCAATTTTTCCTTGCTTCATTAAGTGTTTAACGCCGCCTGCTAGTTTTTCTACAATCTCTGCTTTTCTTTTCTGCACATTTGCAAATTGTAAGGTGATACCACTTGCCTCCACGCCGAAATCGGCCGCACGTTTGACCGTTTGATAGACTTCTGCACTTCTGAGCAGCGCTTTAGACGGAATACAGCCTTTATGAAGACATGTTCCTCCAAGCTGTGATTTTTCTACGACTGCTGTTTTCAATCCAAGCTGTGAGGCACGGATGGCCGCTACATATCCGCCTGTGCCTCCACCAAGAATGACGAGGTCATATTCAGTTGCCATGACTTGTCACTCCTTTCTTTGTCCTTTGATCATTTGGGTATTCTTTCGGTGATTCTTCTTCTTTTAAAATACGAAGTGCACCTTCTGCTAAGGATTGCAATTCGTTTTCACCTGGATAGACAACGACATCTGAAATCCAGTCAATGTACCCTCTAATACTTGACGTAATTTGTTTGCTGTACGCAAGGCCGCCTGTTAACACAATGACGTCAACTGCTCCTTTTAAAACCGCACTAGCTGCACCAATTTCCTTTGCGATTTGATAGCACATCGCTTCATAAATGAGCGCTGCACGTTCATCTCCTGCTTCAATGATGCGCTCTACTTTGACAGCATCTGTCGTGCCGAGATAGCCCGCAAGACCACCTTCACCAATAATGCGCTTGAGCATTTCCTCTTGCGAGTATTCACCAGAAAAGCAAAGGTTGACGAGGTCACCTGTTGGAAGCGTACCTGCCCGCTCTGGGCTAAAAGGGCCTTCGCCATGAAGCCCGTTATTGACATCAATGACCTTTCCTTTTTCATGTACACCAATTGTGATACCGCCGCCCATATGCGTAATGATCATGTTCAAATCTTCGTAACGCTTTCCAAAAGAAGCGGCTGTTTTTCTTGCGACCGCTTTTTGATTCAAGGCATGAAAAATGCTTTTTCGCTCAATCGTTGGCAGCCCTGAAATACGAGCAATCGGCTTTAGTTCATCCACTACAACTGGATCGACAATAAAAGCTGGGATATTCAGGCCGAGTGCAATTTCTCGTGCAATGATACCGCCTAGGTTGGACGCATGCTGTCCGGCATACCCTGCTTTTAGGTCCTCGACCATTTGCTCATTTACTTCATATGTGCCTCCTTCAATTGGGCGAAGAAGACCGCCGCGGGCACAAACTGCATCAAACTTTGAGATGTTCATCCCCTGTTCATGCAGGGTTTTCAGAATTGTTTCCTTACGAAATGAAAATTGATCAATGATATGAGGAAACTGCTTTAATTCCTCATCTGTATGTCTGAGTGTCGTTTCAAAGATGGACCGTTCATTATGAAACACACCGATTTTTGTTGAAGTAGAGCCAGGATTAATCGTGAGAATACGCCATTCTTTTGTTTGCAAAAACAAAACCTCCGTTTCAACTCATTCTTCAAATTAGCGACGACTTAAAATATGCTGACCATTTTGCAAGAATTGACTTCTTGATTTGCGCATTCTTTCAATTCGCTCTTCAGCCAATCGGTCTGCCGCTTTATAGGTTGGAATGGCATCACGGTTTGAAATTTCAATGACACGCTCAATATTTTGGTAAATGCCTTCGACTTTTTTCATTGCACGATCAGCATTATAACCGTAAAGCTCATCAGCAACGTTAATCACACCACCTGCATTGATGACATAATCAGGTGCATACACAATGCCCATTTCATGAATAAGATCCCCGTGATGAGTTTCTCTTAGCTGGTTATTCGCTGCACCTGCAATGACTTTTGCCTTTAGTTTAGGAATCGTCATATCGTTAATGGTTGCACCTAGTGCACACGGCGCATAAATATCACATGCTTGATCATAAATATCGTCAGGGTCTACAGCTTTTGCACCGAAGTCTTCTACCGCTCGCTGAACAGAGTCTTTGTTGATATCTGTCACAATCAGCTGTGCGCCTTCTTCATGTAGATGTTTACACAGATTGTAGGCCACATTTCCAACACCTTGGACGGCAATCGTTTTTCCTTCTAATGAATCCGTCCCGAATGCAGCTTTTGCAGCTGCTTTCATCCCTTTATATACACCGTAAGCTGTGACAGGAGATGGGTTCCCGGAAGAACCAAACGCAGGAGAGATGCCTGTAACAAAGTCTGTTTCTTCATGGATAAGATCCATATCTTCTACAGTTGTACCGACATCTTCAGCTGTGATATAGCGGCCATTCAGCCCTTGAATGTAACGTCCAAACGCACGGAACATTTCTTCATTCTTGTCTTTTCTCGGATCACCGATGATGACTGTTTTCCCGCCGCCAAGATTAAGCCCTGCTGCCGCATTTTTATAAGTCATCCCTCTTGCTAGACGCAAAGCATCTTCGATGGCTGCTTCTTCGTTTTCATACGTCCACATTCTCGTTCCGCCTAGTGCTGGCCCAAGTGTTGTATCATGAATGGCGATAATGGCTTTTAAGCCCGACTGCTCATCCTGACAAAATACAAGCTGTTCATAATCGTATCGTTCCATATATTTAAAAAGTTCCATTGTCTATTCCTCCTAATACTTCCGCTTAATTTGATGTACAGATGGCAAGTGCAATTGAATAGAGCTTACTTTCGGCTGAATCAGACCGGCTTGTTAAAGCGATCGGCGCCTTCGCTCCTGCCACTACAGCCCCAACCTTTGCATGTGCAAAGTAGATGAGAGATTTATAAAGAATGTTGCCTGCTTCAATTGTTGGCACAAGCAAAATATCTGCATGGCCAGCGACATCACTCGTAATATTTTTATGAGAAGCCGCCGTTTGAGAAATGGCGTTATCTAAAGCAAGCGGCCCATCAATGAGACAGCCAGAAATTTGACCTCTTCGATTCATTTGGGCAAGACTTGCAGCAGTCAGCGTCGAATCCATTGCTGGGTTGACTACCTCTACCGCAGATAACACCGCAACCTTTGGCATGTCGTTTCCGACAGCATGTGCTACTTGAACAGAATTGATCGTAATTTCTTTCAGCATATTTAAATCCGGCGCGATGTTCATCGCAGAATCTGTTACATAGATAAAACGGTCGAAGCCTGGCACTTCGAATGCCGCGACATGTGATAGGACACTCGCTGTTCGAAGTCCGTACTCTTTATTCAGTACCGCTTTTAAAAGGACTGCTGTCGGGACATTCCCTTTCATCAAAATATCTGCATGCTTCTCACTCACTGCCTGTACGGCAATTTTGGCAGATTCTTCGGGTGAATCAGAATGAATAATATCTATCCAGTCTTCATTGATTTCATGCTGTTTGACTAGCTCCTTCAGGTTACTTTTGTTCCCAACTAGCAGGAAGCGAGCGACCTTTCGTTCAATTGCCATATTGATGGCATGAAGCACTTCTTTGTCTTCTGCATGAGCCACAGCCGCTGTTTTATTCTGCAGCTGCGAGGCTTTGATAATCAGATCGTCCAGCTTCATACATGCCCACCTTTCCTTGTGCTCGGTTCATCTTTTCTTTATGCAAGTTCCGTGCCAGCTTGAAACGCGAGGAAAATGAACCATTCCCCGATAAATGCGTGCATTTTTTTGCAGGCAACATGCATGTTATTGCATGCTATCTTTTGCAAGCTGATATTTATCCATTTTATAGTAAAGGTTTCGAATGCTGATCCCTAACGTTTTCGCTGTTTTGGTACGATTGAATTGATGCTTTTCAAGGGTTTGTTTAATTAGCTGCGCTTCAAATGCTTCAACGGCGTCCGAAAGCGTCTCACCCTCAAATTGGCTGACAGCAAGTTCCTGCTCTTTTTCTTCATGCTTTTCCGATTCCATGAATGCAATATGCCCTTCATCAATCCATTCTTCTTGCGGGTTCAAAAAGATCATAGCTCGTCCAAGCACATTTTCAAGCTCTCTCACGTTGCCAGGCCAGCTGTATGAACGAAGTCTATTGAGTGCATGTTCTGTTAAACCACTCACATTCCGTCCATAGTCTAAATTGATCTTCTGGATGAGACGCTTGCTTAATGAGTCAATATCTTCAAGACGCTGCCTGAGCGGGGGGATGGAGATCGGGTATCTGTTCATCCGATAATATAAATCCTCTCTGAACTTCCCTTCCGCCATCGCTTTTTCAATATTGACATTTGTTGCCGTGATCACACGCACATCCACCGGTATGGCTTTTGTTCCGCCTACTCTCACAATTTCTTTCTCCTGCATGACGCGAAGTAATTTCACTTGAGTACTTGGGGACATTTCACCAATTTCGTCTAAAAAGATGCTGCCGTGATTCGCTTCTTCAAATAGCCCTTTTTTCCCGCCGCGCCTTGCACCAGAAAACGCTCCTTCCTCGTAGCCAAAAAGCTCTGACTCTAAAAGGGTCTCCGATAAGGCCGCACAGTTAACCCGTACGAAGCGGTTATATTTCCGGTCACTTTCATTGTGAATGGCGTGCGCAAACAGCTCTTTCCCAGTACCTGATTCTCCTCGGAGTAAAATGGTAGCCGGTGTTTTTGCACCTAGCTTTGCCTGCTCAAGTGCCACAAGCATTTGCTCACTTTCTCCAATAATGTCTTCAAACGTGTACTTGGCCTCTAGTGTCCGGATAAGCTGCCTTGCTTTATTTAATTCATTTGTGAGTGATTGAATTTCTGATACGTCGTGAATGACCCCGACACTGCCCTTGAGGATGCCATCAACGATGACTGGCGCTACGTTGACGATCACATCTTTTTTGTTTGGTCCGACTTTCATTCTGACGCCTCGAACAGGTCTTCTTGTTTCAAGAACCTTCAAGTGCATGCTTTCTCCTTCAGAAATATCTGCACCTGCTGGTTTACCCACAACCTCTTTGTCCGTTAAACCCGTCATTTTCGTATAAGCACGGTTAATTAAAATTCCTTTTCCTTGCTCATCGACAACCGATATGGCTTCATCTGATGATTGAATGATGGCCTCAAGCATCGTTCGCACTTCTTTGAGGTTTGTTACTTCCTCTGCAAGCTCAACCGCATCTGTAATATCTTTAAAGATGGATAAAGCGCCGAGCATTCTCCCTGCGTCATCAATAATCGGCAGACGCGTAGTAACAATTTGAATTTGCTGATTCAAAAATTGTTTTTGGTTAAATTCTGGCTCTCTTGACCTTAAAATGTCGGGAAGCTTTGTATTTGGAATCACTTCTCGAATGTGACGACCAATTGCATCTTTTTGTGAACGTCCAACCATTTTGGCAGCCGATCGATTAAATAGGACCACTTCTTCATCCATATTAATAAACATCATGCCATCATTTGTTGCATTGAAAATGCGGTCATGTTTATAGGTTTGTTCCTTTAGTATTTGAATAAGCTGCTGCTTTTCTGACATTAATTCCGATATGACGTATGCCATCGAACTTGGAACAATGACAGCATGCTCTGGTTTTTTTTCAATCAGTTCCTTTAACACAGCAGAACGGCCTGTTGTTTCAATAATGATATCAATGTCATCTTTTATGTATTCTTTCCAATCCGTTGTCGTATCAATTCCATTCTTTTTCGCTTCTACCATCCCCGGCGCCCCAAGATCAAGGTCAGCGATCGCGATGATTTGAATCATATTTGTTTTTAGCAATGTTTCAAGCAATGCTGATCCACCCTGTCCTGCACCGACAATCAAGACTCTCTGCATCCCGTTACCCCTTTGTATGAAAAAATTTGCACACCATATTTTTCCGTTGCAAAAAATTGCACAACTCTTATATTACCACGTTTTCCTTTCTTGACAAAATATTTTTTGAATTAGACAATGGAAATAAATGACGATTAAGGGGACATTTGATGGGGAGAATACTTGCATTAGTGATTATTTTAATACCTGGCGCCTTTGCAGCACTTGGGATTAAGCTGCTGCGTGACACTGTTTTTGGCATCATCATTGCACCATTTCCATTTTTATGGCTGCAAGGAATTGCAGGGTTGTTATTTTTAGGGGGAGGTCTTTATGTTGTAGCTGGGTTTATTTTATATAGAGACCGTAAACGTAATAAAGTGACTGCTCGCTTTAAGCAAAGATAAGCATAAAAAAAGACCTGCTAAAGAAAGCAGATCTCAGATAGTTGACAAAGGGCTAAAATGATCTTTAATTTAGTCCTTTGTCTCTTTTTTCCGTGATAGAAAGCCCTTGAGACGAGTACCGGAACGAATTTGTCATTCGTAGCACTGAAACGCAGGACTGATGTCTACACGGTGAGACCTGCTGATGATTGCAGGTCTTTATTTCATTTCTTCTCTTATTTTCACGGCTCTGTCAGGAAAATCAGTGAAAATCCCATCGACACCTAAGGAGAACATTTTTTGCATCTGCTGCTCACTGTTTACGGTAAACGGCCTCATCACTTGATGAGCCGCACGGAGAGCTGATACGACCTCTTTTGTCACCCCAGCACCCTTAATATTTGGATGGTATCCCCTTGCAGGTATTGTTTTTAAGTACATCTCGGGCTGATGAATCACATCCATCGTAAGTACCGCAAGTTCAATTTGCGGCATCAGCTTGTGGAAAAGAGCTAAACTGCCGTGATGAAAGGATGAGACAAGTACACGATCCTCAATTTGAAAGTGTTCAATTTGCTCTTTTACTTTCTCTTCGATACCTGGATATCGATAAATGGAGTTTTTCAGCTCAATATTGATGATCAATGATGATTGCTGCGCAACTAGCTCCAATACTTCCTCTAAAAGGGGAATGGACACAGCGCCTGTTTCTTCATAGAAAGAATGACTCGCATCTCCTGCTTTTAACTCTTCATATGTATGATCTTTCACTAAACCTTTCATATCCGTCGTTCGGTTCAGCTTCTCATCGTGAATGACAGCCAGTCTGCCGTCTTTGGTCAGCTGAACATCAAGCTCAATACCGTCAGCTCCAGAATGGAGTGCATGCTCAAAGGCTATCATGGTGTTTTCAGGATAGATTCCTTTAAAGCCTCTGTGTGCGAAAATTTTCGTCATATGTCACCTCTAAATATGTTGCTTACCTTCATTATGACGGGTCTTTTTCAGTTTTTCCAGTTTGGACACATAAAAAACCTCTTCTTTTAAGTGCGAAGAGGTTGAAAGATAAATTCGATCACGTAATCGCTCTGATGGCTTGCTCTGTCATCTCTGCGTCGAGAGCAAAAAGGGAAGAAACAACTGCGACTGCTGTAACGACTGTTACACCTAACAACAACTTTTTCATAAGATAACCTCCACTTTCTTTTGAAGTATTTGTGCATCGAATTTCTTTTCAAGAAAACGAATGGCATTTTGATAGTCATTTCGTTCCTTGAAGTATTTCGATATTTGTTCAGACAAATCCTCAAGCTCCACATATAATCTATTTTTTTCTATGTAGTCTAATTTTTCAGAGAATACGTCTGCTGCTCCACTATTTTCGCACATCAAATCTAAAATTTCAAATTTTACTATATATTCATTATTTTGGATATCACAGCTATACTGAATGCCCTCTTTGATATATTCTTTCGCCTCTTGATCTCCTTGATGAACTAAGGCATTTGCCAGAACATATAAAGATTGGATGTAATAATGGCTATTGTCGCGGTGAATTTGAATGCCCATCCCTTTTTTGGCGTATTGTGCGCTTTTTTCATAATCAGGCTTTGCATAATAAAGGACCGCTAAATTGTGATAGCATTTCCCAATCAGCACTTCATTGTTAATGCGCTTACTTTTCTCAAGTGCTTCTTTATATTTTTTCTCTGCTTCTTCAAATTGGAACAAATCAATACAATTGCTGGCATGTAAAATTAAGCTGTCAATCGCCTGAGCTGTATATTCTTCATGCGCTTTGAACGTATCGATGGCTTTTTTAATATGATTAATGGAAATGAAATTTTGTTTCAGTTCGTAATAGATAGAAGCGACCTTATGGTGAAAAGTTCCCACTTCCAGATCTTCATTTACACGTTTTAGGCGCTGTTCTGCAATTTTGTAAAAACTGATGGCTTCATCATACTTCTTTACATATGCGGCGTATTGGCCTTTGTAAAAGTAAAAATAAAAATTAATAATGTCATCTGCTTTCTCATCCAGCGTTCCGACAGTTTTCATAATTTGATTGGCTTTTTCAATATTTCCAAGTAACATTTCATGTCTGCCGTCAACAAGCTGATAATAAAGGAGAACTTCGCGGTCTTCATCTGTATTTTTTAGCAAATTCAGAATTTTCTCTTTATAGACAGCAGATTTTTCTAGGTCATTCTGAGAAATGACCCTCGTCCACTTGCTAATTTCGTTCGCTACCTCAGCAGAGTGGATTTTCAGCTTTCCCATAACCTCACCCTCTTCTTTTCATTATTATAGCATAGTAAAAGAATGTGAAAATTATTAAATTCGACAAGGGGAATATTCAGTTCAAATGGCACAATCTCTAAGAAGCCAGTGACTTTAAAACGCCAACCAATCAGGTCAATAGAAATAGAACTTTCGATCTCATTTGCTTTATTTACCAATTCCATAAGACCTTTTCCTCTCATCCTTTTTCTTACGAATGAGCGTTTTCTTCTTCTACATCGATAGATTGGCGTAGCTGATTACCACTACTTTATGTCATATTGATTTCTTTCATGCTTTATTTTTCATTTTATTCTGAAAATAAAGCAGCCCATTTGTCCAATTTAAACATTAAGATGATTTTATCAATACAACCATTTTTTAACAATCTTTTTCAAAAATAAAAAAACGCCTCAATGAAGAAACGTTTTTTCATCTAAAATGAACTAGCTTGCTCTATGCTCTAAACGCAGACGATCAGCCACCATGGCAATAAATTCTGAATTGGTCGGTTTGGCTTTTGACATGCTGACTGTATAACCAAAGAGTGATGAAATGGAATCAATGTTTCCTCTGCTCCAAGCGACTTCAATGGCATGACGAATTGCTCGTTCCACCCTGCTGGCTGTCGTGTTAAATTTCTTCGCAATGTCTGGATACAATACTTTTGTGATGCTTCCGAGAAGCTCAATATCATTGTACACCATAGAAATCGCTTCTCTTAAGTATAAATACCCTTTAATATGAGCTGGCACGCCAATTTCATGAATAATCGTCGTAATGCTCGCATCTAAGTTTTTACGTTTCGGTTCAGGTTTGTTACGAAGGATACTGTTTTGGATAGATGAAGATCGATGGGTAACTTGTGTGCCGTTTCCACTGACTTGACGAATATGACCTACTAGGTTTTCCATATCAAATGGCTTTAAAATGAAATAGGATGCGCCCAAATCGACTGCTTTTTTCGTTACATCTTCTTGTCCGAATGCCGTTAGCATAATCACACTTGGCTGCTTGGTCATATCAGAGTTTTCACGGAGTCGTTCCAGTACAGCAAGACCGTCTAAATGAGGCATGATAATATCTAAGAGGAGAACGTCGGGCTCTTTATCTTTAAATAATGTCAGACATTCCTGACCATTATACGCCACGCCAAGTACTTCCATATCTTCCTGTCCCTCAATATACTCTGTCAAAAGGCCAACAAGCTCTCGATTATCATCAGCTACACACACTTTAATTTTCTCCACGTTCTTTCCTCCCCAATGTCGATTCCTTTAGTCTTTTGCATTTCTCTTCTGAGTGTTCAATTCGACAAAACCATGCTATCCCCTTTAAAAAACTTTAATTTTCCGAATAATAGAGCATTATCTAGCTTTTTCTACGTTTTTCTTAACGAATCGACGATTATTGCAATTTGACAACATACTATTTTCCATTTTGTCGAAAAATCTCTTTTTCCTTATTTTATAACATGATGTCAGAGAAAGAAAGGGTAGAAAAAAACTGCCGGAAGATTCGCGGCAGTTTGTGATCAGCTTGCTTTTTTGTTTTTTTGATAAAGATCGATTCCTGCTTCTGACAGCATCCATTCAATGTGTACGCCGTATCCGCTTGTCGGGTCATTGACGAATACGTGTGTGACAGCTCCAATGACTTTGCCATTTTGGATGATGGGGCTTCCGCTCATTCCTTGTACAATTCCGCCTGTTTTGTTTAATAATCGTTCATCTGTTATCTTCAGTACCATCCCTTTTGTGGCCGGGAATTTCTGCGGTGTTGTGCTGACGATTTTGATATCAAACTTCTCCACTTTATCATGGTCCACAACGGTTAAGATCTCTGCTGGACCTTCTTTTACTTCATTTGATAAAGCGACTGGAAGTGGTTTGTCCACTACATGATTTTCGAGCTTTTCGGTTAATGTACCAAATATACCGAATGGACTATTGCGCGAGATATCACCTATCGTTTTTCGCTCGGAAGAAAACCTCGCCAGTTTTTCTCCAGGATTGCCTCCTGTGCCTTTTTCAATCGATGTTACGGTTGATCTGACAATTTCACCATTGTCGACAACGATTGGTTTTTTTGTATCCATGTCAGAAATCACATGCCCAAGGGCACCATATTTTTTAGAAGATGGTTCAAAGAAGGTCATCGTTCCGATTCCTGCTGCGGAATCACGAATGTAAAGACCAATTCGATAGGTGCCTTCACTTGCATCTTTTGCGGGTGTTAATGTTGTTTGAAAGGTTTTATGATCTCTTTTTATGAGTAAATGAAGTGTTTCCCCCGTTTTCCCTGCTTTCTGGATAAATGGGGTGAGGTCATTCATTTTCTCCATCTTTTGACCATTTATTTCCATGATCATATCCCCTGATTGAATGCCTGCGGCTTCACCTGGCGATTTTTTGCCGTCTGCTGTTGTGATTTGATGAAAACCTACAACGAGAACTCCGACAGAGTGGAGCTTGACGCCAATGGATTGTCCTCCAGGAATGACTTTTAATTCAGGGAGAACATCGACTTTTGTTTTCTTAATAGGAAATCCTTTAAAATCATAAACAATTTCGGCTTTCCCCGCCTTTTGTCCGGTTACTTCAAGCTGATTGTTTTTCTCTGAAAGACTAAAGGCTGGTGAAGAAGTATTGGCTGAGGCTTCAATCGATGTCTCAATTGAGTGCTTTTCTTTTTCAAATACAGCAACATTTGTTGGAATGCTGATATATTCCTTCACTATGCTCATAAACCCTGTACTTATTAAAGAAACAAGGAGAATCACACCAATGGCTTTTCTCATTTTTTCGGGCATTCATTTTTCACTCTCCTCGCTCCTTACCCACACCAGAACACTAATGTTTTGGCTACATCTATACTTTTGCCTTCTTCGCGAGGATTTATAACTGGCACATGTAGAAAATGATTGGATAAATTGATAAAAGAAAAAGACGATTTCATGCGTATATACAGCGAATTTTAGACAACATAAAAAAGGCAGCTGGTCATTCAGCTACCCTGTCGTTTTGACATCATTTGCTTGGTGCAATAATTCTTTTGCATGCTGTTTTGTCAGCTCAGTGACTTCCACACCTGCAATCATCCGGCCAATTTCACTCACTTTTTCTTCATGACTTAATGGTTTGACATTCGTTAGTGTTCTGCCGGCTTTAGAGCGTTTAGAAATGAAAAGATGGGTGTCAGCCATTGCAGCTACTTGGGGCAGATGTGTGATGCAGAGTACTTGTGATCCTGCCGCTACTTTATAAATTTTTTCGGCAATGGCCTGTGCGACCCTGCCGCTGACGCCTGTATCAACCTCATCGAAAATAATGGATGTGACTTCTTGTTTGGCTGAGAAAATACTCTTCACTGCCAGCATGACACGTGAAATTTCTCCACCGGAGGCTACTTTTGATAAAGATTTCATCGGTTCGCCTGTATTTGTAGAAATGACAAATTGCGCTTGGTCTATTCCATTTTTTCCAAGCTGGACGGGCTTTCCGTCTAAAAGGGGGCTGTCCGTGCTGCCAAAGGGCGCATAGCGAATGGCAAAAGCCGTATCAAAGGATGACTTCTCCATATACAAATCCTTTAACTCTGCTTGGATTTGCTTCGCTAGCTTCTTGGCCCATTTTTTGCGGAGCTCTGAAACGTTGAGTGCTTCCAGCAGTGCATCGCGGCTCATCGCATCCAGTTTGTTTTTGAGCGTTTGCAGGTGGCTGTCTCGATTTTGGATTTGATCTATTTCTTCTTCAATCTTAGCCGCATACTCCAAGATTTCTTCAACCGTTGCGCCATACTTTCGCTTTAACTGCTTCATTTCATTCAGCCTAGACTCAATAAAATCAAGACGCGCCGGGTCGAATTCTAACTGATCCAGCATGCTGCGCATTTGGAAGGTAGAATCCTCTAATAAGTAATAGGAGTTCGAAACTTGCTCAGAAAGCTTTTTCAGATCATCATTGATCTCAGAAACCTGCTCTAGCTCGCTTGAAGCCATCCCAACCCAATCAAGCCCTCCTTGCTCATTGCGCAGGGCGTTATACGCGTTTTGAAGCGAGGAATAAATTTTTTCGTAGTTGCTGATTTGATGACGTTCTTCCTGAAGCTTCTCATCTTCTCCCGGCTCTAATTGGGCCGCTTCAATCTCTTCCAGCTGAAATTGCAGTAAGTCTAAACGGTGCACCATCTCCTGCTCATTTTCTGACAGCTGTTTTAGCTTTTGAGCGGTCTTGATATATTGATCATACGCTTCATGGTATTGTGATAAAGCTGGTGCAATTTCTTCTGCTCCAAATTGATCAAGCAAATGCAGATGGTTTTCATCCTCCATCAATAGCTGATTATCGTGCTGTCCATGTATATCGAGCAAAAGCCTTCCTACTTCTCTCAGAAGAGAGATCGTGACAAGCTTACCATTAATGCGGCAGATGCTTTTCCCGCTTTGATTCATATCACGGCGAAGAATCATCATTTCATCCGATGCATCAATTCCTTGCTCTTCGCATAGGGCAAATACAGGATGATTTTCCGGCACAAGAAAAAGCCCTTCCAGCTCTGCTTTTTTTTCACCGTAACGAACAAATTCAGATGATCCTCTTCCCCCGACAAGAAGTGAGACAGCGTCAATCATGATAGATTTTCCGGCACCTGTTTCCCCTGTTAGAACCGTGAGTCCTTTTTCAAATGAAACCGTTAACTCTTCAATGATTGCAAAGTTTTTAATGGTTAGTTCTGCTAACACTCATTTGACACCTCTTTTTGTAAACCTGATCTCTTTATAAAAGCTCTAAAATTTTGGTCGAAACTGTATCCGTATCATCTGGTGTGCGGCAAATAATCAAAATGGTATCATCTCCGCAAATGGTTCCCATAATTTCTTCCCAATCTAAATTATCCATTAAAGCACCGATGGCCTGAGCATTACCTGGCATTGTTTTCAGGACGATTAAATGGCTGGCAGCATCCATCTTAATAAATGCATCCATTAGGGAACGCTTCAGTTTTGACAGCGGGTTAAACCGCTGATCCGCAGGAAGGCTGTATTTATACGTTCCATTGTTCGTCGGTACTTTCACTAAATGTAACTCTTTAATATCTCTTGATACAGTCGCCTGTGTGATGTTATAACCATCGGATTTCAACATATCGACTAATTCATCTTGTGTTTCTATCTCTTGGCTTGCTATGATTTCTCTAATCTTAATATGCCTCTGACCTTTATTCATTTTGACCCCCTAGGCGTTTGATTCTCATTTGTCTTTACGTTCTATGTTATATGATGCACACTTCAAAAAACAAGCATTACGTGAGAAACTGTCGATTCTCGTCTTTTGTCCATGTAAAAAGGAATAATAGCGAGCTATTATTCCTTTTGTTTGAATGATCTCATGTGTCAGCCGGCTCAGGACTGTTTTTCTTTTCTTTCAATATGGAATGGGCTTCCTTGACCACTTTCTCAAGTTCAGAAGCCGGAAGTGCCGCATTCTCCTCTTGATCAGGATGAAGCACCAAATGAAGCAGGAATTCAATATTCCCATCTCCACCAGTGATTGGTGAAAAAGAAACATCCTTTACGTCATAGCCTTCTTTTGCAGCAAATTGATTCATTTCTTCTAGCACACCGAGGTGGACAGATGGATCACGCACGATGCCTTTTTTTCCGACAAGCTCTCTGCCTGCTTCAAATTGGGGCTTGACAAGCGCGATACAGTCACCGCCTGGGACAAGAATATGCTTTAAAGCCGGAAGAATGAGTTTGAGTGAAATAAAAGATACATCAATCGAGGCAACCTCTGGCAATCCTTCAGTAAAATCAGCTGGGACAGAATGGCGGAAATTGGTGCGTTCCATCACGATCACTCGGTCATCCTGCCTTAATTTCCACGCAAGCTGATTGTAGCCAACGTCAACAGCGTATGATTTGACCGCTCCATTTTGGAGTGCACAATCTGTGAATCCGCCTGTTGATGAGCCGATATCGATCAGCAATTTCCCTTCAACTGTTAAGTCAAATTCTTTTAGCGCTTTTTCAAGTTTTAACCCGCCGCGGCTCACATATTTCAAAGGATTCCCTTTCACAGTGAGCGGTGTATCACGAGCGATTTTCTCTCCTGGTTTATCTAAACGGTTCTCATTTGAGTAAACAATCCCTGCCATGATGGCACGCTTTGCTTTCTCTCTCGTTTCCATTAGTCCTTGTTCGACTAATAAAACGTCAAGTCGTTCTTTCTTTGATGTCATGATCCAATTCCTTTTCTTGGTGCTGCGGGAAGCAGGGTACGTAAAGCCTCAGCGACCTGCGCTTTCGTCAGACCAATTTCTTCAAGCAGGGCATCGACACTTCCATGCTCAATAAATTCATCTGGAATGCCCATACGTTCTACCTTTATATGTGACGCTTTCTTGTCGTGTATATATTCTAATACGCTGCTTCCAAATCCACCTTGGAGAACAGCTTCTTCAATCGTTAAAATCGGAATGTCTTCAGACAGTATTTCATTTAGCATCTCTTCATCAAGGGGCTTAATGAAACGAGCATTGACGACACGAATCGATTTCCCTTCTTTTTGCAGTTCCTCTGCTGCTTGCAGCGCCATTTTAATGGTCGTACCGAATGTTAAAATCACGGCATCCTTCCCTGGACGAAGAACTTCCCAGGAGCCAATCGGAATGGTTTTCAGCTGTTCATCCATTTTGACGCCAAGTCCATTTCCGCGCGGGAAGCGCATCGCAATAGGACCGTCATCATAATGAATGGCTGTATTGACCATGTGCTGTCCTTCATTTTCATCCTTTGGCATCATCAGGACCATATTCGGCATATGGCGCATGAAGGCAATATCAAACACACCTTGATGCGTTTCTCCATCTGCACCGACAAGGCCCGCACGGTCAATTCCGATAAACACATTGAGGTTCTGACGGCAAATGTCATGCAGCACTTGATCATAGGCTCTTTGAAGGAAGGTTGAGTAAATTGCTAAGAACGGCTTCATATCCTGCGTTGCAAGTCCAGCCGCCATTGTGGCTGCATGCTGCTCTGCAATCCCTACATCAAACATTCGCTCTGGAAATTCCTTTGCAAACCCTTCAAGTTTTGAGCCAACAGGCATCGCAGGCGTAATGGCGACAATTCGTTCATCTTCCCGCGCCAGCTTTCTGACGGTTTCACTGACTAGACCACTCCATGACGGAGCCGCTGCTGTCGGTTTCACAAAATCACCTGTATCGATTTTGTATGGACCTGTGCCGTGCCAAGTTCCGATTTTATCAGATTCTGCCGGCTGATAGCCTTTTCCTTTTTTCGTGATGACATGCAGGAGAACAGGACCTTTCGTTTTCTTTGCATATTCAAGATTTTCAAAAAGATCTTCATAGGAATGTCCATCTACAGGACCTAAGTAGGTGAAGCCCATTTCCTCAAAGAACATGCCAGACACAAGTAAATATTTCAGGCTGTCTTTAATACGCTCTGCTGTTGCAGCAAGTTTCCCGCCTACGGCTGGAATGCGCTTGAATAAGTATTCGAGCTCGTCCTTTACCCATTGATATTTACCAGCTGTGCGCAGTCTGCCAAGCATTGTGTGAATGGCACCGACGTTTGGTGCAATACTCATTTCATTGTCGTTTAATATGACAATCATGTCTTTCTTTTCATCACCGATATGATTCAGCGCTTCTAACGCCATACCGCCGGTTAACGCACCATCTCCGATAATCGGAAGAATATATTCATCTGTTCCTTTGATATCCCGCGCTGCCGCCATACCCATCGCGCCAGATAATGAGGTTGAACTGTGACCCGTCTCCCATACATCATGTTCACTTTCATTTCGTTTAGGAAAACCGCAAAGTCCTTTATATTGACGAAGTGTATCAAACTCCGCACCTCTCCCAGTTAACAGCTTGTGAACGTAAGACTGATGTCCAACATCCCAAAGGAATTTGTCTTTCGGGCTGTCAAATACTTTGTGAAGTGCAACAGTGAGTTCAACGACACCTAGGTTCGGACCGATGTGCCCGCCAGAGTTAGCTAATGACTCAATTAAAAACATGCGAATGTCAGCACTAAGCTCCTCTAATTCTGCATTTGACATTCCTTTTAGAAACGTTGGATTTTTTATTGATAAAAGATCCAATCAGGATCAACTCGCTTTCAACAAAATTTCTACATACATATATAATGCCTTATTCCTATGAAAACCCATGAAGGAATAAGAGTTGTCTCATCATAATAAACTGTTTACAGTTTACCACAATTGCTCGAGGACCCTCAAATCTAGGCTGTTTTTAATGATCTCTTGAGGCAATCAGATCACATAAATCATGCAACAATTGCTGCTCTAACTTAAGATTTGAGACAATTTCTTTTGCACGTGTGATGTGTTCATTTAGTTTTTCTTTTGCGCCTGAAAGCGTTAATAAAGAAGGATATGTTGACTTTTCATTTGCTGTATCGGAGCCGACCCGTTTTCCTATCTTTTCTTCGCTTCCTTCGAGATCTAAAATATCATCACGGATTTGAAAAGCAATGCCAATATGATAGCTGAATTCTCTCAAGTTTTCGATATCGTCATCAGGTGCACCTGCCAGCATCGCACCTGCTGCCACGCTGAAGGTCAGAAGCTTTCCTGTTTTCCGGGCGTGAATGGATTCTAATTCAGCAAGAGGTATTTGTTGTTTTTGCTCTGCTTTCATATCATCAAATTGACCGCCAACCATTCCAAGCGCACCTGCTGATTTCACAAGTTCATCTATGATTCTGAGCTTTTGATCAGCGGATACATTGTCAGATAGTTGCGATGTAATCAGGCGGAAGCTTTCGGTTAAAAGCGCATCGCCTGCAAGAACTGCTGTTGCTTCCCCGTATACTTTATGGTTGGTCGGCTTTCCTCTGCGAAGGTCATCATCGTCCATGCAAGGAAGGTCGTCGTGTATCAATGAATACGTATGAATCATTTCTACTGCACAGCCAACAGGTATGCCATCTTCTTCGTTTTTTCCGTAGGCATGTAATAGGGCAAGAACGAGAACAGGACGAAGCCTTTTCCCGCCCGCTTTAAGAGAGTAAAGCATAGAAGATTTTAATTGTTCTGGAATCATCAATTCCTGAACATATGTAAATAAATAATCTTCGATTGCCTGTTTTCGTGTTGTCAAAAAATTATTTAAATTACTTGTCACCAGCATCTGCCTCCTTTACTGAAAAAGGAGCCAGCTCACCGTCCTCTTTTAAAATGAAATCCATTTGCTTTTCAACATGCTGTAATTTTTCATGACAAAGCTTTGAAAGTGTCATGCCTTCTTGGAAATAATGGATGGCTTGCTCAAGCGGTACATCTCCCTCTTCGAGCTTCCCAACAATCTCTTCAAGGCCTTTCATGGCCTCTTCAAATGTCATTTGTTCTTCTTTTTGTTTATTTGATTCTGTCATGATGATTGTCCCTCCTTCTCAATAACCTCACAAATAAGACGCCCATCCTTCATTGTAATGGTTAGCTGATCCTTCGTATCTACTTGGTTCACACTTTTAATCAGTTCATCTTCTTTATAGGCTAAACTGTAGCCTCTTTCCATCACTTGAAGCGGATTTAATGCATTTAGTTTACCAAGAACAGATTGGAACTGCGAATGAATTGTTTTCATTTGCACATTCATACTGCGGATGAGTTGATCTGTTTCATTAGCGTGACGTTTTTTCGCCTGAAGCAGCTGCTCTTTTGGATGAAGCGGCTTCAGTCTGTATGTCTGGCGGTCAAGTTGACTGCGTTTTTGATCAATTTGTCTCGTCAGCTGTTTTTGAAAACGGTCAAATACCATATCGAATTGCTGCTCTTTTTGCTCTTGTAATCGCTTTGGAAAACGGAAGGCATAAGAGGATTGAAGCGCCACAAGGCGGTCTTTCGCTTGTGAAGTTCGATTCTTTACGGCCCTTGTTAACCGAATGTCGATCGATTTGATTCGTTCAATTAAATCGGCTGTGCTTGGAACAGCTAGCTCGGCTGCTCCTGTTGGTGTGGGTGCTCTCATGTCTGCAGTAAAATCACTGATCGTAAAGTCCGTTTCGTGCCCAACTGCAGAAATGATTGGAATGTCTGATGCGAAGATCGCTCTTGCGACTGCTTCTTCATTAAAGGCCCAAAGTTCTTCAATCGAACCTCCTCCTCTTCCGACAATCAAGACATCGCAGATCTGTTTTTCATTTGCTTCTTTGATCCGCTCAACGATTGAACGGGTGGCATTTTCACCTTGGACTAACGCCGGAAGCACAATGATCTTGGCCTGCTGATAGCGCCGGTTGATGGTTGTAATGACATCTCGAACAGCAGCTCCTGTTGGGGATGTAATCACACCAACGACTTCTGGATATTCAGGAATTGGTTTTTTATAGCGCGCATCAAATAAGCCTTCACTTGCTAGCTTTTTCTTCAGCTCTTCATAAGCAAGATGAAGAGCACCAACACCATCAGGCTGCATTTCTTTTGCATATAATTGATAGTTGCCGCTTGGTTCATATACTTGAATCCCGCCGCGTACAAACACTTTCATCCCGCTCTTTGGTGAAAAAGGAAGCTTGGAAGCGGAGCGCTGGAACATGACAGCTTGCATGCGTGCGTTTTCATCTTTCAAGGTGAAGTAAACATGACCTCTTGAATGAATCTTCACATTGGATAACTCACCTTTGATCCAAATATCTTCTAAGTGAGGGTCCACATCAAATTTTCTTTTTATGTATTTTGTAAGGGCTGTGACCGTCACAAAGGCTTTTTCACTCATGACGTATTCCTCCTCTTCAAAAACGCACATTCATCCACCGGCAGCATGCAGGTGGATGAATGGATAAAGCTTATGCTAATGTACGTTTTGCTGATTTAACCGTATTATGTGCAAGCATCGTAATCGTCATTGGACCGACTCCGCCAGGGACTGGTGTGATATAAGAAGCTTTTTCTTTCGCCTCTTCAAAATCAACATCTCCTACAAGTTTCCCAGTATCTAAACGATTGACTCCTACATCGATGACAATAGCGCCTTCTTTAATTTGGTCAGCTTTAATAAAGTTTGCTCGACCGACGGCAACAACTAAAATGTCCGCTTTTAACGTATGTTCTGAAATATTCGCCGTTCTTGAATGACAGTATGTGACGGTTGCATGTTCGTTTAACAGTAATTGTCCAACTGGTTTGCCGACAATATTGCTTCGCCCTACAACAACCACTTCTTTTCCAGAAAGATTGACACCTGTTTTGTTTAGCAATTCAACAATACCTGCTGGTGTACAAGGAAGGAATGTATCTTCCCCTAGTAGCATTTTCCCGATATTTAACGGATGAAAACCATCTACATCTTTCTCTGGTGAAATACGTTCAATGACGGCTTTTTCAGAAATGTGTTTCGGCAGTGGAAGTTGAACAAGAATCCCGTGGAATTGATCGTTCGCATTGTACTGATCAATCAGCTGAAGCAATTCCTCTTCTGTTAAAGAAGCATCTAAATGATCAAGTTGAAAGTGCATGCCCATTGCTTCTGCCGCTTTTTTCTTCCCGCGTACGTAAGAAAGTGACGCCGGATCATCACCGATTAGAATAACGGCAAGACCAGGTGTGACTCCTTTTTGTTTTAGCTCTTCTACTTCTTTTGCTAATTGTTCACGCTTTTCTTTTGCTGTTTCTTTCCCATCGATGATTGTTGCTGTCATGTCGAATCCTCCTATTGCTGCTTTAGGTCGTTTTTAATGTTTGAAAGTACACCATTTACAAATTTCGGTGCTTTATCATCACCGAATAATTTGGCCAGTTCAATGGCTTCATTCATTGAAACACTAGCCGGGATGTCATCTTGATACACCATCTCGTACACAGACAGCCTTAAAATGGCTCTGTCTACGTTCGCAATACGATCGAGTTTCCAATTCACAAGGTGCTGCGAGATCATGTCATCGAGCTTGTCCTTTTGTTCAAGCACACCGAAAACCAGTTCCTCGAAAAAAGGATCTGATTCTTGTTCATCCAGCGCATGTGTAATGGCCTCTTTCGGATCAATATTGCTGACATCAATTTGAAATAATGTTTGTAGCGCCTTTTCTCTTGCAGTTCTTCTTTTCATTATTTACTCCTTTAACCACTTTATCCGCTTGTCGTTAAGCCATACAGAGATCATAACATATTTTGACCGTGGTCGCACCAAGATCCATGCGGGCTGTGGCGAAAAACGAATAAATCAACACGTGACGTAATCAATATTCGGACTTACCCAAAAATGGGCTTTAAAAAACCAAAGAGGCGATGCCTCCTTGGTTTCACTTGAACCCTTTTTACACTTCTTGATCTACTTCAGCCTCAGGTGCTTTTGTATCAAATTGAATGCCAACGACATGAATGTTGATTTCATTAATCGTTAAGGCAGTCATGTTCAAAAGGGTTTGACGGATATTTTCTTGAACAGCAGTGGATACCTTTGGAATGGATAGGCCAAATTCAACCACACAATACACATCAATTGTGATGCCTTCATCAGAGACATCTACTTTTACACCTTTACGGTGATTTTTCTTACCAAAGCGTTCTGCTACATCAGCAGCGAAATTGCCGCGCATTTCGGCAATTCCTTCGACCTCTGAAGCAGCGATCCCAGCAATGACTTCAATCACTTCTGGCGCAATTTGCACTTTTCCCAATTGATCTTCATCAAGGTTCATCTCAAGCAAATTGTTTTCTGACACGATCATTCACCTCCGAAAGCTGTTATTATTTCATGATTTGATACGTTTCTAAAAACTTCGTATTAAAATTACCACTCACAAATGTTTCATGCTCGAGCAATCTGAGATGGAATGGAATCGTTGTGTAGACTCCTTCAATGACGAATTCTTGAAGCGCACGTTTCATTTTCGCAATCGCTTCTTCTCTCGTCTTACCATACGTGATCACTTTTGCAATCATGCTATCGTAATATGGTGGAATCACATAGCCCGGATAAGCCGCAGAATCAACACGTACACCTAGACCGCCTGGCGGAAGATACATTTTAATTTCACCAGCTGAGGGCATGAAGTTTTTCTCTGGGTTCTCTGCGTTAATACGGCATTCAATCGCCCAGCCTGCATATACAACATCCTCCTGGGTTAGAGAAAGCTTCTCACCTGATGCAACCATGATTTGTTCTTTGATCAAGTCAACGCCTGTGACCATTTCCGTAACAGGATGCTCTACTTGAATGCGAGTATTCATTTCCATGAAGTAGAACTTCTCTTCATTATAATCATAAATGAACTCAACCGTTCCAGCGCCTGTGTATTCAACAGCTTCTGCTGCTTTCACAGCTGCTTCACCCATTTGCTCACGGATGTCTGCATTCAGTGCTGGTGATGGTGTTTCTTCAAGAAGCTTTTGCATTCTTCTTTGGATTGAGCAATCACGCTCTCCTAAGTGAATCGTATTCCCATGCTTGTCTGCAAGCACTTGGATTTCCACGTGTCTAAAGTCTTCAATGAATTTCTCCAAATAGACGCCTGGGTTACCAAAGTTTTGTGCTGCTTCCTGCTGCGTGATTTTGACACCGTTAATGAGCTCTTCTTCAGTACGAGCTACGCGGATCCCTTTACCACCGCCGCCTGCAGTTGCTTTAATAATAACAGGATACCCAATGCTTGCTGCTGTTGAAACGGCATTATCAAGATCTTTAACAATTCCTTGAGAACCAGGGACAATCGGAACTCCTGCCTGCTTCATTGTTTCTCTTGCGACATCTTTCGTTCCCATTTTGGAAATCGCTGACGCCGTTGGTCCAACAAAGATAACATTACATTCCTCGCAAAGCTCTGCGAAGTCTGCATTTTCAGCAAGGAAGCCGTATCCTGGATGGATGGCATCTGTACCTGTTAGTTTTGCTACACTGACTATGTTTGTGACATTTAAATAACTATCTTTTGAAGCAGTCGGTCCGATGCAATATGCTTCATCAGCCATTTGAACATGCAGCGCATCGCGATCCGCTTCAGAAAATACCGCAACTGTTTCAATTCCCAGCTCTTTGCAAGCGCGAATGATTCTAACTGCGATTTCTCCTCTGTTTGCAATTAATAGCTTTTTAATCATGATCGTACTCCTTACTCTGCTTTCACTAGAAAGAGGGGTTGTCCGAATTCTACGAGCTGACCGTTTTCAGCTAATACTTCGACGATTTCGCCTTTTACTTCTGCTTCGATTTCATTAAACAGTTTCATCGCTTCCACGATACATACAACTGAGCTTTCCTTCACCTTAGAACCTGTTGTCACGTATGGATCTGCTTCTGGTGAAGAAGAAGCATAAAATGTGCCAACCATTGGGGATGTGATTTTATGCAGATTTTCAGACGCAGTTGCCTCTTGTGCAGGGGCTTCGGTCTGAGCTGGAGCTTGTGCTTTAGGAGCTTGTTGAGCTGGAGCTGCTTGGACAGGAGCCACTGGTGCTTGTGCCGCAACTTGCTGAACGACTTCTTTATTTTTCTTCAGTTTGATTTTTGCACCTTCGTTTTCGTACGTAAATTCATCAATTGTAGATTCGTCAATTAATTTAATCAGTTCATGAATTTCTTCGATTTTTAACATGGATTTGCACCCCTATGTATGGATTTATCTTTTTTTATAGGCTAGTACTAAAAGTACATACTATAACCATCTTACAGGAGGATTTCGTTGAATTCAACTACTATTGTGATCAGACACCTCGCGTGAGTACCTTGAAGAGGGCGTCAAACCGCATCAAAAAACGCCCTTTTCGACAAAGGACGTTTGTTCATTTTTTATTGATTGGATGGCTCAAACGTGACAGCTACGTTATCAAGCCCTCTGATTTCTTTTGTAACCATATCAATAATATCTGCCGCTTGGGACTTTGATTTTTTATCAGAACGAACCGTGATGCTCACTTTATCTCCTTCAGCACTCACTAGAGCATCTTTGTATCCTTTCGTTTTAATCAATGTCTCAAGCTGACGCTCTGTTCCTTCTGCCTCACTGAGAGCTGTCATTTGATCATAGGCTTCACTTTTTTCTTGTGCTGTTGCATCATCACTTGACACGATTTCGTTGAATTCTTCGCGCTGCTTGCTGCGTTTATCTTCAAGCTCTAGCCTGTATGTTGTAAAAAGTTCATCGTCTGTCTGCTCTGAAGCAGCCTTTCCTTCTTCACCACTTGTTTCAACATCCTCTTGTTTGCCGTTTGTTTCTTTGTCAGTGGACTTGTCACCTGAGCCTTTTTCCGTTCCTTTGTCAGTCCTTTTTTCTGTTTCGGTCTTTTTCTCTTCAGTTCCTTTTGATTTCATATCTTCTACTGTCACTGCATTCTCACCTTGTGGCGACATGATATAGTACACACTCAATACGACAACTAAACTTAGCATCGTTAATAGCCAAACCGTTTGTTTTTTTAACATCATTCCGAATCCTCCTTGATTTTTTTAGGGGCAACAGCCACTCTATGGCTCGGTACATCAAGCACTCGTGTAACAGCTTCAATGATGGTTTTCTTTATTTGAACGTTGTCTACTCCTTGAGCAACAACGAGGACACCTCGAATCTCTGGTTTTTTCGTTTGGACAACAACAGGTGTTTCTTCATTGCCATTTTTA
Source organism: Bacillus sp. A015 (assembly GCF_053851875.1). Lineage (NCBI taxonomy): Bacteria > Bacillati > Bacillota > Bacilli > Caryophanales > Bacillaceae > Bacillus > Bacillus sp. A015. Next base: position 224,511 of record NZ_JBSPZB010000002.1, read on the forward strand.
ATGATGACGATCTCTTCTTCTTTTGTTTGATCCGTGACACTTCGCACGCCGCCTTCTTTATCTGTTTCCTCGGTCGTTGTGCTTTTATTGGATTTGTTTTTTTCAAACACTTTTAAGGAAGTCGCGTCTACATTTACTACAATGGATACATCCTCAACACCAATGATCGTCTCTAAAATTTCTTTCAACTGATTTTCGTATTCTTGCTCAACGTCCTCAATCGAGTCCTTTGGTTTACCCGAGGATGCCGGTTTGAATACCGCCTGTTCTTCGGAGGATGTTTTTTTAGAAGCAGGAACAGCAGCCTGTTGTTTGTTTGATGGCGGTGACAGGAGCTGACTGACTAACATGAAAGACACGCCGATAATGAATACAAGCAGCAAGTAATGGTGTTTTGTTAATTTCGGTTTCCCTTCACCTTTTTCAGGTGGTTGGAACAATGATTTCAGCTTTTGTTTCCAGTCCTTGTTATTCATGATCTGCTGCGTCACCTCCCTCGATGTTCAGCACAATGTGTTCAGGACTCGTATTCCATATGTCAGCAAGCGTCTTTTTCATCCTCTCGATCTCTTTTGATGACGATCCAGCGCTTTCCTCCTTTTGTCTGGAGAGATCAATGTCCACCTTTGCCACCGTTTCTACAGCATCACCTGCGAGCGGGGAAAGGACTGCTTTGATGCGAAATTGATCTGCCTCCATGTTCTGATCAAGGTGCTCCTCATCTGCCAACACTTCTACGTGTTTCATTTCATAGCTCTCCTTCTCCAGTGGCTCCTTTGCGCTTTTTTCTAGTTGGACAGCCATTTGCTTTAAAATATATGCACGCTGAGAGGCTTGTATTTCTTTTTTTTCTAAATTCATCTGATTTTTTATTTCTTCTGACTGTGCTTCTTCCTTCCCTTTCATTAATTCTGAAAAAATCTGGTCAGGATCCGCCCGAAATAAGGCAAAAATGGGATTAAGCATGACGACGATCAACAATAAGCTGACGACCATTTTGGCATACTTTTGCATGCTTGAATTGGGAAGCAAAAGATCAATCACAATCGCAAATAAGATAAATAGGATAATACTTGTGATCCATTCTGTCAGAAAACTCAAAAGGTGCCCCCTCCTTACTTCATCATCATGGTCAGATTACCAGCAGTAATGATGACGGTAATGCTTAAAAAGAACATGAGCGACACAACAGCAAGTGCGGCAAATATATAAAGAACACTTTTTGAAATGACATCAAGACAGCTAATGATCGGTCCACCCCCTAGAGGCTGAAGAATGGCAGCAGCAAGCTTATATATAAGGGCAAGCGACAGAACCTTAATCGCCGGAAAGGCTGCAATGGAAATCAAAATGGCAACTCCTACAAGACCGACCGTATTTTTGAGCAAAACAGAGGCGCTGATGACTGTATCCGTCGCATCTGTAAACATTCTGCCAAGCACAGGGATGAAATTTCCGGTGATAAATTTGGCTGTACGAAGAGCGATGCCATCAGTAATGGCAGCAGATGCACCTTGCACGGAAATGACGCCGAGAAAAACGGTTAAAAAAACGGCTAGTCCGCCAATTGCTACATTTCTTAACAGATGGGCAAGCTGGGTGACCTTGTATTGTTCGGTCAGCGTACTGACAATGCTCAATATTGCTGATAAAAAGATAAGCGGAAGGACGACATACTGAATAAAAACGCCGCTCGTGTTCATCAAAAATAAAATAACGGGATGAAAGAAACCGGCCGAGACAAGCCCGCCTGATGAAGCAATGAGTGCTAATAAAAGAGGAATAAGAGCAAGAATAAAACTGGTCATCGTTTGAATGGCTTCTGTTGCATAGGAAATCGCTACATGAAAGCTGTTGAGTGCAATAATGATGAGCACCATATAAACGAGAGCATATGCGACTTTACTGACGGTGCTTTGCTCAAAAGCATTTTGCAAAAGCTGCAACAGCGAACAAAAGATGGTGAGTAAAATCAGTGTTCCAAGGAGCTTTCCGTTTGCAATGACCTCATGAAAAAGATAATGAACAAATGCTTTCAGCCACGTTTGTGGAGACAGTTCTTTATCGCCATCAATCATTTCCTTCACTGTGCCTTTTTGGCTTTCTGGGAGAAAGCCGCCATACTCGTCCAATATGGTTTCCCAAAAGTCACTAATGGAATGAAGCTCTAATGCATCAGCCTGTCCATTCGCTACTTCTTCAGCTACTGGTTCTTCATTTGATAAAGGCACATTTTCTTCTGCACCTGCATGCGGAGCGATCAGCCAAAAGAAAAACATAAGTCCCATAACAGCTGTCACTCGTTTCATTGTCATCACCTCTTTTCAATCAAGTCATAGACGGAATCATGCCTAAGATGGTCTCAATGATGACTGTTAAAATCGGGACTGCCATGACCAAGATGAGGATCTTACCGCCAAGCTCTATTTTCGATGCAATGGCGCCTTGTCCAGCATCCTTCGTGAGCTGGGCGCCGAATTCCGCAATATAAGCAATGCCAATAATCTTTAAAATGGTTTCAACATACTTCATATTGACGCCGGCACTTGCCGCAATTCTTTCAATCATCGAGATAATGGCATAGATTTGATCAATTAAATAAAGAAAAATCACACACCCTGTAAACACAACAAGCATAAAGGCGAAGGTTGGCTTTTGTTCTTTGACGATTAATGCTAAGAAAGTAGCGATTAAACCAAGTCCAACAATTTGTATGATTTCGATTTGTAAGCCCTCCCCTATCCTTGAAATAGAAATACGGCTTTAATCTTCTTAAACAAATCATCCACAATGGTTGCCACCATAAACAAAATGTAGATAAACCCAAGCAGCGTCACCCACTGAGCGTACTCTTTTTTGCCCATTTGATCTAAAATCGTATGGAGAAAAGCCACGACGATGCCTACTCCCGCAATTTGAAAAATGACGTTTACATCAACGCCCATGCTCTCGACTCCCTTCTTCTCACATCAATAAAAGAATCAGTAGTAATCCGCTTAAAAATCCGAGGCTTCTGACCATTTTCTCATTTTTCGCTTGGGCGATTTCAGCTTCCTTCTCCTCTGATTCCAAATGGCCTAAAGCTAGCTTGATATACTTTTGCTGAGCAGTGACATCATGCTGACCAAGTGTTTCTCCAAAGTGCTTCAGCGCCTCGTATTCGCCTTTTTTCAAAACGGTCTTTTTCCAAACATCCTCCAGACTTTCATTCCATGCATGCCGTGCAGAAAAAGTCCCGACTTTGAGCTTTTCTGCAAAATGTTCAAATAACCGATTCACTGGGGGGCCTACTTGCGACGCAATTTGCTCTGCTGCCCGCGCTAGAGGAGTTTGACCATACAAGATTTCAGCTTCAAGAGACTGGAGAGCAAACCGGAGCTGTCGAATTTGCTTAGGCCGGTCGCTGTACCGTTTAGCAAACTCAAATCCTCCCCATGTCGTGGCTGCGACAATGAAAATAGCGCCAATGAGCTTTAACATATGTCCACTCCCTGCCTCCACTTCATCTCTTTTCCATCTTGGTCATACATCCGTCCGATCGTGCCGGGACCATTTTTTCTATTTAATTCAACATATCGATCAAACACACGGAGCTGCCATAACGGCTTAAATGATGGCCGTTTATATAAATCTTCAAGTGAATACCCATGAGCTGAGACGATAATGGTGACTCCGGCATGAATCGCTTCTAAAAGTGCCTGTACATCCTCACTTTTTCCTATTTCATCTACAATGATGACCTCTGGGCTCATGGACCGAATCATCATCATCAAGCCCTCAGCCTTTGGACACGCATCAAGCACATCAATCCGGTGCCCAAAATGATGCTGCGGCACCCCTCTTATACACCCGGCAATTTCAGAGCGTTCATCAATAATTCCTGTTTTTCTAGGAGAAATTGTTTTTGTGCCTGTACTAGCAATACGCGCTACATCACGCAGCAATGTCGTTTTCCCTGTTTGCGGAGGGCCAATGATGAGTGTATTGCACCAATTTTGTTCATATAGATAAGGAAGAAAGGGAAGTGCAATCCCGATTTTTTCTTTTGCGATGCGAATATTAAATGAAGAAATATCTCTTAATCCTTTGACGAATCCATTTTCAACGATTACCTTTCCTGCAAGACCCACCCTGTGTCCGCCAGATATGGTGATATAGCCTTGTTTTAATTCTTCCTCAAGTGTGTACATGCTGTAATTGCTTAGCCTGCCTAATAGCTGAGACGCATCTTCTCCTGTTATGTGGTAGGAAAGAAAGCGCGGTTTTCCGCCTTGCATCAATTCAATCGGACGATCCGTGCGAATGCGGATTTCTTCTATTTGCGCCCATTCTGTCTCTTTTAGAAGCCTGAGTTCTTGTCCAATCGAGTGCGGGAGAATATCCAACAAACTCCGCAACGAATTCCCCTCCTTTTTTTCTTCTCTAAAATGTATGATGCGAGTCGTTAATTATGCCAAGCCGTTTCACTTATAGATCCCAACAAGAATAAACACGACACCAATGAAAATAAACACGAGCTTGGCATAGGATAACTGCCCTGCCATTTGATAGATTCCAATCGTCATGGTGATAATAAAAATGAGCGGACCGATGATCGCCAATATACTATTGATGACAACCGCTTTGCGTATATCATTTGTGATCAAAATGAGGATGGCGGCCGTCAGCTCAATAGTTGCAGATAAGAACCTCATGCCTGCCATCGCAGCCACTGATGGGTGTATGCCTGGGAAAAGAAATTGTTTCATATAGAACCTCCAGCTTTTTTTACACTATATGCTTGACTAGCTGGAAGTAGTCTTGTTTTTCAGACGTAGAAGAGTTGGATGAGAGAATAGAGTGAGGGGGTTCTGACAGAGAGACATATTTTTCCCAATAAAAAAGACTGTAAACACGAGGTTTACAGTCTCAGATTGATGACAAAGGGCTAAAATGATCTTTATTTTAGCCCTTTGTCTTCTTTTCAGCGTGATAGAAAACCTTTGCAGTCTAGGAAGGACGAGTACCGGAGCGGAGCGAATTTGACATTCGTGAGCACCGGCACGCAGACCTGCGGGCGAATGCGAGGGTTTGTCTACACGCTGAGACTGTAAACACGAGATTTACAGTCTTTATTCGTTCATTACGCTCTTGAAACGTATGAACCGTCAGATGTATTAATCACTAGTTTATCTCCTTGGTTCACAAAGAAAGGAACGTTGACGATTAAACCAGTTTCAGTTTTCGCAGGTTTTGATCCGCCTGATGTTGTGTCACCTTTAATACCAGGCTCTGTTTCTACTACTTCTAGTTCTACCGTGTTTGGAAGTTCAACTCCAAGGGTTTCAGCACCGTACATCACGATTTGAACTGACATATTTTCAAGCAAGTATTTCAGCTCATCTTTAATTTGTGTTTCACTTAGTTCAAGCTGCTCGTATGAGCTTGTATCCATGAATACATGCTGGTCGCCATTTGCATACAAGTATTGCATTGTTTTTGTTTCAATTTGAGCTTTCGCTACTTTTTCACCTGCACGGAATGTTTTTTCTTGAATAGCACCCGTACGAAGGTTACGCAGTTTAGAACGAACAAATGCTGCGCCTTTCCCTGGTTTTACGTGTTGGAAATCCACTACACGCCAAATACCGCCGTCCACTTCAATTGTCAGGCCTGTACGAAAATCATTTACTGAAATCATTTTGTCATCCTCCTACATTTCACCATCATAATATGATAAGTTCTTTCGGTGAGTGGGTCAATCGTTTATTGCCGTCAGCTGTCAGGACAATATCATCCTCAATTCTCACGCCGCCGACATCCGGCAAGTAAATTCCCGGCTCAACTGTCACGACCATTCCCTCTTCTAACACGACCTCTGAGCGTGAGGAAAGGCCCGGCGCTTCATGTACTTCCATACCAAGCCCGTGTCCAGTTGAATGCCCGAAGTATTGACCGTAGCCATACTTTTCAATGATGTCTCGTGTGATGCGATCAGCTTCTTTTCCTGTTAAGCCTGGCTTGATTCTATCCACACCAGCGTTTTCTGCTTCTAATACGATATGATAAATTTCCTTTAGCTTGTCGCTTGGTGTTCCGACGGCAATCGTTCTTGTCATATCAGAACAATAGCCTTTATAGTAGGCTCCGAAATCAAGTGTAACCAAATCACCAGATTCAATCACCTTTTCACTCGCTCTCCCGTGTGGCAGGCTTGAACGAACACCTGAGGCGACAATCATATCGAATGAAGATCCTTCAGCACCTTCTTTTCTCATGAAAAATTCAAGCTCGTTCATGACCGCAATTTCTGTCAGACCCGGCTTGATGTAAGTGAGAATATGATCGAAGGCGTGATCTGCAATCTTCGCAGCTTCCTCTAATATCTTAATCTCTTCACTAGACTTAATCAAGCGCAACTTTTCAACTGATTCTGAGACAGGAACAAGCTCGATACCGCCTGCTTTTTCAGCATACTGCTGATAAGTGGCAAATGTCATATGGTTTTGTTCAAACCCAAGACGTTTTACCCCAAACTCCCTTGCCGTTTGAGCAGCTGTTTCCACAATGTTCCCTTTATGTTCAATGATGTCATAGCCTTTCACTTGATCCTTGGCTTGTTCTGTGTAGCGAAAATCCGTAATAAAGGCCGCTCGATCCTTTGAAACGACTGCAAGACCGGCTGATCCAGTAAAGCTGGTCATGTACTGCAAATTAAAGCTGCTCGTAATCACAAGACCATCAATCTCTAATTTGGTTAAAAGTTTTCTTAGTTTTTCAAGCTTCATGATACCGCTCCCCCTTCACTGACTAAATAACGAATCGCCAATTTATACCCTTCTAAACCAAGACCAACGATTTGCCCTTGGCATACTGGAGCAAGTACAGAATGATGACGGAATTCCTCTCTCTTATGAACATTTGAGATATGTACTTCGATGACAGGTAAAGAAATACTTGCAATGGCATCTCTCAGCGCGTAACTATAGTGGGTAAAAGCACCCGGGTTAAACACGACGCCATCGTACTGATCCTCTGCTTCGTGGAGCGCATCGATCAGATCCCCTTCGTGATTCGATTGAAAGAACGTTAGTTGGATATTTGCTCTTTCTGCGAACTGAAACAAATCCGTTTCTAAATCCGTCAGCGTTTTACTTCCGTAAACAGCAGGCTCTCTCTTGCCAAGCCTATTTAAGTTGGGTCCATTCAGCATAAGAAAATGAGGCATATGACCACTCCTTCACCCTAATTCAATCTATATCGATATCTGTTTCTTTTTCCTTAGAAACCTTTCGTTTCCAAAAATATTTTATCATATGAATGGGTGATTTACACTTTATTCTGTCTTTTTCCCGAGTGCCCTCGCTAGCTTCTGACTCGTTAATTCATTGTATTCAAACGAAATACTGTATCCAATAAACATGCCATATAAAATATATATGCAAAATGTCGTCACAATGGTACTTTGCTGCAAATCTTGCACTTGCTTCACATCTGGGAAAATAGGATTAAATACATAAAAAACAAGCAACCATAACAACCCCCCATAAATCAGCCCCACCCAAAAACCTTTGATCCGTTTTAAAAGCCCGTAATAAATAAAGGCCGCTCCAATAGATAAAAGGCCTAAAAGCACAATACTAATAAAAGTGCCAAGTCCGCCCTTTTTCCATTCTCCGAGCACAAAAGGCTGAAGCAGCATATTCGGACTCACCTCTGAAAAATGAAACATATGGGTCAGAAATCCGATAAAGCCCCAAAAAACACCGCCAACAAAGCCAGTAGCAGCTGCTCTTGCCACGATCGATGACGTTTGCACTGACTGATTTTTTTCTTCTTGTTTTTTCTTTTCATCACGTTTCATATGAACACCTCCAGCAAGTAGTATGTCCAATATGTCATGAAAAAAAAGGATTTCCATGCATGAGTGTAAATTTTTTATAACAGGGTATACTGACTAAAAAGAGGTAGATAGAATTCTAGTAGATAATCGACCTGTGAGCTAGTGATTTCCCCTCATTTCCTGTACAATAAAGGTATAAGGAAATGCATGTAAATTACAGGAAACAGGCAGGTTGATGAAATATGTCCAATCAAACAAAATCTCCAGCATATGGAGGGCAGGCAGTTGTCGAAGGTGTCATGTTCGGAGGTAAAAAGAACTATGTGACAGCGATTCGGCGTAAGGATCAGTCCATTGAATTTTTGAAGCTTCCCCGGACATCCAATAAACGAACCGCCTTTCTCAAGAAAATCCCATTTGTCAGGGGTGTTGCTGCACTTGTTGAAGCAAGCGCAAACGGCAGTAAGCACTTAAACTTCTCCAGTGAGCGCTATGACTTAGATCCTTCTGAAGATCATTCTCTTGAAAAAGAACAAAAAGGCTCGAAATTATCGATGATCTTCGGCATTGCTGTGATCGGAGTTCTCTCTCTTCTTTTTAGTAAATTTGTCTTTACCCTAGTACCTGTCTTTTTAGCTGAGCTTGTGCGGCCTGTGTTTTCTGGAAATTTCGCACAAATCGCAGTTGAAACATTCTTTAAATTGATCCTGTTATTAGGCTATATTTACTTTATTTCCATGACCCCTTTAATTAAAAGGGTATTTCAATATCATGGGGCAGAACATAAAGTCATAAACTGCTATGAACAGAATCTTGACATCACAGTGGAAAATGTCCAAAGCCAATCCCGGCTGCATTATCGATGCGGTAGCAGCTTTATTTTATTCACTGTCATTGTCGGAATGTTCGTCTATTTACTCGTACCGACAGATCCTTTATGGGTGAGAGTTCTGAACCGCTTGGCGCTCATTCCGGTTGTTCTGGGCATTTCATTTGAAGTCTTGCAGCTCACGAACAAACTCCGAGAAGTGCCTGTGCTAAAAGTGCTTGGCTATCCTGGCCTTTGGCTGCAATTGCTCACAACAAAAGAACCCTCTGACGATCAAGTCGAGGTAGCCATTGCAAGTTTTAATGAACTTCTTCGTTTAGAGGAAGCGTCTGAGAAACAAGCGTCAGATTCTGCTCATCAAGTGATCTAACTTATAAATCCGGTAAATTCCTTCGGAGGTGGACAGTTATGAATCGCCGAGTACATCCTGCTTTTACCATTATTTTCGCTTTAGGTGTTTTGGGATTTGTGTATTTACTCACAACGAACCCAGGCAGACTCTTTACGATGCTGCTATCAGTTGTGATCATTGGAGCGGTTGTGTTTTTCCTATTTAGATGGCTGATGAATCGAAGAATTGGAACAGAAGGCAATCTTTATCGTAAAGCAGTCAAACAATCAAAACGTCGCTACCAGCAGCAGCCTAAACCAAAAACGAAAAGCCAGATGAAAAATCGGGTCACTCATTTGCGAAGCGTGCCGACTGACCACAAGTCTAAGCCCGTCCTTCTCAAAAAGAAAAGCCAAACACAATTAACTGTGATTGAAGGCAAAAAAAACAAAAAGAAGAATCGCGCCTTATTTTAAAATGTCCAGCTTTTTAAAAATTGCTCGGCCTTCTGTCTACCTAGATCGACGAGCGCCCTTTTCTTTTCTGTCATGAGATGAAAATCAGTGGCAATAACGTGTTCTACAGGAATAAAAATAATATGACGTTCGTGTTTTGTGGCGATATGTCTTTCGTCATGAGCACCACGCATCGTTTCAAAAAGAGCGCCAAACAGTTCAAACGCATTGCGGATGGAGTGTTGAGGGCGTTCTTTTTCGTTTGGGGTTAACGTAACACCAACAAACGGTCTTTTTTTCTCTTCAGCAAATAACCAAATCGGGAAGTTGCTGAGGACTCCGCCATCAACAATGGTACAAATGCCTTTTGAAGACTTTAGTTTGACTGGCTCGAAAAAATATGGCAGGCTGCAGCTCATGCGAATGGCACGTGCAACGGAAAACCGTTCTGGATTTAATCCATATGAAGGAAGGTCGTCTGGCAGGACGAGGATTCTTCCATTTGTTAAATCAGAAGCGACGATTTTGAGCGAATCTTTTTTGAGATCCCCAAATACGGTAACCCCTTTTCGTTTTAAAACATCTGTGAGCCATTTTTCCAGCCGGTCTCCTTTGTAAAGACCAAGACGCCAATAAATGGATACCCACCTGAGCATTTTAAACGGGATGAATTGACACCTTCGGTCAAGCAATTGATGGTCATCCATTTCATCTAAAAGCTCCCGAATCTCCTGACTCGTAAAACCTGCTGCGATGAGTGAAGCAATGATCGCTCCAGCACTTGTACCAGCAAGGCGGACAAATTGAAATCCTCTCGCTTCAAGCGCCTCATAAGCACCTGCAAGCGCTGCACCCTTAATGCCTCCACCTGAGAACACACCATCTATCTTCATTAAGGAGCCCCCTTTTTATCTCACACTATTAATAGTGTAGGAGCATTTGCTTTCAATTAGAACTTTATTCAAAAAGGACACCCATGCTGAGGGTGTCCCTTTCAGCGTGTAGACAAACCCTCGCATTCGGTGTCAGTCCTGCGTGTCGGTGCTCACGAATGTCAAATTCGCTCCGCTCCGGTACTCGTCCTTCCTAGACTTCAAAGGTTTTCTATCACGCTGAAAAGAAGACAAAGGGCTAAAATAAAGATCATTTTAGCCCTTTGTCAACAATCTGAAAGGACACCCATGCTGAGGGTGTCCCTTTTTCTTAAGATTCTTGATTTGTTTGTTCGTTTTTCTTTTGAATCGCTTTCAGCTGTACAGATCGCTCGTCGTTTTCTTCAAAGAATTGAACAAGATCGCCGATGCGGTCAATGCTGTTCCAGCTGAGATGATGCTCAATGCCTTCTACATCATCATAAATTTTCTCTTCATCTACACCAATGATTCTTAAAAATTGCTCTAGTAGTTCATGTCTGTATACGAGACGTTTTCCAATTTTTTTGCCTTTCGGGGTTAAAATCAGACCACGATATTTCTCATAAATAAGGTATTCATCTTTATCTAGCTTCTGAACCATTTTTGTTACAGAGGAGGGATGGACAGCGAGGGCTTCTGCAATATCAGATACTCTGGCATATCCTTTTTCTTCTATCAGCATATAAATTTGTTCAATATAATCTTCCATACTAGGTGTAGTCATAAAACCCCTCCAAAATGCACCTTTACTTAATAATCATAACAATTCTACACCATCGCCCATTAAAAAACAAGAAGTGTCCATCGTCTTAACGCTTGTAATTCCAATCATCTGAGGCATATTTCGTTTTGGCGAGATGGTGGACAAACGCTAATTCTTCATCTGTCAGTTCATAAGGCACAAGCTCGATATTTAATCCTTTTTCAAACCCTCGTTTAAACGCAACACGTGCATCGTCTAATGTACATGTTCGATCTGAAATTTCATTGATTGCGACCGCCTTGTTTTTAAAGCTGCGCTGCATCCGCTCTCTTACCCGGTCGTTTGGATAAAGAAACAAATCGAACAATTTGTCCTCATCAAGGTCAATTAAGATCGAGCCATGCTGAAGGATCACACCTTTTTGTCTCGTTTGAGCACTGCCTGCTACTTTTCTGCCTTCTACAACAAGCTCGTACCACGAAGGGGCATCAAAGCATACAGACGATCTTGGGTTTTTTAAGCTTTCCTTTTCTTTTTCTGTACGAGGAATGGCAAAATACGCATCGAGTCCCAGTTCTTTAAAGCCCTCTAAAATGCCTTCTGAAATGACACGGTACGCCTCTGTCACTGTCGCTGGCATCTCTGGATGCTCCTCTGACACAATCACGCTGTAGGTCAGCTCCTGATCATGAAGAACCCCCCGCCCTCCTGTTGGTCTGCGGACAAATCCGAGACCATAGCGCTTGACTGCTTCCATGTTGATTTCTTTTTCAACATGCTGAAAATACCCAACAGACAATGTTGCCGGATTCCATCCATAAAAACGGATCACAGGCGGGATGAGCTTCTCACTATGCCAATAAAGCAAGGCTTCGTCCATTGCCATGTTAAAGGCAGGGTCTTGGTTTCCTGTATCAATGAAACACCATTTCTCTTTTTGCATATAAAAATCCCTTCTCTTTTACGTAGTCAATGTTAGATGATGGTGGTGACCACCGATTTTCTCTCTTCATCAGTCTATCAAATAGGAAAGGAATTGAAAATAATTCTTACCTTTTATGATGACAAGTTTCTTTTGCTTTACTATAATAGTATTTGTCTAAACCGTACCATCAGACAGGCCACTGTGCTGATGCTCAAGAAGGAGTCGAGTCGTATTGCCAATATTCAACTATATCGTCCTCTCACTTTGTGGACTTTTCGTTCTTTATTCCATCGGCAGTTACATTTATCAGCAGCGCATTATGAAAACGCTGACGGAAGAAGAATTCATTAAAGGTTACCGCAAAGCTCAACTCATTGATGTGAGAGAGCCAAATGAGTTTGAAGGCGGACATATTTTAGGGGCAAGAAACATCCCCATTTCACAACTAAAGCAGCGAAAAAATGAAATACGTCCTGACAAGCCTGTTTATCTCTATTGCCAAAATAATTTGAGAAGCGGGAAAGCAGCCCAAACTTTACGTAAAAACGGATGTCGTGAGATTTATAATTTAAAGGGCGGCTTTAAAAAATGGGGCGGCCGCATCAAAACGAAAAACTAACAAAAAAGACTCTGGGAGCTAGCCGCCCCCTTTGAGTCTTTTTTATTTTCTTTCAAAAACAAGAACTGGATTCCGCGCAGCCTTTGTTTCGTCCATTCGTTTGACAACCGTTGTATGCGGCGCTTCCTGCACAACTTCTGGATTCTCTTCTGCTTCTTTTGCAATTTGAATCATCGCTTCAATGAATGCATCAAGTGTTTCTTTTGATTCTGTTTCAGTTGGTTCGATCATGATACATTCCTCTACATTCAGCGGGAAGTAGATCGTTGGCGGATGATAGCCAAAATCAAGTAATCGTTTGGCAATATCAAGTGTCCGCACACCTAGTTTCTTCTGACGTTTACCTGAAAGGACAAATTCATGCTTACAGTGACGATCAAATGGTAAATCGTAATGAGCACATAAGCGGCGCATCATATAGTTCGCATTTAACACAGCATTATCTGTTACAGCCTTTAAGCCGTCTGGACCCATAGAGCGGATGTACGCATATGCCCTGACGTTAATGCCAAAGTTGCCATAGAACGGCTTGACGCGTCCAATTGATTGTGGACGATCATCATCAAAATAAAAACGACCTTCCTTCTTCACAAGCACTGGCTTTGGCAAGTACGGAATCAAATCCTTTTTCACTCCAACTGGACCTGAACCAGGACCTCCGCCTCCATGTGGACCTGTAAAGGTTTTATGAAGATTTAAGTGAACCACATCAAATCCCATATCTCCTGGTCTTGCTCTGCTTAAAACGGCATTCAAGTTCGCTCCGTCATAATAAAGCTTACCGCCAGCTCCGTGAACGATTTCAGCCATTTCTAAAATGTTTTCTTCAAAAAGGCCGAGTGTATTCGGGTTTGTCAGCATAAGAGCCGCTGTTTCTTCATTCACAACACGGCGTAAATCCTCTAAATCAACAAGCCCATTTTCATCAGATGCAACGGTAATCGTTTCAAACCCAGCCACTGTCGCAGATGCCGGATTCGTTCCATGAGCAGAATCCGGCACGATGACTTTTGTTCGCTTATGATCTCCTCTTGCTTCATGGTACGCACGAATCATCATGAGCCCCGTCCATTCGCCATGTGCACCTGCCGCAGGCTGTAATGTCACTGCGTCCATCCCTGTGATTTCTTCAAGATGGTCGCCTAGGTCATAAAGTAATTCTAATGCTCCTTGCACAGTGTCTGCTTCTTGAAGTGGATGAATTTGCGAGAAGCCTGCAAGGCGTGCAACCTTTTCGTTAATCTTTGGGTTATATTTCATCGTACAAGAGCCAAGAGGGTAAAATCCGGAATCAACTCCATGATTACGTCTTGATAGTGCCGTATAATGGCGCATGATATCAAGCTCAGATACTTCCGGAAGCTCAGCATCCTCATGACGAATGTACGTTTCATCAAATAAAGCCGGGAGCTCCTGTTCGGGTACATCTAAATCAGGCAGGCTATAACCAATTCTTCCTTCTTTGGATAATTCAAAAATAAGCGGCTGATCTTGTTTATTCATGGCGATCCCCCAATTCCTTGATGAACGTATCAATTTCTTCTTTTGTTCTTAGCTCTGTCACGGCTACAAGCATGTGCTGCTGAAGCTCTGGGTAGTCTATCCCTAAGTCATAGCCGCCGATGATCCCTTTTTCAAGCAATCGTTTATTGGCTTCTTTTACAGGCTCATTTAACTTGATCACAAATTCATTAAAATGGGCTCCTTCTACATCAGCCTGAAGCCCATGTTTTTCCGCCTGCGTCTTGGCATAATGGGCTTTTTGCACGTTTTGATAGGCGATTTCTTTTATGCCTGTCTTTCCAAGTGCCGTCATCGCAACAGAAGCGGCTAACGCATTTAATGCCTGATTCGAACAAATATTTGACGTCGCTTTGTCTCTTCGAATGTGCTGTTCACGTGCTTGAAGGGTCAGCACAAATCCACGAACGCCATTTTCATCTTCTGTTTGACCGACTAAACGCCCTGGAACTTTTCGCATTAATTTTTTCGTCACGGCAAAATACCCGCAATGAGGTCCGCCAAATGCAGCCGGAATGCCAAACGGCTGTGCATCACCAACAACAATATCTGCCCCCAGTTTTCCTGGCGGCGTCAGTAAACCGAGTGCAAGCGGATTACTTGAGACAATGAACAGGCTCTTTCCTTTATGGGCAATCGGTTCAATCTCTTTTAACGGTTCGACTACACCGAAAAAGTTTGGATATTGTACAAGAACAGCTGCTGTTTCGTCGCAGACGGCCTCTTCTAATGCCGCTACATCCGTCTGCCCTTTTCGCGCAGGTACCTCAACTACTTCAATATGCTGTCCTTTGGCATATGTTTTCAGCACCGCTCTTGATTCAGGGTGAACCGACTCAGAGACAACAATTTTCTTTTTCTTTGTATGTCCTGCAGCCAGCATCGCCGCTTCAGCTAATGCGGTTCCGCCATCATACATCGAGGAGTTGGCAAGATCCATGCCGGTCAGCTCAGCGATCATCGTTTGAAACTCAAAGATGGCTTGCAATTCACCTTGCGAAATCTCGGGCTGATAAGGTGTATACGCTGTATAAAATTCAGAGCGTGAGATGACGTGATCTACAATGACAGGCTGATAATGATCATACACACCAGCACCAAGAAACGATGCATAGGAAACAGTATCCTTATTCTTTGCAGCTAAGCGAGATAATTCCCGCACAAGCTCTGTTTCAGATGCGGCTTCTTTGATGTTGTATGCTCCTTTGAATCGTACTTTCTCTGGGATATCTGAAAAAAGCTCATCAATCGACTGAACGCCGATGACATCCAGCATTTCTTTTTGATCTTGCTCTGTTTGCGGCAAATACCTGTGCTTCATCCTCTATTCCCCCTCGTTATTTGGCTCTTTTATAAAATGGTGTGGCGACGATTTTGGCTTTTAGACGTTTTTTACGAACTTGTACTTCCACCTCTGCCTGAAGCTGCGCCTCTGATGTTTCGATCAAAGCAAGCCCGACATTTTTCTTTAACGTTGGAGATTGTGTACCCGTTGTGACAATTCCAATCTGCTTCTCTCCTGAAAAGACCGGATAGTCTGTACGCGGAATCCCTTTATCAATCATTTCAATGCCGACAAGCTTTCGCTTCGTTCCTTCTTCTTTTTGCTTTTTGAGCGCTTCTTTCCCAATAAAATTAGCTTCTTTATCCGTTTTGACAGCAAAACCAATCCCGCCCTCTAATGGGGAAATATCCTTTGTGAGCTCCTGACCATAAAGCGGGAGTCTTGCTTCAAATCTCAAGGTGTCACGTGCACCGAGCCCGCACGGTATTAACCCTTTAGGCTGGCCCGCTTGTAATAAAGCCGACCAAATGTGCACTGCATCTTCTGACTGGCAGTAGATTTCAAAGCCGTCTTCTCCTGTGTAGCCAGTTCTTGAAACAAGCACCTCTTTTTGAGCGACCTCAGCCTGTGATAAAAACGTAAATGGCTTGAGAGATGTCACCTCTTCGCCCGCCACATCCTTGATGATGTCAGCAGCAAGAGGTCCTTGAAGTGCTAGCAAGGCGATTTGATCAGAGACGTTTTTGATCAATACGTCATCCTCCCCCTGATGCTTGAGCAGCCAATCCACATCTTTTTCGATATTTGATGCATTAATGACAAGTAAATAGTTGTTCTTTTCTTTTTGATAGACGAGCAGGTCATCCACCGTCCCGCCATCTTCATAACACATGGCTGTATATAGTGCCTTACCATCCGTCAGCTTAGACAGATCATTGGTTAATAACCTTTGTAAAAAAGGAAGGGCATCTTGACCTTTGACTTCCACCTCACCCATGTGAGACACATCAAAAAGCCCTGCTTTTGTTCGAACAGCTTCATGTTCTTCTTTAATGGAAGAAAATTGGACAGGTAATTCCCAGCCCCCGAAGTCAATGGTTTTTGCGCCAAACGTTTCATACGCATGAAAAAGCGGTGTTCGTTTCAACATCAATCGTTTCCCCCTTTTTTCTTACAGTGCAGATCACAAGCTGAATTTTCAGAAAAAAATCACAGCAAAAAAGGACAGAGAGCTCCCTTTTTATCAAAAAGAAGTCTCTGTCCTTGCACCTGAAAGTTTACAGCACAACATCATTGTGCGTTTTCCCCTTTGGTGGTTTGCTAAAAAACAATGAGCAAACACTCTCCAGAGTTGCGTCCGGTAAGAGTACTTTTGCCTGAGAGATTCACTGAATCAATTCAGCTTGCTCCTTCGGCGCCTGCCAGTGCAAAATAACCGCCAAGTCTCTCCCCATACCATCATCCGCTCATATTCTTCACATTTATTGGACATACTATCAAAATGGGTGACTTATTTTCTAGATCACTTACCAACATCCTACCACTAGAAATGGATCAAGAGCAACAGAAAAATCATTAACATTTTTAAAATAAATGTTCAATATCGTTCGCTTTTATTGAAATATACAGTCTTTTAAAGACCTCTTAAAAAATGAAGCGTTTAAAAACAGAACGTTTTTATCATAAACCGACTAGAAAGGCAGGCGATGACATTGAATATTCAAACGATTTTTGATCAGGAATGGGCAAGTGAATTTCAGCAGCGGCTTTCAGCAGACGGTCCCTGGGCGAACTGGGATATGTACCGATTAGCGACGCAGGTTCAGAAAGTCACGGCGATTGATTCATTCGAGGGTTTGCAAGCTCCTACGCACCTACCTGACTTCACTCCTTTAAAACACCAGCTCGAAGCAGCCAGAAGAGTCGTAGAAGAGATGAACGGGAAAGCCATTCTAGCAGATGAAGTGGGACTTGGGAAAACTGTAGAAGCAGGACTCATTATCAAAGAATACATGATTCGTGGACTTGCCAAAAAGATTCTCATTCTCGTCCCCGCCTCCCTTGTGTCTCAATGGGTGCAGGAGCTGCGGACGAAATTTTACATTGATGCTGTCGAACAAAAAAAAAGCTATGTGTGGGAGCAGTGTGACGTCGTGGTTTCCTCAATTGATACAGCCAAAAGACAGCCGCATCGAGACACGATTTTATCTATCGCCTACGATATGGTTATTATTGATGAAGCACACAAACTGAAAAACAATAAAACGAAAAACTATGAATTTGTGAGAAATCTAAATAAGAAGTTCTGCCTGCTGCTTACAGCTACGCCTATTCAAAACCGAATCGGAGAAATTTTCAATCTCGTTTCCCTTCTGAAGCCAGGCCATCTTGGGAATGAACATCAGTTTAAAGATGTTTTTGCCAAAAAGGACTTGCAGCTTGAAGATCATGATCGATTGAAACAGCTAATCAATAAAGTGATGATTCGTAACCGAAGAGAAGACACTGGCATCGAGTGGTCAAAACGGCATGTCAAGACGATTTCCATTCATTTCTCTCCGACAGAGCAAGCGTTATATGATGAAATCTGCAAGCTGAAAGAGAATCCAGCTTATACAAAGCACATGTTTTCAATCATGACCTTGGAACGGGAATGCTGCTCAAGCCGTGAGGCGGTCTATATGACGATAAAAAAAATGCAGGAAGAAGAAAAACACATTTTAGGATCTTCTGCCATTGCGCAAATCATGGAGAAAATCAACCAAGTCGAGCAAAATTCAAAGGCGCTGGAAGTCGTCAAACTCATTCAGCAGTTAAATGAGAAAGTGATTATTTTCACTGAATATCGTGCGACACAAATTTATTTACAATGGTTTCTTCAGCAAAACGGCATTAGCTCGGTTCCTTTTCGAGGCGGCTTTAAGCGGAGCAAAAAAGACTGGATGAAAGATTTATTTAGAGAACGGGCTCAAGTATTAATTGCTACAGAAGCCGGCGGCGAAGGGATTAACCTTCAGTTTTGTAACCAGATCATCAACTACGACCTTCCGTGGAATCCGATGCGTCTAGAACAGAGAATTGGACGTATCCACCGCCTTGGCCAAGAGCGGGATGTCCACATTTACAATATGGCAACGAATGGAACAGTCGAGGAACATATTCTAAAGCTTTTATATGAAAAAATTCAGCTGTTTGAAAACGTCATTGGCGATCTAGATGATATTTTAACGCGAATTGATATCCAAGATGCCGAAACAGAATTGCATCATATACTCTTTCAGCACGAATCTGACGGAGACATGAAAAAGAAATTAACCCAGTTTGCTTCTTATTTAACAGAAGCACAAACACCGCTTTTAGAAAAAAGGCAGCAAGGCTCATAAAGGAGAGTTGATCAATGGAGCAGCGTCACATTCATACATTTCTTCTCCGTTTCTTTCAGGCGAACCAATGCGACATATTAGAAGAAAGTGCAGGACATATGACAGTCCAACTGACAATCGAAATGGATAAATTGATTATGAACCGCCCTTTTTATTGGCACTGGCTCGAAAAAACGGGCGGTGTACCTGAACCGCGGCAATTAACCTTAATCACCGATCAAAAAAAAGCCGGTGACACGGTCGAAGGTGAATTTGTCCACTTCGGCTCCCCTCGTTTATTTCAAATATTCGAGGCTGTTAAACAGCAGGGCCGATTTATCCGGCTCTACGAAAAAGTGAGACCGCTTAGCAACAACCAGATCGCACTGGAGCCATGGCTTGGTCTCAATGTGAAAATATCCTATCTGGCAGACCGTAAAAAGGATAAGCTGCTGTCACTTGGGCTTCATCTGATACGAGGAGAAGTCATAGAACAATTTCAAGAAAAGCTCGAAGCCCGTGAGCTGTCGTCTCAAATTCCTGATTATTGCTTTACGATGAGTACAATGATTAAGCCAGAAAGCGGCGTCAAACGGCTCTATAGCCTGATGGAGCGTTATGCCCATGAGGAGCCGGACGATTGGGCGGTGAGGGCTGTTCAAAAGTGGAAAGAAGACTCGGAACTTTTAAACCAATTTTATGAAGGGACTTCAGACACATCTGTAGAATATGAAATAGAAAGACAAGCACTTAAAACTTTATACGAACCAAAAATCAGTCTTACGATTGAAAATGGCGGGCTTTTTTACTTACAGCAAAAAAGAGGAGGTTGACTCACGAGTCCCCTCCCCTTCATGTGACATACGATTTTCGATCAGTCAAAAAAAAGTTTGTCTGTTTGTATTGGGCGGAAACATGACGCAAGCAATCTATGAGATCTTACCACCTGTGTCTTTCCATTTAATGCGTTAAGTGCCTGAAATACACGATTCAGTATTTTAGGAGGGTATTTGTATGGAAAAGAAAACGAAATTATTAGACAGTGAATGGGTTCAATTATTACGCGAAGCTCGCAAAGCAGGACTAACAGTTGAAGAAGTCCGTCATTTTCTCAAATCAAAAGAAAAGTCCTCTGAGTCTCCCCCTCTGGTAAGAAGTCATTCTATCAAACCTTTCTGAATGTGCTATAATATCGAAAGGAAGGTGATGACATTGATTGGCCAGCGTATTAAACAATACCGCAATGAAAAAGGCTACTCACTATCAGAACTGGCCGAAAAGGCTGGGGTAGCGAAGTCTTATTTAAGCTCAATAGAAAGAAACTTGCAAACAAACCCCTCCATTCAATTTCTTGAAAAAATCTCCGCTGTTCTGGACGTCTCGGTTCATACACTGTTACACGAAAAAGATGAAACCGAATACGATGGTCAATTAGATAGTGAATGGGAAAAACTAGTTCGAGATGCAATGACATCAGGGGTTTCGAAAAAGCAATTTCGTGAATTTTTAGATTATCAAATCTGGAAAAAACAGCAAGAAGAGGAGTAAAGCGCACGTTTTAGCGCATACTCCTCCAATTGCTATGCAGAGCTTATATCAGTCTAAAGACTGGATTTATTTTTTATCTTCGCTGTGTGCTTTTTCGTTTTCTTTCACGTAGCCTTTTTCATCCGTATGCTTTTTGGGATTGATCGTTAAACCATTCCACTGAGTCGCTTCGAAGGAAAGATCAATTTGAATCGCATCGCCTTGGTATTTATTTTGGATATAGTGACCAGCTTTATCCTTCGTCTGGTCATTGACAAATTCAATGATCATTTCCATTTTATCGTAATCAAACGGATTCTTTGGAATGCCGTCATACTCTGGAGCCACTGTTCCATCAACGGTTGCTACATTAATTTTACCACTTTCATGTAAAAACTTCTCATCGACGGCATGACGAAGCTTTTCAAATGCGGTCTGATCCTGTTTTGACGTTAATTGATGCAGGTCAAGCAGGTTTGCATGGTCTAAAATGATATTTTTCGGATAACCATTTCCACCTTCGGCTCCAACCGTAAGAACACTCACCTGAAACTGGCTGAGGAATTCTTCAGCTGTATTCTTACCGCCATTCTTCGCAGAAGTTCCATCTTTAAACTGGCTATAATCAAGACTCATCAGCACTTGATTAATCGCAAGCGACCCCTTATTTTCAAAATTAAATTCTTTCTTTATTCGGTCACCAGGTTTTAAGTTCGCAAGGTTGATGGCGCCGGAGTTCTCTTTTGCAGATAAATTCAGCTCTCCTGTCGAGTAGACCGCGTTTGCCTTTTCTACATCATTAAACGCCGCCCAAGTTCCCCCGCTGATTAGAGCAAGGCCTAATGCCCCTGATAATACACCTAAACGAATTGTTTTTTTGATAGCCATGAATAAACCCCCTAATAAATTGTTTTATTGAAACCTAATGAGGTTACAAACGAAAATTTATGCTTGCTTCTCTGACATATGTAAATCAGCCGTGTGTCTTCGATGTTTCGCAGCACCCACAAAATGAATTGTTGAGTAAACGAGCAGCATCACACCTGGTATAATCAGCAGCAAAGCGGTTCCAGCCGAAGTACCGGCATACGAAAGAAGCTTTCCTGCATAAGGGATGTTCATTCCCGTATACTGCGCAACCACTTGATCCGCTTTTACCAGCGTGCCGTCTTGATACATATTGTGGTCTCCTTTGGTCTCAAAGGCTTTATTTGTCCCATTTCCTTTTACACCAACAATTCGGTGAGTCACAAAGGACTTGTCTTGCTTCGTTTGAAAAGTGATAATATCCCCTTTTTTGAGCGTATCAGGTGAGGTCACATGTTGTACTACAATCAGCGACCCAGCCGAAAATTCCGGTTCCATTGAGCCAGATAATACTTGCTTGAATTGATAACCGAAAATCTGAGGATCTCCACCTGTTGTTCTTGATGACAACACGACAATAATACATGCAATCATCATCGTGAAAACCGTTGCGTAAAGAATACTGCCAGACATTTTCATCCATTTTTTCATGTCCCTTCTCCCCTTCTCATATCATTTTTTTCATTCAGCAGACAGCTCCATTTAGGATATCTTTTCTTGACAGCTTGAGAGCTGCATATGTTTAGACCAAAAGAATGTTTTTTCAGATGCACCAAATCCATTAGGAAAATAGATTTTAAATGCATAGATTCCATTCGTTTTTGCTTTATCTGTTGTGACAGTCGTCGTTTCTTCTGATGAAAGGTGCTGTATAGAGCTCTTTTCAAGAATATGACCATCCTGTAATGGTTTCTGATCACTTTCTACTTTGTGTAATTCCCACTTCCATTCAGAGTGTGCTATGGATTGTCCAATATTTTTTAATGTCATGCTCAGCTTTTGAGGCGCACAGACTGTTCCTTCGATCATCGTTTGATCTATGAGCTTTAAATCACTTTTATCCCATTTCTTTGGCTGACAATGCTGGTCTGTCTGTTCAAAATCTTCACACGTGTTCATCACAAAATTTGTATGCTCGACATCGTTAAAAGAAGCGTTAGTAGATGTGATAAGAAGAGACGTGAAAATTAAACAAATGGCACTAAAGAGTACAAAGAGCGACTGTTTCATTCTTCCAACTCCTTGGACGATTGTTCTTTAAAGAGAACGATTATATTCAGTATAAGGAAATACCTATAAAACCCAAAACGTCAAATTAGTCCATTTTGTTCTTAAACAAGAACTCTTGCGAGAAAATTCTTCCATTTTCTCATTCTTTCGCCATATTCTATATTTTTTTCTGTGACATTTGTACTTCTTAAAAATTTACATAAAAGTGTAGGATTTGGTCAG
Organism: Bacillus sp. A015; assembly: GCF_053851875.1. NCBI lineage: Bacteria > Bacillati > Bacillota > Bacilli > Caryophanales > Bacillaceae > Bacillus > Bacillus sp. A015. The sequence continues at coordinate 247,123 of NZ_JBSPZB010000002.1, forward strand.
GATAATAATTGATGAGGTGATGTTAAGTGAAATATGGAAAAATCATGATCATGCTCAGTTTACTGTTGGGTCCTGTCATACAAGACGCCAAACCTGCAGATGCGAGAGGATTCACTACTGCCGCAGATCAATGGGAAACAAGAGCTGTCAAAGAAGCAAAGAAAAGATATCCGTTAGCACAAGTCTTATTTAAACAAAAAGTATGGGACAGGCACCGGGAAAAAGAATCTGTGAAACAGTATCATATTACATTAAAAGATCATGCCAAAGAATTTGGGGTATTTGTCACCATTTCCTATAACCCTTACTCAAACAAGGTCAATAAAGTCATTGTCGTTGAAGAATACAGCTAAAGCGGCACAAAAAAACCGCCTGCTGGCGGCTTTTTACTTTTGTCGATGTCGTTTTTTTAGCATCATTGAAAAGCCAAACGGCAGAACACCAAATAAACGCTGTGAAAATGGTGGTTTTGTTTCCATCTTTTCTTGTTTATGTTCCTTCCGTTCGTCACGTGGTGTATTCATATATTTAATGATTTCCTGTGTCATATATTTTACATAGTCATTTGTTTTCAACGAACATTCACCTCTTCTTCCTTAAAGTGTTACCAGGAAGAGTGTGATTTTATACACTGGCTAATCAGGGATTGTCCATTTCATGATTTCACCGGTCTTCCCATCCATCACCAATTCCCGCTCATCTGCTAAACCATCCTTTGTTTTAACGCCGACCAGCATGTGGACAAGTTTTTTCTTTTGATCACACCCGATCTGTTTCAATGTCACACGTCCTTCTTCAGTGTCCACATGAGTATTCGGCTGATCACAAATACGATTTAATTTGCTCGCAGCCTCACTTACACCCATTCTAAATAGCTGCTGTTTTTTATAAAAGGAAATCGTCAGCTCTGCACTTTTCAGCTCATTTTGAAACCCAATCGTCATCGAGCCTAGGATCAAAAGGAAGAAAAGACTCGTAGCAAGTACGTGCGGATAGATAAACCCTTCTTCACTTTTCACGTTTTAGGAACCACTCCTTTATATGTGAAAAAAACGGCTTCATACACCTTACCAGATACATCTGTGACTTCAAGGTTTGTTGTTTGCTGATCTGTTCTGACGCGAAATTGTTTCACCTTTTGCAATAAAGGAAGATGCCCTGCCTGATCCATTCGCTTCCGCAGCATCTCTTGATATGGCTCAACCCTCACAACTCGCCCTTGGTCGGAAATATATTCTAACGCTTTTCCTTTCTTCACCGCTCTAACAGCCAGTGCACGGCTTAATTCCTCCTCTAATTGCAGTACAGTTTGCTTCCACTCCATTTGTGAAAATTGGTTGATTTCTTCAAATGGATGGGCTTTCTCTGCAACAGAAAAGATGAGCACACAGCCAAAAGAAAGGAACAGAAATAGTTGCAATTGCCACAAAGCTTGTACAAGTGTAAATCCCTGTTCATCGTTCAACATGACGAAAGCATATCGTCTTCTTTTTTTGTACTTTGTATGATACACATCCCTTCTGTTTACTCCAATGGAGTTCATATGTGATCTCGCCTCTCTTCTTTTTGACGGATGGCTTTGTACCTTCTATGAACGCTTCGTTCATATGTTCATGTAACACTTGGTAAGCTTCAAGTTTTGCTCTTAATTCCTTTTTCCCCATCATTAGTTTTTCATAGGCTGGCATGAGTACAAGAGCTGCAAATAGAAAGGTATGGCAAGCTAACAGCATCTCAAACGTACTAAATCCTCTATTGTTTTTGAACATGGATCCGCCCGCTCCCTAAATAAATCGTGAGTTTATAAGTTTGACTGCCAAATTGAACAATGAGAGATCCGCCGCTGCTCGGATGTCCATTTACATTAAAGTGGATCCCCTGTGGAAATGTAGAATGCTTGATGATGCCTTTTTTATGCTGATAAGAAGCAATCACCTCATCACCATTTTGATATATTATCTGATAGGATACATGGTGTGGATGAATGTCAACATTCACACGGGTTTTTTTGATAAATGCCGTATAAGCAGCCAATTGGAGATCTTGTTTCATGATGTTCACTTGTTTTTTTGCTTCAGCACTTTCTAATATACTTGGGACTTTTCCTCCTATGATCGACAATAGAATAGATAAAATAAGTAAGATCATGAGCTGTTCAATAAGGGTAAAACCCTTCTCATGTAAAAGCAATTTATTCATGCTTCACGTCGCCGTTTTGAATGACAATGGCTTTTCCATTAGGACAAGTTAATCCCTTTTTGACATAGCCTTCTTTTTCTAATTCAGCTAAAGATGGTGTCTTGCCATCATGCTCTAATTCATATGCCATCACCTGTGTACTCACCATTGATTTGAGCCCTTCACAGCCCTTCGCTTGAATGCTTTGATGGTGACGTGTGATATTCGGAATGGTAATGAGTAAAAGAATGGAAATCACGAGCATGACAATTAACATTTCCAACAGTGTAAATCCTTTATCATTCATGCCTTTGTCCTCCTCCTCACACTTGTTCCATTAGTTCATACATCGGTAAAAGAATAGATAAATACACAATGAGGATAAGGAGCGCTGTCAAACCATATATGACCGGCTGCAGCCATGAAACCCATTTTTCAATTTTCAGCTCTGCATTCTCTAATAGGAACTGACTATACGTGTACAATTCTCTTGCAAGCATCCCGCTAGCTTCACCATGCTTGATGACAGCTGCAAAATGTTTTTCGAAAAAAGGAGACCCGCTTAGTTGATGTTCCATGCTTTCTCCTTTTCTTAATTCTCCAATCATCTGTTCAGATATTTCTTGAAGAAAGGGTAAATAGCTTTGCTGTTTGAAAGCTTGCAAGCTTTCATACATCGATAATCCAGCTTGAAGAAGCCCGCTTAGCTGAAGGGAAAAAAGATACGTATGCATCAGCTGCATCCCTTTATATAACACAGGCAGCCTGCTCATCACTCTCAGTTTCTCAAGGGCTGACTTTTTCCTAAAAAAGACATGATAATATCCAGCCAGGCAGATACACATACAGCCTATGATGAGGAGGAAAGCGTGTAGGAATTGAAAGAGTCCAAACATCCCTTGGATCAGCCATGACATGCGGGTATCCATCGATGAGTACAATAAAGAAAATTGAGGAATGATCATCTGCTGAACAAGTATCAGCACAACCAAGACCGTAAAGACGAGGAAGATCGGGTACCGTAACATACGTTTGAACGTGTCTAACTGCTTGATTTTTTTCTCTAAAAAACGTGAGCTTTGCTCAAGAGCGCGTGCTAGACTGCCATGCTTCTCTGAAAAACAGAGAATGGCGATGACTTCCCGCTGAAAATGGAGTCTCTCCAGCACCACATAAAAAGACTCCCCTTCAAGCAGCCACTGAATGCCCCTTGTTAATAGCTGCTGTTGCTTCTTTGATAACTGGATATTCACCATCGTTAATGCCTCAATCAATGTATATCCAGCTTGAATCAATTGAGCAAGTTTTGATAGAAATTCAGCTTGTTCTCTTCTAGACCAGGCTTTAGAGACTCGCTTCTTCATAAACCCAGCGATGATATGTGTTTTTCGATAGATAGCCCAGTGCCACTCCTTTACGAATTAATCTTTGCAGTGTTTCATATGACGAGTGAGCATATTCTCCTTTGGCCTCTTTGATACACTCACCAAGTTCCTTTCCGTAAAGTAATTCAAAAACATTCGTTCGTCTGACCGGTCGATTTAATTTGCAATATAGCTGACACGTTTCCCCGCAAAATGGACACTTGAGCTCGATTAATCTCTGCGCAGCAATCGCAACCATTGTTTGTTCGAGCTCATTCATCGTCACACCAAATTCAAGCATTCGGTAAAGGGCACCTTTTGCATTTTTCGCATGCAGCGTACTCATCACTAAATGGCCTGTCAGTGCTGCTCTAATTGCCGTTTTGGCTGTTTCAGCATCTCTTATTTCTCCTAGCACAATCATATCTGGGTCATGTCTTAAAATAGCGCGTAATCCCGCCGCATACGTGATGCCTGCTTTTTCATTGACTTGGACCTGTAACACTTCTTCATTTCTTGTTTCCACAGGATCTTCAAGTGTAATAATATTTCGGTTAAAATGCTTTTTTGCAAACTGTATCAATGAATAAAGTGTTGTTGTTTTCCCTGAATTGGTTGGCCCAGTAAATAAAATGAGTCCATGCGAATGATTCAAAAATGATAATAATCTGGCTGAGGCTTTCGGAAATAACGACAGATATTTTGTTTTCGGGATATGATCCTGCGGTAAAATCCTAATCACTAAACTTTCATCATTTACAGTCGGTAATGTAGACATTCGAACAAACACTTGGCCAGTTCTTAGCATCACAGCCAATGACCCGTTTTGCGGTCTCCTTTTTTCGCCGATATCCATGGAGGATAAAAATTTAAAATGAGCAATTAACCGCTCCCCGCTTTTTTTATCAATGGCTCGCTGCTGGATTAAATCTGAGTCTACACGGAAAGATACCGAAGCTTCCTTTTCTTTTGGGACAATATGCACATCAGATGCTCTCATGCGGCATGCTTCTTCTAGCAGCTCTTGTCCCAAATATTCAATACCATACAAGTGGTTCACTCCTTTCTCTGACCCTATTGTAAGATGGAGGAACCAGTCTGACAAAAGCGCATTTCACGATTTTAATGACTGATAAAGCGTTAAAATCCTTAACTTAGGATGCATTTTATTAAATATAAAAAAGAGTAAATCAAAAAACCTGACTTTTACAAGTGCAGGTTTTTTGATCATATTGCCTCTTCAAAGATACGGAATCCTCTCTTTTCTAACGCTTTTGCAAGGCTATGTTCAGTATTTACTTTTGAGAAATCAATGCCAAGTTTGACAACTGTCTGAGCAATCTCTGGCCGGATACCTGAAATAATCGTCTCAATTCCTAGAAGCTTCGCACTATCAACCACTTTAAAGAGCTGATAAGCAACCATTGTATCAACAACTGGTACGCCAGATATATCAATAAATAAATGGATCAAACGCAGTCTTGAAGCCTGTTCTAGTACTGACTCCAAAATAATTTTGGCCCGGTACGTATCAATTTCGCCGATCAGCGGTAAAATCCCGATCTCTTTTGATACTGGAATAACAGGGGCACTAAGTTCTTGGATCATTTCTCTTTGTGCATTTAGCTGACTCAGTGTCACGCGGTCATATTCTTCTGATAAACGCTCAATCATATCATCAAACGTCCCGTGAAAATGCTGATTCCATCCGCACACATCTTGCAGCGTCACTTCTAGCTCTGTTTCTTGTGTGAATGTCTCAATTCTCGAACAGAAGATGTGGCGGAATACCTTAAATTGGCCGATGATTTCATATAAAGGCACCTCGTGAACTGCTCGATCACGTGCGATATCAACAGACCACTTTTTCAAATGGTTCTCTACTTTGTCTGATACCGTTACAAGCGTCGCTGCAATGGTTTGAATAAACGCTTTGTTTTGTTCCTTCAGCTTCTTTTCTGTCTCCTCTGAACCATGTTTAGAGTATAATGAACCTTCTTCTGTTCTTGTTTTCAGCCATTCTTCGGTCATGACAGGGGCTTCTTTTAGAATAAATTCATATAATTGCTCAGATTTTTCATTTTTCATTTATTTCTTTCGCTCCTTTTTCACTTAAAACTAGTGACAAACCAAACTTTATGTATAAATGACCGCAGATGGTGAACAATATCATTACACGTTTGATATTGGGCTATAGCCAAGTGGTAAGGCAATGGACTTTGACTCCGTGATCGTTGGTTCGAACCCAGCTAGCCCAGTTCAGCACAAAAACGAAGACGGCTGAAGCATGTTTCAGCTGATCTTCGTTTTTTATTAGGAAACCGATTGATGAATCGCTTTCTTTTTTGATATTTTCATGAGTTCCCCTGGATTATAGCCAACCACTAACTTATTCCCATCAATGATGATCGGTCTCCGCAGCAACTTTGGTTTTTCAATGAGAAGCTCAAGTACCTCGTTTACTTTTAAATCATTAATATTTAAATTTAAGCTTTTAAAAGCTTGGCTTCGCGTGGCTAAAATTTCATCCATTCCCTCTGTCGTTAAGGAAAGAATCTTTTTTAATTCATCTAGAGTTGGGGTTTCTCTGAAAAGGTGACGCTCTTTAAAATCAATTTGATTCGCCTTTAGCCAATGTTTTGTTTTGCGGCAAGACGTGCAGCTCGGGTATGAATAAAAAGTAATGTCACTCATTAGTCTTCCTCCTTAGGTCGTTAACCTTTTCTCTTATGGAGTAAGTACCCTTATGTATTTAGGCATAAACACTTTTTCAAAAAAATTTTTTCATCTTACTAAATAAATGTTCACACGTTGTCAAAAATGTAAATGTTTACATAACCAGTGATGATCAGCTATAATATGAATCAAAGGGGTTTTTAAGGGGAGGGAAAGAAATGAATCGCATGTTCCGCGTGCTTGGCTTTTGGACGGGTATTTTTGCTGTCATGTTCTATTTAGGACATATGAAAGATGCATCCTTGCTGTTCTTCGGTCAAACCGTTCTTTTTGTATTTTTATCCTACTTGAATTTATCCGAAAGAATGTATATTTACATTTTCGGAGCGTACTTGACGATTTTCTTTGCCGGATTTACATATTATTCGATTTTCATCATGGTTCCCGGCACCGGACATTAATAGAAAAAGCAAGCATCTCTTCTTAGAGAGATGCTTGCTTTTTTCATGCCTACGGTTAAAGAGAAAAACCATTAATAAAAGGATTTTGCTCCTGCTCCGTGAGCACAGTTGTTTCCCCGCCATGTCCACTTAAAACGAGAGTTGATTCTGGCAATGATAACAATTTGTCATGAATCGATTGAAGCAGCATTTCCTGACTGCCGCCCACTAAATCTGTTCTCCCGATGCCGCCTTGGAATAACGTGTCACCAGAAATGACAAATCCCTCTTCCGCCGAGTAGTAAGACACACTGCCTGGTGAATGCCCAGGTGTATGGAATATGTCTAATGTAAACGATCCGATTTGAAGAGTTCCTTCTGACGTAATCAATTTTTCAGCTTCTTTGACAGTAATTCCATTTCCAATCAATCGAGCTGAGCCGTTTAACTCAGCATTCGTGAGCCACTCTTTTTCATGTTCATGTACATATAGTGGTACTCCCCACTCTGCGCGCACCTCATCTGCCGCACCAATATGATCAAAATGGGCATGTGTCAGTAAGACAGCGAGCGGTGTTAGCTGTTTTTCTTTCACATAAGAAATCAGCTTTTGCGCTTCACCACCTGGATCAAAAATTAAGCATTCTCCATGCTCGTTTTTCCAAATATATGCATTTGCTTGTACATAGCCTAGTGGCATTCTTCTCCAATTCATTTTCATCACCTACTTTATTCATTCTTTTTTATTATGAAGGCTATTCAATAAAAATTCAAACAATCGTCAACTGGAATCTACTCGACAAGCTTTATGAAAACGGTTAAAATGAAAAGAAAGGAAATCAAGGGGATTGATGACAAAGGGGGATTTTCATATGATGCTCGTCATTATTTTCGGTCTAGTCACGATTTTAGCCGCTCTCGGCATCTATCGCTCACTTAAAAAAGTGAACGTACTTGCCATCGCTTTTGCTGGCGCTACATTTTTAGTTTTTGGATGGTTTACCGTCATGACTATCATCTATAGCGGTTATCCAACTGCACATTAAAAGCCTGCATGTAGCAGGCTTTTAGATTGTTGACAAAGGGCTAAAATGATCTTTATTTTAGCCCTTTGTCTTCTTTTCAGCGTGATAGAAAACCTTTGCAGTCTAGGAAGGACGAGTACCGGAGCGGAGCGAATTTGACATTCGTGAGCACCGGCACGCAGACCTGACAACGAATGCGAGGGTTTGTCTACTCGCTGAAAGCCTGCATGTAGCAGGCTTTTTTATTGATTCAAGTGCTTATTCACGCTTTCTAATTTGCTTGTAAGGGTTGTTGTTTGATCCCGTCTGTCATCAATGCGGATATTGGTTGCTACTCGGTGTAATCCCTTTTCAAAAGGTGCCTCATGAATGCGCTGAATGACCTCAAATAAAACGGATAATTCACCTTCAATTAACGTATTCATTGGTGTTAACTGATATTTGATTTTCCCTTCTTGTTGAAAGCCTTCCAAAATTCTTTGTACATCTGCTACATATGCACTCACGCTTGGTGTTTCAGTGCCTATTGGAATGATGGTGACATCTGCTATGGCCATGTTTCTTGCTCCTTTCAATTGAATCCTCATGTTTCCTCGTCCTCATTGTAACCTATCCTCATTTAAAAAAGCCATGATCACGTTGCGTTTAAGCCAGGTTTGTCTCGTTCTATCGTCAAATCCGTCCTCTCTACCTTCCCAATCTTTGTGAACAGAAGCAGGCAGATACCAGAAACAGCTTCAATGATTCCTCCTGCCGCAATGACGTACCCAGAACCAAATAGAGTCGCCATATAGCCGCCGATGAGGGCACCTAATGGAATCATTAAGTAGGAGATCATGTTGATAATCGCATACACCTGCGGCTGATCCTCTGCCTTCACTGACAATTGAATCATCGTATGTTCGGGAACATTGACTGCACTGATCGCTGCGCCTAAGGCAAAAGCTGATATAAACACAAGTGGTAATAATGCGTTCATTCCTGTGATGAAGAATGCGATTCCATCAACGATCCCAGCGCCTATAAACAGCAATCCATACCGATTCACTTTGATCTTTGTCAAAACAAACCCCATCAAAAATGCGCCTAGTGCTGTTGTGACTTTGATCAATGAATAAACCACCGGTCCACTATTTAATTCTTCTGTCAAATAAATAACAGACAATGCTTCCCAGGGCGCTGCAGCAAAGTTTGAGCAGACGCAAAAAATCGCTAATGGAAACAAAATATGATGGCTCCTAACAAGTGAAAATCCCCTCATTAATCTTTTGCCATATGATAACCCTTTTTTGCCTTTATCAATGATGACTTCTGCTTGATATGTAATCATTAAAACCAATAAAGCTGATATGAGGTAAAGAGGAATGATCACAAGCATTGTATACCCTACCCCCACAAACGCGATCATGACACCACAAATCGTAACCGTCACAAGCCTTACCACATGACTTGCTGATTGGATAGTTGCATTCGCTTTTTGTATGACGTCCTCATGCACAAGCTTTGGAATAATTGATACCGACGCCGGTTCATAGGAGCCTCCTGTCGCCGAATGCAGCAGCATACCGCCAATGATGAGTGCTAATGGGGAAAAACCATGAAAGTAACTGATCACGATCACAAGGATAATCACTCCTCGCGTTAAATCAGCAAAGCACATCCAGAATTTCAATTGATGCGGCCTCATCATTGGGGTAATAAATGGCCCGACGATCGCTTGAGGAACAAAGCTGACCGCAATAAAAAACGCTGTCCCTATTGCCCCTTTCCCGCCTAGCACTAAAAGCCACAAGATGGTGTTGAAAGATAAACTATCAGCAGTGATTTTGCACATTTTAGAAACAAATAAGTAAGTAAAATTTCTTTTCCACAGGCTTTGAGCACTCAATGATCGACATCTCCCTAAAACATATCCTTTTTTTTACATCTATTTCTTTCACAATAGCTTACAAGGAGGCTCTCGTCAATCACTTCAACGCTGTTTTTATTGACAATAAGAAATTGCTTTTTAACACTTACAAGCTTCCCATAATAGCCGCTTTGTTTTTTCATAAATGGAATCAAATTGATTCATGGAAAGAGGATTCTTCCCTAGACCAAGCTCCACTGTATAGCCCTCACTTTGAAATTGATAAATAAACCAATCACGATAGCCTGCATAGCTATCAAGATATTGAATCGGTTTGTAGCCGCTCACCTGTTCGAATCGTTTGACCGTATCTTTGGATATCGCTGGTTCGTGGCCAAGAAAGCCCCAGTATATCTCTTCTCCTTGTGTATGAAGGGCAATCAGCCGGTCAAAGCGCTTGCGTAACGCAAGATTTGCCATCGCTTTCGCTTCTGGTTCTGTTAACGGCTGATCACCAGGAAAATCCCTATAAGACGGCACCTTCGGCTGATTACGGTAGTATTCGATTTCCCAATAAGCAGGAAATTGATTGTTTAAATCAACCCCTCGAATATTCGCTTTCCATTCTCGATAATCGGAAAACCCACCATTTAGCGATGTCAATTCTTCACTGCTTAGACCTAGTGATTCTGGGCCATTGCGAACCAAATCCACTCCATCTGGATTAACCATTGGCACGATGGATAGTGCAGTGGTTTGCAGTATATGAACCGCTTCATAATGTCTTGCTTGCACTGGGTCAGACGCTGCTAAACAAAGGGATTTCAACCATCTTAATAAAACAGAGGTGGTGATCCATTCATTTGCATGAAAAGAGGCATTGAGATGAATAGAATGTAAATGCTGAGCAGGCTCTGTCCGAATTTCATAAATAGGCGTATCAAGCACTGAATGACCAATCACACTGATATGAAGAAAAGGAAATACGGCTTTCAAATGTCTTAACTCTTCTTCTAATTGAGCACTATCGTATTCAAATGTTCCGTTGATCCAATCATCTGATTGCTGCAGCCGGTAAGGCGAAATAAATCTCTGCAAATCACCTATGGAATGAAATGCATGGGTACCTTCTGGGAATCTATACCCCGGTAAAAGAAGATGCTCGGTACTTGTTTGATTGGATAAATGGAAAGCCGCTTTCCCTATTCCAAGCTGCTTTGCCACATCATCCAGCTTGGCTTCATCCAGCTGCCATTCAATTTTTCCAAACGACGTTGTCTTCATTTACATCCCTCCTCTCATACTATATGAACCAGCATGCAAAAAAAGAAAACCTCTGCTTCTAAAATAGCAGAGGTTTTCTCATATGTTAGGACGCCTTTTTCAACTTACTCTCATTTTCTTTTTTGGAAGGTGAATGGTCCGGGCTGCTCCGGTCATAAAATCTAAGGAGATCCCCGTAGATAATTTGATCAGAGAATTGAAGCTCTTGCTTCGCCTTTTCTTCATAAGACTGACAAACGGTTTCATCGTCTCTCGGCTCGCCCGTTTCTTTATTGTAGCAAACACCGTCTGTGAAAATGCTGTCCTTCGTAATAAAGCTTCCATCACGGAGCACTGTAAAGTCATTTGTATCTTTCGATAATAGGTCATGACCAAATTGAATTTGCTTACTTGTATCAATTCCTAGAAGATTGAGTACAGTTGGACGAATATCCACCTGACCACCCACCGTATCAATTTCTTTTGGATTCTTATCCGTTATCCCTGGTATGTGTACAACAAACGGTACTTTTTGAAGCTGCACTTCTTCAAATGGTGTAATCTCTTTATTTAAGAATTGTCCCATAGCTTCGTTATGGTTTTCTGAAATTCCGTAGTGATCCCCATATAAAACAAAAATGGAGTTGTCGTATAAACCTGCTTCCTTCATCTTTTCAAAGAAAATCTTAAGTGCCTCATCCTGATAACGCACTGTAGGGAAGAACTTGTTTAACGTTTTGCTCTTAGAATCATATTCATCAATAAGCTTATCTTCTTCGTCTAGATCAAACGGAAAGTGATTCGTTAATGTAATCAATCTCGTATAGAAAGGCTGCGGGATAGACTTCATCAATTCCGCTGACTGCTCGAAGAACGGACCATCTTTCAATCCCCAGCCAACTGAGTTCTCTTCATTCACATCAAATGAGTTAATATCAAAAAACTTATCGTAGCCAAAGCTATCGTAGATCAGGTCACGGTTCCAGAAGCTTTTGTTATTCGCATGAATAACAGAAGAGTGGTAGCCCTCATCCTTTAACAGCTCAGGTATGGCTGTATACTCATTACTTGGATTTGTAAAGAACACGGCTCCTCTTCCAAGTGAGTAGAGAGAATTATCAACAATAAACTCTGAGTCAGAGGTTTTCCCTTGACCTGTTTGATGATAGAAATTGCTAAAGTTGTAACTTTTCTTGATTAATTTGTTCAAGAACGGGGTGATTTCTTTCCCATTCAATTTTTCGTTGACCACAAAGCTCTGAGTAGACTCAAGTGATACAAGAATGACATTTCGTCCTTTTGCTTGACCAAACGTTTTTTCGTTACGGTCGGTTTGATTCGCGCTTACATAGTTTTCAATTTCGGTTAAGCTATTGCTGTCAGCAAGGGCCCGTTGAGCGGACTGCTTCGATTGCAGAACCCCATCATAAATATGGAAGTTATATAAGCTAAGATTTTTCACTAGCATCTCACGGTCGAATGAACGAGTTAACAGTTCTGGTCTTTCAGTTTCAGCCAAGCCAAGGTTAAAGAAGAATGTGGCTGCCACAAATAAGTAATAGGCTGCTCGTTCCTTTCGTGAAATGGTGACATCCGTTCTAAAGGAAGGCTGTTTTTTATAGAGCCAAATTAAAATGATGATATCAACGAACATCAGAAAATCGACTGGTTCAATTAAAGAGGTAATACTTGACCCGAGGTCACCCATATTGTTTGTTTGAAATAGGACGGGGATGGTTAGAAAATCACTATAGAATCGATAAAATACAATGTTGGCTAACAAAATGAATGTCAGGATCAAGCTCGTCACGATGATATATCGATTGCGATTTTTTTCTTTAAAGAATAAACCGATACCGAAGATAAACAAGAGAAAGCTAAGCGGATTAATAAACAGGATAAACTCCTGCATGAAATTTTCAATTTTGATATTAAAGCTAGATTTATAGATAACATAGGTTTTGACCCACATTAACAAAGTCGCAATCAGTAAAAATGACATCGCCTGTAATCTTTTCTTTCGCATTGTAACCTCCTTATGCTTGACGCGCACTCAGGTTAGGGGTATACCCTAATTATTGGCGCTTCTTCAAAAACAACTAAAATATATCTTATCCTGTCTGTGCTGGAAAATCAATGTCTTCTTCCCCATGACAAACTTATGAATATGCTAAACATTCAATTTCATGCCCATATATCGCTTTTTTAATAAAAATGACATCATTATGACTTTTTTGTTCAGGACAGCCATTTATTTTTTGCCATCCATGCCCCGCCGATCACACCTGCATCGTTTCCAAGTGATGCAATGACAACTTCAACATCTTCAGCACAAGGCGGGAATGCATGATGTTTGACCACGCGCTCTACTTTACTGCGAAGAAGCTCTCCTGCTTTAGAAACACCACCGCCAATGACGATCTTTGTTGGGTTTAAAGCACTAGCAAGATTCGCTAGGACAAGGCCAAGGTGGGTCGTCACTTCTTCTACGACACGCATTCCAAGATCATCTCCGTTTTCTGCCGCCTGAAACACATCCTTTGCAGACAGCGAAGCGAGCGTCCCAAGTGAAGATGTATGCTGCTCGGTTTCTAATTTATCCTTTGCAAGCCGGACGATGCCGGTGGCAGACGCAATGGTTTCAATACAGCCTGTTCTTCCGCAGTTACATGGTGCTCCTTGAAATGGAACTGCACAAATATGGCCAATTTCTCCGCCAGCACCTGTTTCACCTTGAACAACCTCTCCATTTACGATAATGCCGCCGCCAACACCCGTTCCAAGTGTAACCATAAGGATGTTTTTTGCACCATCTCCTGCACCCTTCCACATTTCACCGAGTGCAGCAATGTTCGCATCATTTTCAATCACAGATGGAAGTCCCGTTTCGGCCTCTAAGTGATCTTTCAAAGGATAGTTTGTCCAGCCCAAATTCGTTGTTTTATAGACGATTCCGGATACTTTATCGACGGGTCCAGGTGCGCCCATTCCTATACCAATGAGAGCCGATTTTGGCATACTGATCTCAACCAGTTTATGATCAATTGATTTGGCAATATCGAATGTGATCGTCTGCCCAGATTTATCCGTAGGAATCTCCCACTTATGCTGAATCTCACCATATAGATTAATGAACGCAAGCTTAATTGTCGTACCGCCAAGATCAATCCCTACAAACCAATCCCCTGTCATATGCCCTCCACCTTCACATTGTTTTTCGATTTAATTTGGCCAATTCCATTTGAAGAATGGTCATTGCGTTTGACCATTCGTTTCGGTCTATGATTCCCGATGTATACATTTCCTTCAATTCATCTGCCATAAATTCTAACTCCACTTCACGATCTCCGAAATACACATAATTTCCAAATCTCATGAGCAGCTGCTGTACATCATATAACGTTTTCAATATTTCCACCATTTCTTTCAATCAACAGATAGGATAAGCGTATTCATAAATGCGCTTTCAGTCAAGTCATTCAACGTGTTTGAGTATTTTCGATATATTGTTTCAGCTTTAAAAATTGATCATTTTCAGGATCTTGTTTTAACGCTTTCTCAATTAGGCTTTCTGCTTTTGCTGTCTCCCCTTTTTCTACGTACAACAATGATAAATGATACAGTTTATTCGGTTCATTTGGGTCTTTTTCGAGCGACTTTTGCAAAAATTGTACCGCCTTGTCAAGGTGACCCAGCTGTGCTTCAGAGAGTGCATATATATGAAGTGCTTCAGCTGATGCATCCTTTTGGTGCACATATTCCTCTAGACGTTTACTTGCTTCGCTATAGTTCTTATCATCAAATAAACTCGCTGCCTCACTTGTTGCCGCTGCTTCCTTTTGATCGTCGGAATGAAATCCTGTATACAATCCAAAACCGCCAATAAGCAGAAGGAGAAGACTGGCAAGAAGCATTTTGACAGGCTGCAGCTGTTTAGGCAGGCGGACAGCTAAGGCTGCTAAAAAACCGCCAACAAGGCCCCCAAGGTGACCGGCATTATCAATACCTGATACGGTGAACCCTATTCCTAAGTTGATCAAGATGATCACAATAATATTTGTCCCCATCGTCCGAAAGAAAAGCTTGCGGTTAGAGATCGCTAAATATAACAGTGCGCCTAAACAGCCAAAGATCGCGCCTGATGCACCGGCTGCGATCGCCGTATTAAACACAAAGCTCGCAATTGAGCCAAATATGCCGGAAACCAAATAGATGAGCAAAAATCTTCCTGACCCATAAATTCTCTCAACAGCCGCACCAACGGACCAAAGAGCAAATGTATTGAAGAGTAAATGCGTCAAGCCAATGTGTAAAAACATCGGTGTAATGAGGCGCCACCATTCACCATCTAAGATCAGCACATTATTTTTAGCACCAAACGCAGTTAAAGTTGCCGTATTTGTACTTCCGCCAGACAGCTCAAGTAAAAGAAACATGACAACTTGAACAGCGATCAGCAAGTAGGTGAAAATCGGTCTGCCATTTTGAAAAACGGCCCGTTCTCGTTCCCGCTGCTTTTCCTGGTCGTCAAACGCCTGTAGCACGTTCATTTTAAGCTGCACGGCATCTTCAGCTGTATCTGCCTTCGCCTCTTCTACATCAACTGAAAGTGATGTATTCAGCCATTTTCGCAGCTCGTGCACATCGTTTTGAAGAGCTTCTTGATTGAATAAAACAGGTGTAATTGTCACCTTTTGTTTTTTATGCGGCTGACCGTTTATATCTTTCCAATCATCTACTGGATCGTCAGCTGTAAATTGAAGCTGCAAGAGATGGAGAGATCGTTTACGCATGGCTTCTCTCAGCTGATTCATCCGAAACGTCTGCTCTTCAATATCTCGAACGATCTCCTGTCTAAAGTTCACATCTTTTCTATATAGACGGATGAGATCATATCCTGAGTTTCGTGGTGCTTCAAAAAATATTTCATCTTCTGGGTAAGGACTTTGAATCATCTCATATCCTTTTTGTCTTAGTTCATCAACAACTCGCC
Source organism: Bacillus sp. A015 (assembly GCF_053851875.1). Lineage (NCBI taxonomy): Bacteria > Bacillati > Bacillota > Bacilli > Caryophanales > Bacillaceae > Bacillus > Bacillus sp. A015. The sequence continues at coordinate 262,911 of NZ_JBSPZB010000002.1, forward strand.
AAAATAGACTATCTATGACATTCATTTATTCGCGCTCCATTTTTTACATTATTATAACAAGAATCGTTCTTATCCGCATTTCTGAACAAAAAAATCCCGGCTTTTGCGGGATTAGAATGCTTGGCGAATAAATTTCGTCCGAAAATATGGGATTTTCATCAGCCACTTAATAAAAAAGTGACGCACTTGATTTTGACCTAAGATCAAATTCATCAGCCGATAACGATTTTGCACGAGAACGAATGCAAACAGTGTGAACACAATGCTCCAAATCATTTTATTCATGATATTCCCTCCTATGTTCGTATCGTGGCTTAAATAGGATTTGTTTATGCATGAACATCCTTTTTTATCGGAAGTGATCACCTTTCCTATGGTGAAACGTCATCAACAAAAAATCCGCTCTTATGCGTAAGCAGCGGACTTTTACTCTTGATATAACGGACCTTTCTCACTGACAATCATAGACACCGGTATGTCGTGCGTTTCAGCCGGAACATGCTCTATTTGCTGGACAGACAGGCAAAGAGCAAGTGTTACGCCGTGATAGTCAGCTAAGAAACGGTCATAATAACCGCCACCGTATCCAATTCGGTAGCCTTGCTGATCGAAGCATACCCCAGGAACAATCACCAAATCGATCGCTTTTTTATGTACAGCTGCCGATGTCTCAGGGTCTGGTTCCGATAGCCCAAAGTACCTGGATGTCATCTTCGTTTGCGGTGTATATTCATAAAACGTCATCTCTTTCGTTTCCGGGAAACAGGTGGGTACGCACACTGTTTTACCTTCCTCCCACGCCTTTTCAATCAGAGGTCTTGTCGGTACCTCTTTTCCTCTAGACATGGTCAGCGCAATCGTTTTCGCCTGTTTCCATGCGGTTAATTGAAACAGATGCTCATATAGTAAAGTCGTGTTTTGTTTAAATTCCTCAGAACTCATCTGCTCAAGCTTTGCTATTGTTTGACGACGAAGCTCTTTTTTCACAAGGATCATCTCCCATCATAAAAAAACAGCAGGAAAATTCCCTGCTGCTTACTTTGTTTCACGATGTAAAGTTTGTTTTTTATCACGTGAGCAATACTTTTTGAATTCAACGCGATCTGGATTGTTTCGCTTATTCTTTTTAGTAATATAGTTACGCTCACCGCATTCAGTGCAAGCTAGAGTAATATTTACGCGCATATTTTTCCCTCCAAACTAAAATCAATTCACATTCAGACCTAACTATAATACCACTTCTAGCTTAGGAATGCTAGAATGTTTTTCACCAATTTCATTTTTCAGTGCATTCCACCCGCATCCTGATCCACATTGCATTGTCATGTGATGAAAAATCGACTTCTCCCCTATAAAACCTCATTCTTTGTCGTACTGTATAGATGAGAATCCCTCTTCCATCCACAGCTTTTTTTGATCCGATCAGTCTTCTTTTATTTTGACAGCGGGCAAGGTTTTCATACTCGTTTTACATATAAAAAGAAAAAAGATGAAAAAAAGGTGATTTTCTTCAGCAATTCCTTTTGAAACTAGCTTTTTTGTGGTATAAAAAAGAAGGGTCGAAAACTGTCTGAAACAATCATGAAAGCCTTTTTTGGCTTTCGGCATTAAAATATGAATAAAAGGTGATGAAACATGGAAATTGCAATTATCGGATTGCTTGTTGTCAGTATTGTACTGGTCGCATTCTCATATTTTCAAAGAGAACCGATTAAAGAAGTAGAGCAGGAACTTGAAACACTTCAACTATCTGCAATGCAAGAAATCTATAAACTGAAAAAGAAAATGAAAGTCCTTGAAGAAGAATTGCTTGAAACAAACATCGTTGTCCGCAAGCATTCAGAAATTGATCCATCTATCGCAAGACAAATCATTTCAAAGCATCAAAATGGCATGTCTCCTGAGGCGATTGCACGCGCTGAGCATGTGTCTGTAGAAGATGTCAACATGATCATTAAAGACAACGAGAGGGTGCTTGTATGACGAAAAAAAGCATCCAAACGTTCGCAGCAGGTATGATTCTTGCAACTGGTGTTCTGGCCATCGTGTTTTTCCTCACAGGAAAAGATGAAGCAGCAGCTGATTCTACGACAAAAGAAACCCTCGCAGCGAAAGTGACAGACACTGACGTGAAAAATTACTTAGACTCTAAGAAAGAAGTATCCGTCAGCCGCGAAACGTATCAGCAGCTTCTTGATTATAAAGAAAAAGCGCTGAAAGCGAACGAAGACGGCGATTCTAAGAGCGATCACCAAACAACGGACAAGCCAAAAGGCAAATCGGTTAAATTCGTGATTAAAAACGGTATGAGCACAAGTGATGTTTCAGACATGCTTGAAAAAGACGGAATCATTAACTCGTCTAAAGATTTTAATGATTACGTGATTGACGCAGGTTACCATAAAGAAATTCGTGCCGGCAAATTCAATTTAAAAACAGGTATGACATTCAAACAAATCGTCAAAGCCTTAACAAAATAACATCAAACATCCCCTGGAGGTCAGCGCCGCCAGGGGATGTTTATTATCCAAATCGTCCAGATATATAATCATTTGTTCTTTGATCGTTTGGCTCTGAGAACATCACATTTGTATCATTGACCTCAACAAGCTCGCCCATCAAGAAAAAGGCTGTTCGATCAGATACCCTTGCCGCTTGCTGCATATTGTGCGTCACAATGGCAATCGTGTATTTCTCCTTCAGTTTCATAATCAATTCTTCGATCTTTAATGTTGAAACAGGATCAAGCGCTGATGTGGGTTCATCCATTAATAGGATGTCTGGGCTTGTGGCAATCGCTCTTGCGATACAAAGACGCTGCTGCTGACCGCCGGAAAGACCTAATGCAGGCGCGCTTAATCGATCTTTCACTTCATCCCAAAGTGCGACATCCCGAAGCGCTTTTTCAGCAATTTCTTTCAATTGCTGCTTGCTCTTCACTCCATGAATTCTTGGGCCATATACGACATTATCAAAGATAGACTGAGGGAATGGATTTCCTTTTTGAAACACCATCCCGACATTTTTACGCAGTTCTACTAAATCGACACGTCCTTTTAAGATGTTGTCGCCGTTATACATCATATCCCCTGTGATTTTCACACCTGGCACTGTTTTGACCATGAGATTTAAAGTTTTAATAAACGTTGACTTCCCGCAGCCTGATGGGCCGATAATCGCTGTGACTTCATGCTCTCTAATGGCTAAGTCAATATGTTTCAGTGCGTGATGCTGGCCATACCAAAGGTTCATATCATTCACACGAAACACTTCTTTTGCTGCTGCTTTAGTTGCTACTGCATTCATCAAAATCCACCCGCCTTATCCAAATCGACCATTGATATAGTCTTCTGTTTTTTGCTGCGCAGGACGTGTAAAGATACGTTCAGTGGCATCATATTCCACTAGATCACCGTTCAGGAAAAAGGCCGTACGATCAGATACACGTAACGCCTGCTGCATGTTGTGTGTAACAATGACGATTGAATAATCATGTTTTAATTCTGTTAACAGCTCTTCAATTTTTGCATTTGAGATCGGGTCTAGAGCGGAAGCAGGTTCATCTAATAAAAGCACGCTAGGCTTCATCGCAAGTGTACGTGCAATACAAAGGCGCTGCTGCTGACCTCCTGATAATGACAATGCAGAGCGGTGCAGACGGTCTTTGACCTCATCCCATAGCGCCGCCTTTGTTAAGCTTTCCTCTACCGCATCATCAAGCACTGATTTTCTTTTTTCACCCGCATACTTTAACGCATGGGTAATGTTGTTGTAGATCGATTTAGGAAATGGATTTGGTTTTTGGAATACCATGCCGATTTCTCTTCTTAAATTCACCACATTAATGCGGTCATCCAAAATATTTAACCCTTCGTACATGATCGCCCCTTCACTTCTCGCGCCTGGAATCAGGTCGTTCATTCGGTTAATGCTGCGTAAAAAGGTTGATTTCCCGCAGCCGGATGGACCGATTAATGCGGTAATCGCATTCTTCTCAATCTCGAATGAAATGTGATTAACCGCTCTTTTTTCACCATAATAAATGCTTAAATCCTGCACCTGTAAAATCTCTTCCGCTTGAAGTGGAGCCTTTTTCGCTGCAATCTCTTTTTTTTCTGCTAGCATTTGAACCATATCCCCTTCACACCTCTTTCACATTATTTTGACGTAAGCTTCTTATGAATAAATGAACCAAGCCATCTAGCAGCTAAGTTGAACAATAAGACTGAAAGCACAAGTACGGCTGATGCACCATTTGCAATGGCCTCTGCATCTGGAATGATTCCTTGTGTATTGACGCTCCATATATGAACGGCTAATGTTTCTGCCGGTCTAAAAACATTCAGCGGTGACGTATCAGAAAGCGGTAATCGCATTCTTCTCAATCTCGAATGAAATGTGATTAACCGCTCTTTTTTCACCATAATAAATGCTTAAATCCTGCACCTGTAAAATCTCTTCCGCTTGAAGTGGAGCCTTTTTCGCTGCAATCTCTTTTTTTTCTGCTAGCATTTGAACCATATCCCCTTCACACCTCTTTCACATTATTTTGACGTAAGCTTCTTATGAATAAATGAACCAAGCCATCTAGCAGCTAAGTTGAACAATAAGACTGAAAGCACAAGTACGGCTGATGCACCATTTGCAATGGCCTCTGCATCTGGAATGATTCCTTGTGTATTGACGCTCCATATATGAACGGCTAATGTTTCTGCCGGTCTAAAAACATTCAGCGGTGACGTATCAGAAAATGGACTCCAGTTTGTAAAATCAAGACGCGGTGTTGAGAGACCTGCTGTGAAAAGAAGAGCAGCCGCCTCCCCGAAGACTCTTCCTGATGCTAAAATCGCACCGGTAATAATAGAAGGAATCGCACCTGGAATAAGGACTGTCTTCACCGTATGCCACTTCGTTACACCGAGCGCAAGTGATGCTTCCTTTTGATCCTTCGGTACAGAACGCAGCGCGTCTTCTGTCACCCTGACCATCACTGGCAGGTTAAACACAGTGAGTGCAAGAGCTCCCCCAATGATCGTATAGCCCCAGCCTGTTAAATTCACAAACATGAGTAAACCAAACATGCCAATGACGATAGACGGAAGTGAAGACAGCACTTCAATACATGTACGAATAAAATCTGTGACTTTGTTTTGAGGCGCATACTCTGCCATGTACACTCCGCCGCCGACGCCAAGGGGCACTGTGATCAGCATCGTAATAAAGAGAATGTAAAACGAGTTAAACAGCTGATCCCTGATGCCGCCGCCAGAGCCAATCGCACTTGAGCGAGTTGTCAAAAAGTCAAAATTTAATTCTTTTGCACCGTTGAAAATGATATAAGAAAACAAACCAACAAGAATCGCCGTAATAACGGCGGCACATAATCCAAAAACAAATGTGGCAAAACGATCGGTCATTTTGCTATTCATTAAATCTTCCTCCTAGACGACAAGTATCTAATAATGAGTATGAACATAAATGATACAACTAGAAGGACAAGTCCCATTGACCAAAGTGTATTGTTTTCAACACTTCCATACGTTGTGTGACCCATGTTTAACGTAATAATGGTTGTTAATGTACCAGCTGTGTCCATAATGCTCTCTGGTAGATTACGCGTGTTTCCAATGACCATCTGAACGGCAAGGGCTTCTCCAAATGCTCTTGCCATTCCAAGCACGACCGCTGTCATTAATGTCGGAAGAGCTGCTGGTACAAGCACACGTCTGATCGTTTGCCATCTTGTTGCGCCTAATGCATACGATCCCTCACGTAAACTTTTTGGAAGTGAAGCCATTGCATCAGTTGCAATGGATGTAACGGTTGGCAGAATCATAATAGACAGGACAATCGTTCCTGCTAACACACTATGCCCTGAGCCGCTTGACTTGAAATGTCCAATAAACGGCACCAATACTGTAAGACCTATGAATCCGTAAACAACGGATGGAATCCCTACAAGCAATTCAATGACTGGCTGGAGAATTTTCCGTCCCCAAGCAGGTGCAATTTCTGTCATAAAGATTGCGCCTGCGATGCCTAGCGGCGCTGCAATGAGTGCCGATAGGAGCGTGACGGCGATTGATCCAAAGATAAATGGAAATGCGCCGTATTGCGGGTTTTCTGCTGTTGGGTTCCAATTGATACTGGTTAAGAACTCAATTGGGCTTACACCATTTACGATGAAAGATTGTAAACCCTTAATGCCAAGGAAGATCGTGATGGCGATGGATACAGCAATCATTAAGAATGCGCAAAATCTCACCAAAATACTTCCCCTTACTTCATCCATTTGCCTATTTTTCTTCGAGCTGATCAGTCGATCGCTCGCTTCTGTCTGTTCTATCTGCTTCATCTTTTTCTACACTCCTATGAATGTCATAAAAGGAAAAGTGAAAAGCTCCACTTTTCCTTCATCAGCAATTCAAGACCTCTTACTTATCTGTTTGTTTGCCTGTTGCGTCTCTTTCTACTTTCATATTAGAGACTGAGATGTAACCTTGGTCTTTTACGATTTCTTTTTGTACTTCGTCACTCATGAGGTAATCTAAAAATTGTGTTGCTAGACCTTCCGGCTCACCTTTTGTATAAGAGTGCTCGTATGCCCAAATTGTATATTTACCGCTTTCTACATTGCTTTCTTCTGGTTTCACACCATCAATGCTAAGCGGTGTAATTTTGTCATCTGTTAAATAAGAGAATGCTAGGTATCCAATCGCACCTGGTGTTTCTGCAATCAGTTTTTTCACTGTGTTTGAAGAATCTTCTGTGATTCCTTCTGCAGGTGTTGCGCCATCAAGAGCATATTTCACAAATGTTGCACGAGTTCCTGAAGAGTCAGGTCTGTTTACAAGAGTGATTTTTTGGTCTTTCCCGCCAAGCTCTTTCCAGTTTTTGATTTTACCAGTGAAGATTTTTTTCAATTCGTCCTTTGTGATGTCTTTGACACCAACTTCAGGGTTTACAGCTGCTGCCATTCCAACAACTGCCACTTTGTGGTCTTTTAAAGCTTTTGCGTCGATTCCGTCTTTCTCTTCTGCGAATACATCTGAGTTACCAATTTGTACAGATCCTTCTGATACTTGAGAAAGTCCTGTTCCAGAACCGCCGGCTTGTACTTGAATATCGGCTTTTGGATGTTTATCCATGAATTTTTCTGCTGCCGCAAGAACTAAAGGCTGCATCGCAGATGATCCTGAGATGGTAATGGAACCTGATGCCTCATCTTTGTTTGAAGCATTTCCTTTACTGTCTTTTGAATCTCCGCTTGAGCTGCTGTTTCCGCATGCTGTGACGAATGCTAACAATGCGATAGTAAGGAAAGTAAGCAGCCATAATTTGTTCTTTTTCATTTCAAGAATACCCCCTGAATAATTTGTCCTACGAGTAATACATTAAAGGTTCTTTATTAATTTCGTTTAAATGGAATGTTAAGGTTTTGTAAATGTCGAAGTTTTGTAGAGATATTGCGAAGTTTTTTGTGGTTTTTGTCAATTTATATCGAAAAGTTTGAAGAAACCATAAAAAAACGCCCACAAAAAGTGAGCGTTTTTACCTAGTAAAGGTCTAGTCATTTGTATCTGCTTCATTTTCAATTTTATTTTTGTTTTTCGCTTGTGTATCATTGCTTTCCTGTTTTGATTGCAGTTCAAAGTATTTGTCTAATACTTGTTCACCAATATCATTCGTAATCGGATAACGCTGGTTGTAGTCTTGGTACACCCACGGTACGACGACTGAAATGGCCACTTCTGGATTATCAGCAGGCGCATACGCAACAAGTGTTGTGTTATATGTCGGTGTGCCGCGTTTGCTTTTAATTGGGCCGTCATAGAATGATTGAGCGGTCCCTGTTTTGCCAGCTGGATTGTACTTTTTGTTGCCAAAGTTTGAATAGGCTGTCCCTCTTGGATTTTGCATCACAAGCTTGAAGCCTTGCTGTACACGCTTGATCTCATCACTTGTCATATCAAGCTTATTCAATACATCCGGCTTAACGGATTCCGTCACGGCTCCAATTCCGCGCTGCGGATCGGGCTCTCTGACTTCTTTTACTAGCTGCGGACGTAAACGATAACCGCCGTTTGCGATCGTTGAGACGTACTGCGCCATTTGCAGCGGTGTAAACGTGTCATATTGTCCAATCGCATAGTCAAGTAAGAGACCAGATTGTGTAGACGTTCCTCGGTAGCCAGTTGCTTCGTTTGGCAGATTGATGCCCGTTTCAACCCCAAGACCAAATTTACTGAAATTGTAGCGGAACGTATCAAATGCTTTCGTATCAATTGGGAGCGGCTGATTCTTACGATATTCCCCTTTCCCAATGGCAATCGCTGTTTTGAACATATACACGTTAGAAGAACGCTCTAGTGCCGTTAAATCATTAATGAGTCCCATATTTTGATAGGATTTCTTTGGAGGTGACTGAGCGATATAGAGCGGTTCATCATACTGGGTGCTTCCAATATGAAGCGCGCCTGTTTTATATCCTGTCAGTACAGTTGCCCCTTTCACTGCTGATCCCATCGCATACGATGATGTCATGGTTCCTAGTGCGTAGTCACCGAATTTGTATTTTCCGTTTTTGTTTGTAATCTGTTTACCCGCAACCGAGAGAACCTCTCCATTTCTCGGGTCCATCATCACAACAAACGCACGGTCAAGAAGCTCTGTTCCACCTCTTTGCTTCGCACTTCTCAAGTTCTTTTCAATGATTTTTTCAACCGCTTTTTGCAGCTGAATATCAATTGTGAGCACAAGGTCTTTCCCGCTCTTTCCTTCTGTTAAGACTTTAGAGCTTGTGACATTGCCCTCTTTATCGGTTGTACTCTGTTCTTTTTCCTTTTGGCCCTGCAAGACATCTTCATATTGATATTCAAGATAGCTTTTTCCTACACGGTCATTTCGGCTGTAGCCGAGTGATAGATAATGTTCAAGGAGTGACTGCGGAAGACCTTCATCACTTGAGGACACACTGCCGAGCATACTGCGGAGCAGTCCTTTATAAGGATAGCTGCGCGACCAGTCTGTGGTGACATCAACGCCTGGCAGCTCGTCCAAATGCTCAGAGACGTAAGCAATTTCGCTTGGCTTCACATCTTCATTTTTAATGAATTGAGGCGTGAGTGCATAGCCTGCATCCATCTGCCTTTTAATCGCTAGCACTTGCAAATCTTTTTTCGTCAGTTGATTTAATTCCTTGTCTGTGATGCGTTTCAGTTGAAGATCATATAGTTTATCATCAGAAACCTTATCGTCACCCTTTAATTCTGATTCCTTTTGAACAAGCTTTTTTGCTTCATTCGGATGTGTTAAGATCCAGAAATCTTTTTTGTCACGGTCTGTGATTTTTTTCGTACTCACATGAATCATATCCGCTAATTTTGTTGCCACTTTGAGCCGCTCTTCTTGTGAAGTCGTCGAGGTTCTCGTATATGTAATGGCATTTAGCGCTTTATTGCTGACAATCGTGTTATAGTTTCGATCATAAATTTTTCCGCGCGGAGCAGATGAGCTGACATTCACATCCTCTTGTTTTTCTGCCTGCTTTTTATAATCCTCTCCATTGACAATCTGCACAAACCCAAGTCTAACCACAACACCAGTAAAAATAATGAACGCAGCTAAAAATAATAAATTCAGCCGTATTGGAAGTGTTTTGCGCCCTTCCTTCGCGTCTTTTTTGTTTTTCTTGTTTCTCATCACATCACCTTTTCTATCAAGAAAGAAATGGCACCCCTTTTTGTGTATAAAAGGTGCCATCATCATTTTAGCGGTTTTTCTATGATTTATCTAGAAATTTGATGTTCCATTGGTAAGAAATTTTACCTTTCTCCCTTAATAAGGTTCGTGTGAGATACTGGCTTTTGACCGTCAGTCTCTTTCATATCCGCTGTTTTTTCTTTTAAATGAATATCTTTCACAAAATAATAAATGAGTGTGTGCCCCGCTCCAAGCACAACAAGTGAAGCAGGGATGCCGAGCTCATCACCTAGTAGGGTGACAGACAAAAGAAATAAGACAATGGAACAAATACGGCCGGCATTTAAAAATAGCTCTCTGACCACAATATATTCAATTCGGGCTTTTCTTGCATACCTAGCATGACCGATCACATCATATGTTAAGGATACATAAGGAACAAGAAGGAGCGGATACCCTATCGCTATGGCCACTGCATACATGAGCAGCGATACATAGGACAAGTGAAAAATAATCAGAAATAAAGCACCGTATAAAATAAGCCCGCCAAGCATAATGGCTTTCTTCCGCCATTTTTCCTTAATCAAACGTGAAGCGAAGAAATAAGCAAAAAAGGCAACACCTGAATTTACTAAACCAAATGTCCCTAGAGCAAGCTCACTGTTTGTCGCAATAAACACAAAGACACTAATTAAAAAGACAAACACACCTTCACGAAGCCCTTGAAAAAAGTGAGCCGTTGTAATCTTACGCCAATTCTCGTCCGCATGCCGTTCTTTCCAAATTTGCTTGATCATAAATTTCCCTTTTGACTGCCTTCTCTTAAGGAAAAAACTCATCACAACCGCTAATGAAAACAAAATAAGCGATAAAGTAAAAATCACTGTATAGCCCGTATCATTCGTTAATTGAGAAATGACAATACCCGCAATCAGTGGACCGATCATGCCAGCTGTAGATGTGAGCACCCCTAGAAATCCATTAAAGAAATCTCTTGTCTCAGGCTCTGTGATTTCAAAAGTGAGCACGTTAAAAGCAAGCCAGTAAAAACCATAGCCGATCCCAAGGACACTTCCTAATAAAACAAGCCGCGCGGCCGCTTGTTCTCCTGCTATTAAAACAATTAAGTAAAAAGCGGCTAAGAAGATCACACCAAAACGAAGAACAAACGCCCGATCTATTTTTTTAGCGAGCCGACCAGCGAATAAAAAGGTAATGGGCTGCAGCACAACAATCGCCAGGTTATAAATCGCAAGATCTGTGAATTTCCCAGACTGTTTCCATAAATACACGTTCACAAACGTATTCGAAAGCGCAATGGCAAGTGCGTATAATCCACCAATCGTGAGGAGGAGCAATAAATCTCTTGTGACATCCATGTCCCCGAACATTTTCTTTAATCTGCTCATACATTTCATTCTCCTTTTCTACACAATAGTCTGTCTCATCAAAAGGCAGATATGTAAAAAAAGGAGGGAAAATATAAAAAGACCCGCTTCTTTTCAGAGCAGGTCTTTTCGAATCAAATGATTTATTTAGCTTCGCTGTAAAGGCGAGCTACTTCATCCCAGTTCACAACATTCCAGAAAGCAGAAATGTAATCAGGACGACGGTTTTGGTAGTTTAGGTAGTAAGCATGCTCCCAAACGTCTAGTCCTAGAATTGGTGTTTTTCCTTCAGTTAAAGGAGAATCTTGGTTTGGAGTGCTTGTGATTTCAAGTTTGCCATTGTTCACAACAAGCCATGCCCAACCAGAACCAAAGCGTCCTGCAGCTGCTGCAGCGAAATCAGATTTGAATTTTTCAAACCCACCTAATTCTTTTTCGATTGCATCTGCAAGTTCACCAGTTGGTGCGCCGCCACCGTTTGGTGAAAGGAGCGTCCAGAATAATGAGTGGTTAGCATGTCCTCCGCCATTGTTACGTACAGCTGTACGAATGTTTTCAGGCACAGAGTTTAGGTTAGCCACTAGCTCTTCGATTGATTGATCTTCAAGAGCTGATACACCTTCGATTGCTTTGTTTAAGTTTGTTACGTAAGTGTTATGGTGTTTTGTGTGGTGAATCGTCATTGTTTCCTTGTCGATATGTGGTTCTAATGCATCGTAAGCATATGGTAATTCTGGAAGTTTAAAAGCCATGGTTAAATTCCTCCTTAGAAATGTATGTACTGAAATGCTTCCTTAGTTAGTAAGGAAGCATTTCACCCTACTCAAAGAGTATCAAAAGAAACGGCTTGTTTCAACGTTATTGCTCATGATCTGAAACATTTCAGTGTTTATTGTGTATTTAGCCCTTTAGAAAAAGTTTTAAACACCATTTCTCGATTTAGCGAAGCACATAAAATAAAAAGATTCCAAGCATCAGTGCTTGAATCAATCCTTTGGCAAATACACCCGATACAAACCCAATTAATGAGCCTAACCCTACTTTCACACTTGTCTTCATATCTTTTTGATGAACGAGAAGCTCTGCAATGACACTGCCGATAAATGGACCAATGATAATTCCTGCAATGGGAATGACAAAAGGACCGACTAATAACCCAATGGTGCTTCCCCAAATGGCTGCCCGGCTGCCGCCAAAACGCTTCACTCCAATGAGGTTTGAGACATAATCTGCCGCAAATAATACGGCTGTAAACATGGCTTGAATGAGCCAAAACGTCAGCGTAAGCGGCTCGAAGGTGAAAAAGAAACCATATAGAATAAACCCAAGAACCATAAAAACAACACTGGGAATAATTGGATAGACAAGTCCAACAAACGCAATGATAAATGCACAGCCAATCAAAATCCAATACAGCACGTCCAAAGTCACTGCCGCCTCCTTTTTATATGCTGTATACATTATGCCTCATTCCTTGTATCTTAACCAGCTATGAAGGCCGTACTTGTACTTGATGGATAGACATTGATACAATGTGAGAAATAGAAAAGAATGTAGGAAGTGAATCGGTTGAACGTATTTAGTCTATTATTAAAAGGAATTTACTCACCAAAAGATGTTGCTAGAGCACGGTTTACAGGGATTGGAAAAGCGATTTTGTTCATTTTTATCCTTTCGATCATCGCAGCTGTTCCTCAGAGTTATCATATGAGTCAGGATATTTCGAATGCGATGTCAGGATTTCAGCATGTGATCAAAAAGGATTTACCCGACTTTTCAATTGAAAAAGGAAAGCTTCAAGCTGATCAAAGTGCACCGATAGAGAAAGAAGAAAACGGCATCACGATCATCTTTGACCCTGCTGAAAAAATAAAAACAAGTGAGCTTGAAACAAAACAAACGGCTATTGCTTTATTAAAAGAAAAAGCAGTGATTGCCATTGATGGACAAATGACAGATATCCCATACCAGCTCCTTGGCGGGACGCTCACAAAAGATGAACTCGCTCGCGTCATAAACCAGAACCAAGCGATCATTATCCCCGTCATTTGTGTGCTGCTGTATCTATCAACTGCGGCTCTCATGTTCATCAGCGCGACATTCCTTGCGATGCTTGGTACATTTATTAAACGGATGCAGCAAAAAGAGCTTTCCTTCCAAATGCTGTGGAAGCTCTCAGCCTATTCACTCACGTTAACGACGGTCTTTTTCGCCATTATGAGTGCGTTAAACACGCCTGTTGCAAACTCATTTTTATTAAATTGGGTCATTAACTTCATCTTCTTATATCTTGTCGTCAAAGAAATACCCGCTAAAAAATAAATCCCTTGTCAAAGTGGCTTCAGTAAGAAGGACGAGCACTGGAACAGAGTGAATGTATGGCAAATGCAAGGGTTTGTCTTCACGCTGAAAGCTCCCCCGACTTGGAGGAGCTTTTTATGTATGTTCGTGCTCTATGATTCATCTGGATGGATGATCGCAAATAAATAGTGATCCTCCCACACTCCATTAATCTTTACTTTTTTACGATTGAGTCCCTCATTTTCAAAACCTGTCTTTTCAAGCACACGAATGGAACCAATGTTATCCGGCTTTACTCCAACCTCAATACGATGGAGGTGCAGTTCATAAAAGGCATAATCGATGATTAAACGAATAGCCTCTGTCATAAGGTTTTGGTGATAGCGTGAAGACAAACCCTCGCATTCGGTGTCATTCTTGCGTGCCGGTGCTCACGAATGTCAAATTCGCTCCTGTACTCGTCCTTCCAGACTTCAAGGGCTTTCTATCACGCTGAAAAGAAGATAAAATGGGGTTTTTCAATCCATTACAAGGCTTGCTAGAACAAACTAGAACCACAGATTCTAGCTTTCCTGCCCTTTTTGGTTCTATCATTTCAGGACATGCATACACTGAAGTAAACTCTTAAAAGCGGTGAGTGAAATGCGGCGAATTGTTTTTTTACTAATCAGTTTGTTTGTGCTCTTTATTATCTTTTTTGATTTAAAAAATGGAACCATTCCTGTTCAAGAAGAGCCTGCTGTTCCTGCAAGTGCCTTTCAAACAACTGAGAAAAAAGCGTATAAGACGGTCACTGTCAAACAAGGTGAAACCGTCGTATCCATTGTACATACAAGTAAGCCACTTGATGAAGTCATTGAAGATTTCGAGGAGCTGAATAAAGGCGTCAAAGCGAACGACATTCGGGCAGGCAGGACATATAAGTTTCCGGTCTATAAGAGATAAAACGTTAATTCCTTGTCATTCATACAAAGAGACTGGTACAATATGAACTGTAAAACACGACGTACATGGCAAATGATTGCGTGTACACTAAGGAGCGATTGACAAGTGAGTGAAGTCACACATCGTACTAAAACGCGTCCCGTCAAAGTGGGACCTTTAACTATAGGTGGAAATAATGAGGTTGTCATTCAAAGTATGACAACAACCAAAACACATGATGTCGAAGCGACAGTAGCTGAAATTAAACGTTTAGAAGAAGCAGGCTGTCAAATCGTGCGTGTCGCATGCCCTGATGAGCGTGCAGCAAATGCGATTGCGGACATTAAAAAACAAATCAACATCCCGCTTGTTGTTGATATACATTTTGACTACAAGCTTGCACTAAAAGCCATTGAAGCAGGTGCAGACAAAATCCGCATCAATCCAGGAAACATCGGAAGACGAGAAAAAGTCGAAGCTGTTGTGAAAGCAGCAAAAGAAAAAGGTATTCCGATTCGTATTGGTGTAAACGCCGGCTCATTAGAGAAAAAGATTCTTGATAAATACGGCTACCCAACAGCAGATGGCATGGTCGAAAGTGCACTGCATCACATTAAAATTCTAGAAGACCTAGACTTTCATGACATTATCGTCAGTATGAAAGCATCTGATGTAAACCTTGCGATTGAGGCGTACGAAAAAGCGGCAAAAGCCTTTGATTATCCTCTTCACCTTGGGATTACAGAATCAGGTACGTTATTTGCAGGTACAGTAAAAAGTGCAGCTGGACTTGGCGCTATCTTGAATATGGGGATTGGTAACACACTCCGCATCTCATTAAGTGCTGACCCAGTCGAAGAAGTAAAAGTAGCACGTGAATTGTTGAAATCATTTGGTCTTGCAGCAAATGCAGCAACACTGATCTCTTGCCCAACTTGTGGACGAATTGAAATTGATCTCATTAGCATTGCAAATGAAGTCGAAGAATATATTTCTACAATTAAAGCACCGATTAAAGTAGCTGTTCTCGGCTGCGCTGTAAACGGTCCAGGTGAAGCGCGTGAGGCTGACATCGGAATCGCAGGCGCTAGAGGCGAAGGCCTATTGTTCCGTAAAGGTGAAATTGTGCGTAAAGTACCAGAAGAAACAATGGTCGAAGAGCTGAAAAAAGAAATCGATAAAATCGCTGAAGAACACTATGCGAAAATGGAAGCTGAAAAAGAAAAGCATAGCAAAAACGCCTGACGTCACTGTCAGGCGTTTTTCTGTTCTTGTTAAAAGAACGGGGTGATAAATATGCCAAGGATGACGGAAACAATTCCGATCCCGATTGACCACGCGCCAAGCGCATGTGCTCCTTTTCTTCTTGCAATATAACCAACGACGATTGCCGCTACCCCTAATAGCACCGGCAAGACAAATAATGAGATAATCGCAATCGCGAGTGCTGTATAGCCTATCCCCTTACTGCCTGAATCGTCACCTACATGGTCACGTTCTCGTCTGTCTTCTCGTTCTCTTGATGCCTGATATGGCTCTGCAATTTCAGCAGCTGTTTCCTCTAAATAGCCATCATCATTACTAAAGTGTGTGTCGATTTCACGATCATTTCTTCTGAAATCCTCGTCTCTTTCCATGATCAATTCCCCCTTGTGGTTAATAGAAAGGAGCTTTTTTAGTATGAGCAAAAATGTCTGTTTCATGTTTGCTAAAACTTGCTGGAATTGTGAATTGATTATGTTACACTTAAAGAGTATAAATATGAGGAGTGTGGGCATGTTACGTTTAGGAATTGATATTGATGGCACAGTGACGGCGCAGGACACCTTTGTTCCCTACTTAAATGAGTCGTTTCAATGTGCCATTACACTAGATGATATGACAGAATATGATTTGACGAAGCTTTTAAAGATTTCAAATGAAGAATTTTGGGGCTGGATGGATCAGCATGAGCCTCTTATTTATAAACAGGCAAAGCCTGCTGAGGGTGCAAAAGAGATCCTCGATCAAATGAAACATCACCACAAACTGATTTATATCACAGCAAGAAGGCAGCATCACACAGATGTCACCTACACGTGGTTTCAAGAAAATCACGTGCACTATGATGACATTGAGCTGGTTGGCGGTCATCATAAGCTGGAAGCTGTTCAAAAGCACAAGATTGATGTGTTTTTCGAGGATCATCATGGCAATGCCACATTGATTGCAAAAGAGGCTGACATTCCGGTCATTCTTTTTAACTCACCTTATAATCAAATGCCAATTGACGATAGAATCATTCGCGTCAATAACTGGCAAGAAGCGTCTCAATGGATTAAACAATACGAACAGCGTCTGCAAACTGCTTATTAATGTAGTGAATCAAGATGTCCTTCTTTCATTAAAAAATGGTACAGTGCCCCCTTCATGCCAGCCTGATTCAAATAGTAGCATGTTTCCAGCTTCACCTGAATGTTCTTCCAGGCATGCAGTGTATGTAAATGTTTCTCAATGCTTGAAATCAAATCCGGCCTTGCACTCACCCCGCCGCCAATGAGAATTTTCTCTGGATTGAGGACAGTTGCTACATTGTAAATACCAATGGCTATTCGTTTGTACCACTGATCCACCAGCTTCTCAATAGACGGATCGTGCTTTATCTTATCAAATATCGCTTGACCGTCTATTTGTTTACTTTGCGAAATTCCTTGCTTTTCTTTATAGCTTCGAATTAATCCAGCCGTTGAAGCACTGCTGTTGAGTGTCGTAAACTGGCCGTTTTCTGTTTCTGTCAGCATCATGCCAAATTCACCACCGCGAAAGGAGACCCCGCGAACAAGCTGGCCGCCAGCAAAAATACCGCCGCCAACACCTGTGCCGATCGTCATACAAATAAAGCTGTCACAATCTTTCGCATGACCACTATATTTTTCTGCCAGGGCTGCGCAGTTCGCATCATTTTCCACTTCGACACGAAGAGATGTTTTTTGTTCTAAAAGCGTTTTTATATTTTGACCATTTAAGGCAATGATTGCTCCTGCAAATTCCGTAAAACCCGTTTGACTGTCCACAAACCCCGGAAGACTGATGGCGATTCCGCTGACATCTCGAGTCTTTTGATATTGCTTAACCACGTCCTCCATTGCCTCTAAAAACGGTTCAAGCTGCCGGCAATTCGTTTCATAGTCACCGCCAGTGATCAGCTCCCCATCCTCATCCATTAATCCATGTTTTGTTCTCGTTCCGCCTACATCGAACACGATATAATATGCCACTTTTGACCCCTCCCTATATTCCAAAAGACTCAAGATTGCTTGAACCTGCCTGATCCCATTCTAATGAACCAGCTGTCCTTTGTAAAACGTTTTCAAAAAGACAAAACAAAAAAGCCAGCTTCGCGGCTGGCTTTTTACGAGTGAACTTCCTTCGGTTCGCAGGAAGGACACGTTCCGTATATTTCAAATTTATGTCCGCTAATATGATAATCCTCTAGATCGGCTTCAAGCTTGTCCATAGGACACGCATCGATCTCCTTTGTTTTACCGCATGCAAGACAAATAAAGTGGTGATGGTGGTGGGAAAATGAACATTTAAAACGAAATAGTTTCTCCCCTGACAATTCCGTTGTCTCTAATATCCCAAGGTCTTCATATAAGGACAGGTTCCGATAAATCGTATCGAAGCTAAGACCCGGGTAGTCTTCACTTAATGACGTTAACACATTTTTAGCTGTTAAGTATTTGTCAGAATCAGAAAACAAATGAAGCATATCTTCACGTTTGCTTGTATATTTGTAGCCTTTTTCCTTTAATAAATCAAGCGCTTCTTGTACGTTCATGATGATTCCCCCTTCTGAATTTTCCAATACTAATACATCCGATTAAAATCAAAATGGACAGCATCACAATGGTTCCGCCCGGCGCTAAATCAAGATAATAGCTTAAGATCAATCCGACCATGACAGACAATTCACCGAACAAGATAGAAAGGAAAATCGCCTGTTTAAACCCTTTGGCAATCCGAATACTTGCCGCAACAGGCAGCGTCATGAGCGCGGACACAAGCAGTGTACCTACGATACGCATCGATGCCGCAATGACAAGTGCGACGACTAAGATAAAAATAAAATGAATCCATTTTGCTGAAATACCAGAAGCCTTTGCATGCTCTTCATCAAAAGAAAGCAAAAACAATTCTTTATATAAAAGTACAACAACTAACACAACAACGAGTGAGATCCCAACAATAATCCAAAGATCCAGTCTCGAAACCGCACTGACACTACCAAACAAATAACTAAACAAATCTGTATTAAAGCCATTAGCAAGTGAAATGAAAATGACAGAAATCCCAATACCACCTGATAAAATAATTGGAATCGCAAGCTCCTGATAATGCTTATATACAGAGCGCAGGCGTTCAATAAACAATGAACCGGCAACAGAAAAAGCCATCCCTAAGTACAGCGGGCTAACCCCTGTCAGAAGTCCAAATTTCTTATCTAAGAACAGGCTCGCTGCAATCCCTGCCAGTGACACGTGACTAAGGGCATCTGCAATAAGCGAAAGCCTTCTCACGACAATAAATACACCAAGTAAGGGCGCAATAAAACCAATCAGCATTCCTGCGATAAACGCATTTTGTAAAAATTCATAATGAAAAAATGGAAATAGCATTATTCATGTCCCCCATGATGGTGATGGTCGTGGTGAATCACTTGAATGTCATGTCCGTAAAATTGAGATAACGCCTGATCATCCATTGAATCAAACGTTTCCGCATCTCCATGGAAATGAAGGGTCTGATTTAAGCAAGCCACATGGGTGACTTTATCAGAGACGGTTCCAACGTCATGTGTGACGAGAATTAAAGACATTCCTTTTTCTTTGTTCAATGTTTCTAACAGCTGATAAAAGCCTTCTACTGTTCGTTGATCCACTCCAACAGTCGGTTCATCTAAAATGAGCAGCTTCGGCTGGCTGACGAGCGCACGGGCGATAAATGCACGCTGCTGCTGGCCACCAGACAGCTCACCAATGTTTTGGTGCTTTAGATCTTGTATACCAACTGAACGAATAGCCTCTTCAACCTGCCATTTATCCTGCTTACTCATTCGCTTGAATAAACCAATTTTCGCCGTCAATCCACTTGCGACCACCTCGTACACAGAAGCAGGAAATCCTGTATTAAAGCTGTTCGCTTTTTGTGAAACAAATCCAATTTGATCCCAGTCTCTGAATTTTGAAACAGGGGTGCCAAATAGCTTTAATTCACCTTGTTGGGGTTTAATTAGCCCAAGCAAACATTTTAATAGGGTTGTTTTACCAGATCCATTCGGTCCAACGAGTGCCAGAAAATTCCCTTCCTCTACTGTTAAATGAATGTGATCAATGACATTTCGCTGCCCATACGAGTACGAAATGTCTTTCATTTCAATAATTGGCTTTGCCATGAATCTTTCCACCTTTAATCAATATAAAAAGAATGATTACGATTTATACAACAAAAAGAAAATGGCAAGAGCCATTTTCTTTGTCCATACATACGTCTCATTATATAAAAGAAAAATAAAAAAGTAAAATAAAAGCTAATGAATGGCTGTTTTGAACTTACCGCCTTTAGTTTCATGCGTATCCATAATTGTAATAAAGGCATTGCCGTCTATTTCAAAGACAATGGATTTGAGCTTTGTTATTTCAAGCCTTGTTACAACGGCGTAAATGACATCTTTTTCTTCATCTGTATAGCCGCCTTTTCCTCTAAGCTTTGTTGTTCCCCTACCAAGACGGTGAAGAATTGCATCTGAAATTTCATCATAATAATCTGACACGATAATAACAGCTTTTGTTTCATCGAGCCCTTGAATAACAGCATCAATTGTTTTCATTGCCAAATAATATGTCATGACAGAATACATAGCCTGCTCTGGTCCAAAGACAAAGCCTGCCCAAATAAAAATGAACACATTGACGATCATGACAAACTCACCGACGGAGAAAGGAATTTTTTTCGTCAGAAGAATTCCTAAAATCTCTGTTCCGTCCATTGAGCCTCCATTCCGAATGACGAGTCCAACGCCAAACCCTAGTAACAGTCCTCCAAATACAGTGGCTAAGATCGGCTGATTTGTAAATGCCTCTACATGATGGAGTGAAGATTCAATCACGGCTAAGCTGACAATCCCAATCACAGTGGAAATGAGAAAGGTTTTCCCAATATGTTTGTATCCTGATATCATAAATGGAATATTTAAAATGACAACAATCGTCGCAAAATTAATGAATGGGTTATCTGTAAAGAGATAATCCAAAATAAGCGAAATGCCGATGATGCCCCCATCAATAATATTGTTTGGCACTAAAAATAATTCAATGCTGACTGCTGCACATGCAGCGCCTACTAGAATCAGAAAAATTCTCATAATAAAATGAGGCACTGATTCCTTTCTATGCTGTTTACTATTTGCCATACGTTCTCCCTTCTACACTTGTTAAATTTTCAATGAACATTTTATACTCTTTACTATTTTATCATTTCACAGAGTAAAATTAAATTTTTTGCACATTTTCCGTTTTCGACCATACATTGTTACAGAGGGGAGGAATGGAATTGATCTTAATTCAAAAAATTGTGCTGCAACGGCTCAACCAGATCACAGCAAATGATTTGTTAAGGTATGCGAAACAGTATGGGGTTAGCTTAACATCAACTCAGGCTGCTGAAGTCGCCAAACTCATGAATGGGAAAAACGTCAATATTTTTAATGATGCAGAGCGCAGTCGGCTTCTTAAACAAGTGGAAGCGATTACTTCTAAACAAACAGCACAGACTGTCAATGATCTGTTTAACCAATTTACAAATTAGGCAAAAAAGGGCCGCATTTAGCGGCACCTCATCACATTGCATGCTTTTTTTACTGACCCGTAATTTTTTCTCGTAAGCCTTCATCAAACTGCTTTTCTTTCAGCATCTCAATTTCGAATTTGTAAGGTGGTTTTTTGTTCTTTTTATCTTCACCTACATAAGGCGTTTCTAGAATTTTCGGCACATCTTGAAGCTGCGGATGATGCACGATATAGTTCAATGCATCGAAGCCAATTTCACCAAAACCGATATTTTCATGTCGGTCTTTTCTTGCGCCTTGTACGTTTTTACTGTCATTAATATGAAGAACTTTGATTCGGTCAATACCGACGATTCGATCAAATTCTTCTAGCACACCGTCAAAGTCACTCACAATCGGATAACCAGCATCATGCGTGTGACACGTATCAAAGCAGACAGAAAGTGCTTCGTTATGTGTCACACCGTCGATAATTTGGGCAAGCTCTTCAAAGCTTCTTCCGCACTCTGAGCCTTTGCCTGCCATTGTTTCAAGTGCAATTTGAACCTCTTGTCCTTTCACAATGACTTCGTTTAAACCTTCGATGATTTTTTGAATTCCCGCTTCTGCCCCTGCTCCGACATGCGCACCTGGATGGAGAACAATTTGTTTTGCGCCAAGTGCTTCCGTACGCTCTATTTCTGAGCGAAGGAAGTCCACTCCAAGCTCGAATGTCGCTGGATTGACTGTGTTCCCAATATTGATAATATACGGTGCATGAACGACGATATCTGTCATGCCATGCTCTTTCATATGCGCTTGTCCAGCTTCAATATTAAGGTCTTCAATTTTTTTACGGCGTGTATTTTGTGGTGCACCTGTATAAATCATAAAAGTATTCGAACCATAAGAGGCAGCTTCTTGACTCGCTGCAAGAAGCATATGTTTTCCGCTCATGGATACATGTGATCCAATCTTCAACAATGTTTCCCCCTACTTTCCGTTACGCTTTGACTTTCTACGTTCCTGCTTTTTGATTTTATCCATCTCACGTGTCATTTTCTTTTTATATCCAGGTTTGACGGCTTTCGGTTTTTTCACAAGACGCTTCGCTTTTTCTTCAATTTCATTTGGTGCTTTTTTACGTCTTTGACGCTTCAGACGGTCATCCGCATCTCGCCATTCTCCGTGAACAATGGTTTTGTTCTCAAACACAACACCCATTTTCTCAATCTGAACAAGTGCATCCTCATCAGCGAGATCATAAATGGTCATCGCAATTCCAGAGGAACCAGCTCGAGCTGTTCTTCCAACACGGTGAACATAGAAATCCAGATCAGATGGAAGTTCATAGTTGATCACGTGGCTGACGCCCTTAATATCAATTCCGCGGGCTGCAAGATCAGATGCCACAATATAGGTGAACTCCAAATCATCAATTTGTTTCATGACTTTTTTACGTTCGCGCGGCGTTAGTCCGCCATGAAGCACACCAATTTTCATTCCTTTTTCTTGAAGGAATGAAGCAATTTCATCAACGGTTGATTTTGTATTGGCAAAGATGATTCCTAAATAAGGCTGTACATTTGTCACCATCTCATGCAGCAATTTTAATTTGTCACGTTGTTTAGACGGGACTAAAATATGCTGAATATTTTCAGCGGTAATACGTCTTGGTTCAACATGAGCATACTTTGGATTGTCCATATATTTTTTAAGGAAAGGCTTTAGTTTTTCCGGAATGGTTGCTGAGAACACAAGCATTTGCAGCTTTTCTGGCATTTGTGCACCAATACGGTCCACATCTTCTAAAAATCCCATATCCAGCATTAAATCCGCTTCATCAATGACAAGAGAAGTCGCTTTGTATACATTCAGCGCTTGCTCATGAATAAGATCAGCAATACGTCCAGGTGTGCCGACAACCAAATGCGGCTGGTTCTTTAGCTTTTGAATGGATTTCTGCTTGTCCGTTCCGCCAATGTAAAGCTTTGCTTTAATTTCTTCTTCTGGAGAAGTATTCTTTAAGATCGTTTGGGCTTCTTTGAAAATTTGATTGGCTAATTCTCGTGTTGGTGCAGTAATCACCACTTGTACTTGCTCTTTGCCTGGATCGATTGAATGAATAAGCGGCAATAAGTACGCATGGGTTTTTCCTGTTCCTGTTTGTGATTGACCAATGACGCTTTCTCCTTTTAAAACAGCAGGGATGATTCTTTTTTGAATATCAGTTGGCTCATAAAAGCCCAGTTCATGAATAGCATCTATAATAAAAGGCTTTAATTCATATGTCGTAAATTTCGTTTCTTTCATGTTTTCACTCCTTAAGGCAATGCCTTTTTGCTCATCTCCTCATTATAGCTGATTTTCAACAAAAAAACCATGTCCGCTTTTCTTACAGGAAACCAATTGATGCTTCTTTGCATAACCTATGAAGAGAAAGAGAATGCAGTAAGGGAGGTACAAGTATGTTAGGGCAAAGGCCTATGGGCGATTTTCAGCCGCATCGTCCCTCACGCCGGCACCTTGGAAATGGCGGACAGCCCGGGATTTTTCAAAGGAGACAGCAGGCTCCGATCGAACAGCCTTTTCAAGGGCAAGGGAATCAATTTCAACAAATGATGCCTCGCTCCCCGTCTGTACAGGGCGGCGGTTTACACGGGATGGGCGGTATTTCAGGGGGCGAGAGCCGTGCACTAGGCGGCGGAGCTGGAATTAAAGGCATGCTCGCTAAATTCCTTCCTGGAGCCGGGGGAGCAGGGGTCTCTGGAGGTGGTGCGGGATTACAAGGAATCCAGAGCTTCACAAATCCTGCGACTCTCTCAAGCATGTTAGGAAATGTTCAAAAAGTGCTCGGAATGGCGCAGCAATTCACGCCAATGATTCAGCAATACGGCCCTTTAGTGAGAAATCTGCCTGCGATGATTAAGCTGTACAGCCAGCTTGGCAGTGCAGATGATGATGAAACGAACGCAAACGATACAGACGCAGACCCAAAAGAGCTCGGCGAGGAAACAGAAGTGACGCATGAACAAACAGCACCAGTTGATGAGGCAGAGGAAATAAAAGAAAATGAAGAACCAGAGGACATTCTTGTCAAAAAAACAGCGGCACACACATCACCTGCTCCTGAAGCAAAGCCGCAAAAAAGAGCTGGCAGTTCTGTTCCAAAACTATATGTCTAGTGATCTTTGAAAGGCGAAGTGATTACCGCGTATAACAATCTTTGATATATGCGCTTACTTTGGCTATAATGGAAGGAAGAGAATGATAAAAAGCCGTTTTTTACGGCTTTTTATATTGTTCTTCTCTAGCAGCACTTCCCTACAGGAGGACGAATAAATGAATGTGATTAAAATATCGCCGCGTGGCTATTGCTATGGCGTTGTGGATGCAATGGTCATTGCTAAAAATGCCGCACTGGATAAAAACTTGCCACGCCCAATTTATATATTAGGTATGATTGTGCATAACAAACATGTAACAGATGCCTTTGAAGAAGATGGGATCTACACACTGGACGGACCAAACCGCTTGGACATTTTAAAGCAGGTTGAAAGCGGAACGGTGATTTTCACCGCCCACGGCGTTTCTCCCGAAGTTCGTCAAATCACAGAAGAAAAAGGCCTTGTAGCCATTGATGCGACCTGTCCAGATGTAACGAAAACACATGAACTCATTTCAGAAAAAACTGCCGATGGTTATGACATTATTTATATTGGGAAAAAAGGTCACCCTGAGCCAGAAGGAGCTGTCGGAGTTGCACCTGACAAAGTGCACCTTGTTGAAACAGAAGCCGACATTGAGGCGCTGGATTTAACGTCAGATAAGCTGCTCATTACCAATCAGACGACGATGTCACAGTGGGATGTCTATGATTTGATGGAGCTCATTAAGGAAAAATATCCGCACGTCGAGTACCATCAAGAAATTTGTCTTGCGACACAGGTACGTCAGGAAGCTGTTTCACAGCAAGCTGGGCAAGCTGATCTCACCATTGTTGTCGGCGATCCGAAAAGTAATAACTCCAACCGTCTGGCACAAGTGTCAATGGAGATTGCAGGTACACAGGCTTACCGTATTGGTGACCTAAGTGAGCTCAAGCTGGAATGGCTGCAAGGCGTAAAAACCGTTGCCGTGACTGCTGGTGCTTCAACACCAACACCTATTACAAAAGAAGTCATTCGCTTCTTAGAAAACTATGAACCGGACGATGAATCGACTTGGAAGGTTGAACACGCTGTTCCTCTTTCTAAAATATTACCTCGCGTAAAAACGAAGAAATAAAAAAACGTCAGAGCTGCTGTGCTCTGACGTTTTTGTTTACATAAATTGAAATGGGTTTGTATTTGATTTTGAAACAAAGAGCTGTACATCATATTTTTTATCTGTACATAGCGACTCAAGCTTCGCTTTCACGCCCTCTTTCATGATCTTTTCTGCGTAATGACCTGGGTCCACTACGTTCAGTCCGAGCATCATTGCATCGTGGGCGACATGGAAATAAAGGTCTCCTGTCACATACACATCGGCACCCATTCTTTTCGCTTGATGGATGTATTTATTTCCGTCTCCGCCAAGCACAGCTACCTTTTTCACAACCGCTTCCTGATCTCCAACAAAACGAGCACCATTCACATCTAGCTTCGCTTTTACAAATTGTGTGAATTCCCCAAGAGTCATAGGGTCTCTTAACTCTCCAATGCGGCCGAGACCTTTTTGAATAGGAGGAAGATCCGTCGTGTGTACACTGTAGGCCACTTCTTCATAAGGATGTGCTTTGATCATTTCACGAATCACTTGTTTTTCAATACTTGCTGGGAAAATGGTTTCGATCCGCACTTCTTTCACAAATTCCAGCTTACCCGACTCACCAATAAAAGGCTCAGCTTCTTCTGATGGCAGAAAGCTGCCTGTCCCTTCATTTGAAAAAGCACAATGGCTGTAGTTGCCAATATGACCAGCTCCCGCATTTCCTAAAGCCGTTCTGATGTCCTCTTCAAATTCCTCTGGAACATAAAGTGCAAGCTGCTTGATTTGATCTTCATATGTCGGAACTAACACACTTGTTTCCTTGAGCTCTAATGCCTCAGCAAGCAAGTCATTGACTCCTCCATCCGCTACGTCTAAATTCGTATGAGCCACATATACCGCAATATCATGTTTGATGCACTTTTCAATGATACGTCCAGCCGGCTGATCTGTCGCTACATGCTTTAATGGACGAAAAATCGGCGGATGGTGGGCAATGATGAGATCTACATTCCGCTCAATCGCCTCATCTACCACATTCTCTAATACATCCAAGGTGATCATGACATTGGTGACTTGTTTATTTAATGTCCCAATCTGGAGCCCAATTTTATCACCCTCCACGGCATATGCTTTTGGTGAAAATTGTTCAAACAATTGGATGATTTCATGCCCGTTTACTGTTTTAGCCAACAGTCAAAACCTCCTTTAAAATCTTTATTTTCGCATTCAGCTCTTTCAGGCGGTCTTTGTTTTCTTCTGTCGGAGCTGCCTCTTGAATTTGACCTTCTATTTTCTCCATATGCTGAAGCTCTTGCATCCACTTGCGCCGGAAGACATCACTTTGCTCTTTGGCAAGAAATGGACCAACTAGCATTCCTGTTTCAATTGACATGCCTTCATAGGCTTTATCTTGATCGCCTTTTTCCGCGATGATGATTTCGTATATTTTGCCATCCTCTTCTAAAATCACTTCTTCCATCAGTTCATACCCCTCTTGATAGAGCCATAAACGAATATGGTGAGCATGGATATTAGGCTGAAGAATGAGCCTCTCAAGCCCTGTAAGCTTATACTTGCCTTCATTTAGAATGCTTGCGATGAGTGCCCCGCCCATACCTGCAATCGTTACAGCACTCACCTCGCCTTTTTCAATGACTTCAAGGCCATTTCCTTTTCTGACCGAGATCTGTTCATCTAATTCAAGTCTATGTACTTGCTGCTTCGCAGATTGGAGCGGTCCATCTGTAATTTCACCAGCAATGGCTTTTACTGCTTTTTGATGTAATATTGCATAGCATGGCAAATAGGCATGATCTGAGCCGATATCAGCAAAGACAGCCTCATTTGGTAAAAAGTCTGCAACTCTTTTTAATCGTTTCGATAAATTCATTTCATTCATACGTATCACTACTTTTCTTTAATGTTCATCCCTTGTCTATCTTATATAAATTATGGACTTTTTAAAAGTCGTTTTCAAATGAAAAAAGCTCTTCTTATCAAAAAGAGCTTTTTGCGTCACATTATTTAATTTTGGAAACCCATTCCGACATTTCATCTAGCTTTTCATTCGGAATCAGCCCGCCTGGCATCCCGTTTCCGCCTTCTTGAATTTTCTTTTTGATGTCTGCTACTTCAAGCTTATCGCCAACACCTTTTAATGCAGGACCTGCTCCGCCTTCATAGTTTTCCCCATGACAGCTCAGACAGTTTTGCTTATACAATTCTTCCGGCGTCGCATTTGCTGTCTCTTCTTGCTTTTGCTCTTCGCCACCAGAGGCAATTTTTTCTTCATCCTTCAGCCCCTTCATTGATAAGAAAAAAGTGAGTCCAATTCCTAAAATGGCAATCAATAAAAATGGTATAAGTGGATTCCGTTTCATTTCTTTCATCCTCCCCTTTGTGAAAAACCCCTTTGAGACTATGCAAACAATTCTAATTCTACTTTAATTTTACAAAAAGTAAACGAATTATGATACAAAACTTTGGTCAAGTTCACAGATTAGACAAAAATGAATCATGATGAGAAATGAAGCCTTCAGCACATTTTGATGTATTTTTTATACATCTTTTCTCTAAGAACGTTGCAAATTCATTTGTTATTCAGTAAAATATAATCAGATTGAAAAAAGCGTTTTCATTTTGATGAAGAAAGAACGGATCTCTTTCAAGATCCGTCCGGTTTCTATTCTAAGAAGTCTTTTAATCGTTTACTTCTGCTTGGGTGTCTTAATTTACGAAGAGCTTTCGCTTCAATTTGGCGGATACGCTCTCTTGTTACGCCAAACACCTTTCCAACCTCTTCTAACGTGCGTGTTCTTCCGTCATCTAGTCCGAAACGTAGTCTCAGCACATTTTCTTCACGGTCCGTTAGCGTGTCTAATACATCTTCAAGCTGCTCTTTTAACAATTCGTATGCAGCATGGTCAGATGGAGACGTCGCCTCTTGGTCTTCAATAAAATCACCAAGATGCGAGTCATCTTCTTCACCAATAGGTGTTTCTAAAGAGACAGGCTCTTGTGCAATTTTAAGAATTTCTCTTACCTTTTCTGGGGTTAAATCCATGTCTTCAGCAATTTCCTCTGGCGTTGGTTCTCTGCCTAGGTCTTGCA
The DNA here is from genome assembly GCF_053851875.1 of Bacillus sp. A015. Classification (NCBI taxonomy): domain Bacteria; kingdom Bacillati; phylum Bacillota; class Bacilli; order Caryophanales; family Bacillaceae; genus Bacillus; species Bacillus sp. A015. The sequence goes on from NZ_JBSPZB010000002.1 coordinate 291,396, forward strand.
GAAGCTGTCTTTGAACACGGATCAATTTATTAATGGTTTCCACCATATGAACTGGAATACGGATTGTTCTCGCCTGATCGGCAATGGCACGCGTGATCGCCTGTCTAATCCACCAAGTCGCATATGTTGAGAATTTGTATCCTTTACGGTAATCAAACTTCTCAACTGCCTTCATGAGCCCCATGTTTCCTTCTTGAATCAAGTCAAGGAAAAGCATACCACGACCGACGTAGCGTTTCGCAATACTGACAACGAGACGAAGGTTCGCTTCCGCTAATCTTCTTTTTGATTCCTCATCGCCTTCTTCGATCTTTTGAGCATACGTAATTTCTTCTTTAGCAGATAACAAATTGACGCGTCCGATTTCTTTTAAGTACATACGAACAGGATCATTAATTTTGACACCTGGTGGTACGCTTAAATCATTCAGGTCAAATTCCTCTTCTGCTTTAGCCAACTGCTGAACATTTGGGTCTTCTGTCTCTTCATTTTCACTGATGAGCTCTACACCCTGTTCGCCTAAGTATTCATAGTATTCATCCATTTGGTCTGATTCAATTTCAAAGCTAGACATACGCTCTGCAATTTCTTCGTATGTTAAAACGCCCCGTTTTTTACCCGTTTCAGTGAGCTTATCTCTCACCTGTTCAAAGGTTAATTCAGTTTCGGTTTCGTGGGCTTGTTTATCAGCCATTATGGATCCCTCCTTCCAAAGCTTGCAACGAATTCTAAAGTAACTTGCGATTTGCATCCGCTCTGCTTTTCTCTCTATCAAACAGATGAGCAAATAGGAATAAAATAAATAATGATGAAGGCAAGATGCTTGCGGTCTTATGCTCCTCCCCTAAAGGATTCATTGCCAGCCGTAAGTCTTGTCATAAATATTAGACGTATTACTTCAGCGAACGGTTCAACTGAATAATTTCTTTTGCAAGTGTTGCCGCTTTGAAGAAATCTTTTTGCCTCTCCGCCTCTGCACGTTCTAGTTCTTTTTCCTTTATCATTGACAAATTCCGATGATTCAACACTTTTTTTACATAATCACTTAATTCAGCTTCACTTAGTTCGTCTCCAACTTGAATCATTAATATATCCGTCAGAAGCTGACTTATCACATCATCTTCCAACCGGTTCATCAGGTGCTGCGGCGTCGGTTCTTTGCCTTCTTCATACAATGCATAAATGTACGTTGCCAGCGCCCTGTGCGTATCTATATTAAATTCAATCCCTACTCTGTCAAGCACTTTGCGGATCACGTCATCGCTTTTTAACATATGAGCAAGCAGCATTCTCTCTGCATTTTCATATGCCGGCCGTAGACGCTTTCTTCTCACCTGTGTTGACAAATGTGCACGCCGTTTTTCAAGCCCGCTTTCTTCTTGCGTGCTTTTGGCTTCTTGCCGCTGCTGCTTTTCAAACAGCTCCAGTTGTTCCTTTAATGAGTCAAGTGAGATCGAGAACTCTCCAGCAAGCTGTTTCATGTAAATCTCTTGTTCCAAGGAGCCGTTTAACCGGCTGATTTCTCGGAGAACTTGCTTCATATAAGCAAGACGGTCTCCTTCGTCTGATAAATTCTTTCCTCTTCGGAAAAAATTCATCTTAAATGTCATTAATGTCACACTTGCATCTATGATGTCATTCCTAAATTTCTCGCCGCCATATTTACGAATGTAATCATCTGGATCGAGTCCATCTGGTATCATGGCAACGCGAACTTTACATCCTCTTTTTCCAAGCAAATCTGACGCTTTCATGGTTGCTTCATATCCGGCTGTGTCAGAGTCATAACAGAGGATGATCTCTTCTACGTTCCGTCTGAGAAGTTTAACGTGCTCTTCTGTTAAAGACGTACCCATTGTTGCAACACTTTCGCCAACACCAGATGTGACAGCTGAGATGACGTCAGCAAATCCTTCGAAAAGGACCGCCCGTTCGCGTTTTCTAATATGCATACGCGCGTCATGAAAGTGATAGAGCAGCTTACTTTTATGAAAAAGTGGCGTTTCAGGACTATTCATATACTTAGGCTGCTGATTACCAAGTGATCTTCCGGAAAAAGCGACGACCGTCCCGTGATGATCATGAATTGGAAACATGACACGATCCCTAAAACGATCAAAAAAGCCTGTGCCGTTTTCTCGTTGAATCAAAAGACCAGCTTTCTCCATCATCATAGGATCAAACCCTCGTTTTTCTAAAAACTTGGTCATGAAATCCCAAGAGTCAAGAGCATACCCGATCTCAAACTTGGCAATTGTTTCATCCGTAAAGCCTCTGGACCGTAAATAATCGAGTGCGTTTTGACCTTCCTTTGTATTTACCAGCAAATGGTGGTAAAATTTCTTAAGAAGCTCATGTGCCTCAATCATTTTATGATTTGCTGTATCCTCTTGCTGAGAGGAACTGATCTGAGCATTCGCTACATGATCAGGCAAATCAATATGGTACTTATCAGCAACATGTGAAACGGCTTCAATAAATGAGTAGCCTTCCATTTGTCTGAGGAACGAAAACACATTACCTCCAGCACCACAGCCAAAACAATGGAAGATTTGCTTATCTGCTGAAACAGAGAATGAAGGAGTATTTTCACCATGGAATGGACAAAGACCGAAGTAATTTCGACCTTGTTTTCTAAGCTGTACGTATTCTCCAATCACTTCGACAATGTCTGCGTTTTTTTGGATCTGCTCCAAAAGTTCATCTGGTATACGTTTGCTCATCCTAATAACACTCCGTCGTACATTATTCGCCTTTTAATTCAAAAATCCTTCATGATTCGACAGGATTTTTTGTAGTTGCGTAATAAATCGCTTTTTATCCTCTTCCAAAAGCTTTTTGGGACCTTTTCCGTATATACCTTTTCTTCGCTGTTTGCTGGAAACATGCCTGCGTTCCAAATCAAAATCAATTGTTTCGTTTGTGTACTTCCGTCCTCTTTCAGACAGAACAATGACATGTCTTGGAAGCAGTAAGGAGGCAAGACCAATATCTTGGGTGACGACAATATCATGTGCGGCAGCTGAGTTCGCAATGACTAAATCCGCTGCTTCCTTATGTGTATCTACAAACCGCCAATCTTCAAGTGGTGATCTTTTGGTTTGAAAATGCTCATATGAAGCAATGAAAGTCACAGGTACTTGAAACTGAGATGCGACAGAAAGGATTTCGTCTTTTACAGGACAAGCATCTGCATCGACATAAATCGTCCTCTCTCTTTTACGTTCATTCAGGTGACTAATTCTCCATCCCTCCACCTTATTCCTGCTTTAAAGAAGCAAAAAGACCATACTTTTCCCCCATAAAGCAATCAACAGTAAAACTCATTTTGTCGAAAAGTTATGTTCAGAATCACTTGACTTCTGCCAATATTAGTTTATTCGTTCTTGACTTAACTTAAACCTAAAATCAATCATTTTATCACAATTTTTTATTATAATACAAATGCAGCAAATATGCTATTGTTTTTGTTTACCCGTTTCCCACCATAGGAAAAACCCAGGAGGAGCATCCTGAGTTTATTCGGAACCTCTTTTGGTCAGCATTTGATGAATGACATTCGCCGTTTCCTCAACTGCTTTATTCGATACATCGACAACTTGACAGTTAATTCGGTCAACCACTTTTTCAAAATACTCTAGTTCCTCTTTAATCCGCTCGATGTTCGCATAAATTGCTCGATCATTTAAACCTAGAGATTTTAAACGTTCTTTACGAATATGATTGAGTTTGTCTGGACTAATTTTCAGGCCAATGCATTTCTTTGGATCAACTGAAAATAACTCCTCTGGCGGATCTACTTCAGGAACAATCGGAACGTTCGCTACCTTCAGCCGCTTATGCGCCAAATATTGAGAAAGCGGTGTCTTCGACGTGCGTGATACACCAATCAATACAATATCAGCCTTTAGAATGCCTCTTGGATCTCTGCCATCATCATACTTTACAGCGAACTCAATGGCTTCTACCTTTTTAAAATAGTCCTCATCTAATTGACGTACACGACCCGGCTCATGTTTCGCTTCATTTCCATATGCGGTCTCCATTTTATCAATAAGTGGACCGATGATGTCATAGTAAACGACTCCGTTTGCTTCTGCCTCTTCTATTAAAAATTGACGCATTTCTGGCACAACGAGAGTAAAGCAGACGATCCCGTTATCTGCTTTCGCCAGTGAAATGACTTCTTTAATCGTACCGATATCCTCAACATATGGGATTCTTCTAATATTTGAATGGTCTGATGAACCGCCATCAAATTGGCTAAGTGCCGCTTTGACCACGAGCTCTGCCGTTTCTCCTACTGAATCTGATACAACAAAAATTACGCGATTACTCATAACATCCCCTCGCAGTCTTCTGTAATTAGATAATTTCATTCTCCGATAAGCTAACAAGTATTTTCGTCATGTTTGTTTTCGTAATTCTGCCGACAACTTCAAAGCCTTTATCCGTATCTTTTATGACAGGAAGTGCGTCTATTTGCTTTTCAATCAAGTGCTTGGCCACATCCATAATGAAATCTTCCTTGCGGCAAACGGTGATGTTCGGCATTCTTGTCATAATAATATGGACAGGTATAGATGGAAGCTCTTGTTTTCCAATACTTGCTCGAAGGAGGTCTTTTCTTGATAACACGCCTGTTAAAATAGAGTGATCGTCCACAACGAATAATGTGCCCACATCCTCTAAAAACATCGTACAAATCGCATCATAAACCGAAACATTCTCATGTATCACCACTGGAATGGATTGGAAATCTTTCACTTGGAGTTTTTTCAGCTTATCTGCCAGAAGCTGCGTGCCTGTTTTTCCTGTAAAAAAGTAGCCGACCCTTGGCCTTGCTTCTAAAAAGCCAGACATTGTTAAAATGGCTAAATCCGGTCTGAGGGTAGCCCTTGTTAAGTTCAGCCGATCGGCGATATGCTCTCCAGTGATCGGACCATTCTCTTTGACAATCTGTAAAATCTGCTCTTGCCGTTTATTTAACTCGATTGTACTCACCACCTTTAAATAGAGAGAGCGAATCTTTACTTTATGTATATCATTTTCATAACTCATCATATTATAGCGCATCTTTGTCCGAATGAAACAAAAATCCGCTCAAAAACCGTGAATTAAATGAGTAAAAAACGATTGCCCTTCGGAAAAGGCAACCGTTCTTAGGTATTTATTTTACAATTAAATTGTTCATATTCGCAAATGATTGAATGACTTTGGCTAGCTTGACCATCTGTGCCAAACGATTTTGCTTCAGTTTTTCATCATCCGCATGAACCATTGTGTGATCGAAATAATGAACAATCGGCGCTTTTAAGGTATTTAACGCCTCAAGAGCTAAGTTGTATTCTCCTGCTGCCACATGTCCCTTAACAGCTTTCTCTACTTGCTGATACGCCTCAAATAGCTTTTGCTCGTGCTCATTTTCAAACAGTGCAGGCTGAATCTCTACATCTTCCCCTTTTTTACTGATTGAAATGACGCGGCCAAGTGCCTCAGCCGTTTCTTTGAAGCTTTCTTGTTTCACGCTCTCTTCAAGAACAGCTGCTTTTTTCACGACCGCATAAGGCTCAATATTTTCAACATCAAGCACTGCATCGGCCACATCATGACGAATATGCTCTGCTTGGAGGACATATTTTAAACGCTGCGTCAAAAACTCAATCAGAGCAGCTTCATGTTCTGTCTCTACTTGAGTAAGTGCTAACAGCTCTTTAAATGAAATATTCCAATGACGGTCGAGCAGGATTTGAACGATACCGCTCGCTTGTCTTCTGAGTCCATAAGGATCTTGAGAACCCGTTGGAATCACATCAATTGAAAAGAACGAACAAATAGAATCTAGTTTATCTGCTACTGCGACAATCGCACCAATCAGAGTCGAAGGCGCCTTGTCACCGGCAAAACGCGGCATGTAGTGTTCGTTTATGCTCTTTGCGACTTCTTCGTGTTCGCCAAGTGCTTTTGCATATTTCTCACCCATGATTCCTTGTAATTCTGGGAATTCATAGACCATTTGAGTCACAAGGTCAAACTTAGAAATACTTGCTGCTCTTGCGACACGTTTTGTTGTTTCGTCATCTGCGCCGGCATGCGCTGCTAGGCGGGTCGCAATATCTGTCACTCTCTTCAGCTTGTCACCAATTGTTCCAAGCTTCTCATGGAATACAACCTTATCAAGCTTTTTTATATTGTCTTCAATGACTAGTTTTTCGTCTTCTTTATAGAAGAATGCAGCATCTGATAAACGCGCACGAAGTACTTTTTCGTTTCCTCTTGCGACATTTTCCAGCGCCTCACTGTTTCCGTTTCTAACCGTAATAAAATGAGGCAGCAATTCTCCTTGCTCATTTTTCACAGGGAAATAGCGCTGATGCTCTTTCATTGTCGTGACCAATACTTCTTCCGGCAATGCAAGGAACTCTTCTTCAAAGGAACCAAACAACACTGTTGGGTATTCAACAAGATCGTTGACTTCCTCTAGAAGTTCAGGATCAACTGGAATGACCCAGCCTTTTTCTGAAGAAAGAGCATTTAGCTGCTCAGTAATCCATTGCTTTCTTTTACCTGCATCTGCAATGACAAATTGATCGTGTAATGTTTGCTCATAAGAAGCAGGTGAGTCAATGCTGGCTGTCGTACCGAGGAAGCGATGTCCTCTTGTCTCCCGGCCACTTTTCACGCCTGCAATTTCAACGGGTACGATCTCTTGCCCAAATAAGCAAACAATCCATTTAATCGGACGGATATAGCGTAAATCTTCGCTTCCCCATCTCATGTTCTTTGGAAAGCTTAATGAAGCGGCAATCTCACCTAGCGCTGGGAGAAGATCTTTGACTTGCTTTCCTTCTTGGAACTTTTGGACATGGACATAATCCACACCTTTGATCTCTTTGAAATAGAGATCCTCTGTTGAAGCGCCTTGTCCGCAGGCAAAGCCCTCAGCCGCTTTTGTCCAATTGCCTTCAGCGTCTTGCGCAATCTTTTTAGCTGGGCCTTTTGCTTCTTCTTTGATGTCTTCTTGTTTTTCTGCGACACCTTTGACGAGCACAGCAAGACGTCTTGGTGAATTGAATAAGACAACATCTTCGAATGAAATATTTTGCGTTTCAAACCAAGCTTTTACTTTCTCACCTAGCTGCTTTGTGCTCTCTGGCATGAAACGAGCCGGCATCTCTTCTAAGCCGATTTCGAGTAATACATCTTGTTTATTCATGAGAAGCCGCCTCCTCTTTTAACATAGGGAATCCAAGTTTTTCTCGTTCTTCGTAATACGTTTTAGCCACTTTTCGCGCTAACTGACGTACTCTTCCAATATAGCCGGTTCGCTCAGTGACAGATATAGCGCCCTTTGCGTCGAGCAAGTTAAACGTATGAGAACATTTGAGTACATAATCGTATGCCGGGTGAACAAGTCCTTTGTCCATTTGGCTATGCGCTTCTTTCTCATAGGTTGTAAATAAATCGAACAGCATGTCAGTATTAGATGTTTCGAATGTATAAACAGAGTGCTCATATTCAGCCATTAAGAATAAATCTCTTACAGTAAATCCGTCTGTCCATTCAAGGTCAAAGACATTTTCTTTGTCTTGGATGTAAGAGGCAAGACGTTCAATACCGTATGTGATTTCAACAGAAACCGGCTTACATTCTAAGCCGCCGACTTGCTGAAAATACGTAAATTGCGTAATTTCCATTCCATCAAGCCAGACTTCCCAGCCGAGCCCTGCACAGCCAAGAGATGGATTTTCCCAGTTGTCTTCAACAAAACGAATATCATGTTTCAACGGGTCGATGCCAAGTGCCTTCAATGATTCAAGATACAGTTCTTGAATATTGTCAGGTGATGGCTTAATGATCACTTGAAATTGATGATGCTGATACAATCTATTTGGGTTTTCTCCATATCTGCCATCAGCCGGGCGTCTAGAAGGCTCTACATACGCTACCTTCCACGGCTCTGGTCCGATGCTTCGCAGGAACGTGTATGGACTCATCGTTCCAGCACCTTTTTCTGTGTCATACGCCTGCATTAATACGCAGCCTTCATTTGACCAATGCTTCTGCAACGTCAAAATCATGTCTTGAATATTCAATGATCGCACCTCCGTCTTTTCTACACCACCGCTATGTATGGCGGGTGGGGACTAGAACCTCATAAGAGAACACAAAAACTCCCGTCTCTATGCTCACAAGGTTCCTTGCAAACATAGGGACGAGAGTTTTTCCCGCGGTTCCACCCTATTTGCTGGTGTCGTAGCACCCAGCCGCTTTGTTTTACGTTGCTCAAGAATGCCTTTCGTTACGCCTCCATCCTTAGCTCACACCGCCCTAAGGTCGCTTTTATGGATTATACGTAAGTACTTCTTTCTGTCAATGCAACATATTTTATCTTAGATGATCTTACAAAAAGTCATGGGAGATGTCAACTTTTGTTTTCGTCACCCATTAGCTTTTTCATGGATTCCATCTGATTCATGAATTTTTTTGATTTTAAATAAAGGCCTGAATACTCGTCATAGTAGTGATCCAGCACTTGGCGAATTTCTTGTTTAGTCTGCGGTTTCACGTCAACTTGACCAAGCCTAGATAAATCAAAATAATGAAACAAACGAAGCAGTCTTGCAGCTGCTGGGGATAAGGGCAGTTTATATGGATCTTTAGAAAAGCAATTTTGGCAAATAAATCCGTTATCTCTAATCGAGAAATGGAACTGCCCTTCTTTTTGACCGCAGTGTACACATTGATCCAGTTCAGGCTTCATCCCCATCACTGATAACATTTTGACCTCTACAATAAATAAAATAATATCAGCATCTGTGCCTTCATTGAGATGACGTAAAGATTGAAGAAGGAGCTCAAACAAATAAGGGTTTGGCTTCTTTTCCTCCGTTCCTTTATCGAGTAATTCTGTCATATATGCGGCATATGCAGTCAGAAATAAATCTTCCCGGATGGCCCGCATGCTTTCGATCATTTCACCTTGCTGGAGCGTTCCAAGTCCTGTTGATGATTGGATAAGGAAGGTTCCGTATAAAAACGGCTGGCTTATGGCTGACAGGCGGCTGTTTGATTTTTTAGCGCCTCTTGCCATCACACCAATTTTCCCATGCTCTCTAGTGAGCAGCGTGACAATTTTGTTTGTTTCGCCATAATCTGTTGTTCTAAGGACGATTCCTTCACTTTTAATGAGCATTTGTCTACACTCCGAGCGTTGGAGGGGGTCAAGAATTATAAGATTGGAAAATCAAATCGTGCTATTTCTTCTTCAAGTACATCGGGTCTTTCCAGGTTCTCCTTTTCTAACTCTTTGAAAAGCAGATACGTGTCAACGCTTCCTGTTTGTGAAAATACGTTCCATGTAAAATTCAACATAAAAACCCCACCTTTCTTTATTAGAAGCAGCAACGCTACATCCAACATATTAATTTTATCTTGACCAGGCTACCTCCATTTCATGATAAACAATTTTTACTAATCGAACCGCACCATTGTCAGATTTAATGACAAATGCAGCGATTTTTAATATTCGTCTTCTCTAAATCCGAAGTCACGCAAGTGAGTCGATTTATTACGCCAGTCCTTCTGAACTTTTACCCAAAGCTCCAGGTATACTTTTGAGCCTAGAAGTGCTTCAATATCTCTGCGGGCTTTTTGTCCCACTTCTTTTAACAAGCTGCCTCGTTTACCAATGACGATCCCTTTTTGTGAATCACGTTCTACGACAATGGTCGCCGCAACATGGATCTTGCCATTTTCATCTGGCTTAATAGATTCGATCGCAACCGCAATACTGTGAGGAATCTCTTCTCTCGTTAAATGCAGCACTTTTTCACGAATTAATTCAGAAATAATAAACCGCTCTGGATGATCTGTTACTTGATCTGCTGGATAAAATTGAGGGCCCTCTGGAAGATAACCTTCAATTTGCTGAAGAAGCGTATCAATGTTGTTGCCCTCAAGAGCTGAAATTGGCACAATTTCCTTAAACGGATAACGTGTGCGGTATTCATCAATTAAAAGGAACAGTTCATCTGGGTGAATTTGATCAATTTTATTGACGACAAGGAACACCGGTGTAGATGTTTGCTTTAGTCGTTCAATGATAAATTCATCACCTTTGCCATAGCCTTCCTTTGCGTTGATCATAAACAAGATCAGGTCGACTTCCTTCAGTGTATTTTGAGCCACCCTCATCATAAAATCACCTAGCTTATGCTTAGGTTTATGAATTCCTGGTGTATCGATAAAAATCGTTTGTGACGTGTTGGTTGTCAAGACACCTTGAACTTTGTTTCGCGTCGTTTGGGGCTTATCACTCATAATGGCAATTTTTTGTCCAATAACACGATTAAGAAAGGTTGATTTCCCTACATTTGGTCTTCCAATAATTGATACAAATCCTGATTTGAAGCTGTCGTTAGTCATTTAAATCCTCCGGTGAAAATGCCCCTGGCAATAGTTCGTTTACTGTTGTTTCGTATATATGTCCTTTTAAGTTTGTTAGGATCACTGGCATATCAGGTGCACATAGCTCTGAAATGACCTGTCTGCATGCGCCGCACGGTGAAACAGGTCGATCTGTATCAGCCACTACTGCAAGCATTTGAAAAGATGTGATGCCTTCTGAATAAGCTTTAAAAAGTGCTGTTCTTTCCGCACAATTACACATGCCATATGCTGCATTTTCAATGTTGCAGCCGCCATACACTTTTCCATCATTCGACAATAATGCTGCACCGACTTTGAATTTTGAATAGGGTACATATGCAAAATCTCTTGCTTTGATTGCTTCTGAAATCAACTCTTGTTTGTTCATTCCTAGTTCCCACTTTCAGAAGAAATGGTACCGCTGTCACATTTATATTTTACATAATTCACGTGACATTTTCACGCCCATTTCTAAAAATGTTAATAAATAGTAATATTGTTCTATTGCATGATCTTCGGCAGGAAGATCATCAACCCAATCATAACCGAAATCGCGGCGTAAACGCAAACAGCGCCTGCTGCAGCGTCCTTTGCTCTTTCTGCAAGCGGGTGGTTTTCTTCCGTCATAAGATCCACTGTATGTTCAATGGCTGTGTTGACAAGTTCAAGCGCAAACATCCCGCCGCATAAAAGCAGCACGATCATCCATTCGACCGGTTCAATGTGAAACCAAAAGCCGCAGATCATCACGATGATGGCTGCGACTGTGTGAAATCGAAAATTCCGTTCATTCAAGAAGGTTCGCCAGATTCCTCTAAATGCATAATAAAAACTCCGAAAAAAACGAGCAAGCGGCTTTCGTTTCTTACGATGATCTCGAAAGGCCATAATCATCCAATATTTTTGTCTGTTTGGCGAACATTTCTTTTTCATCTTCCTCTGTCATATGATCATAACCAAGTAAATGAAGGAAACCATGAATCGTTAAGAATCCAAGCTCTCTCATAAAGGAATGTCCATATTCTTCTGCCTGCTCTTTCGTTCGATCAACACTAATGATAATGTCACCGAGTACCGGCGGGATGTCACCCGCGCCAATGATCTCAATCTCACCTTCTCCTTCTTCCTCAAGTGCAAAGGAGATCACATCTGTTGGCGCGTCCTTTCCCCTGTATTCTTTGTTGATTTGATGAATTTCTTCATTCGAGACGATCGACACTGATACTTCCGCTTGATCTTTTACCTCAAGGGCATCCGCAGCAAATTGAAGAAGCTTTTCCATTTCTTCAAGATGCTCTTTTGATACTTGTCCTGTTTCATCTATTAAATCGATTAACAATGTCATTTACTTCACCTTCTGCTTCGGGGCATCTGGATATTCAATCCGAGAATGGAAAATCCCCTTTAATGTTGTACAAATCGTTTGGCTAATAATATTTAATTCTTTAAATGTCAGATCACATTCACTAAATTGCCCGTCCTGCATTTTATCTGCAATAATACCTTTGACAAGTTTTTCAATCCGCTCTGGATTTGGATTATGCATTGACCGAACCGCAGCTTCAACGCTGTCAGCCACAGAAATAATCGCCGCTTCTTTTGATTGCGGTTTTGGACCAGGATAACGAAATTCTTCTTCTGTCACCTGATCATCACGTTCTTTTGCTTTGTAGTAGAAGAACTTTAAAAGCGATTTCCCGTGGTGCTGTTCTGCAATATCGACAAGCTCTTCAGGAAACTTCTTTTCTCTCAGCATATCAGCACCATCTGTCGTATGGGCAATAATAATATTTTTACTCAGCTGTGGGGAAAGCTTGTCATGCGGATTATCAATGTTCATTTGGTTTTCAATAAAGTATTGCGGTCTTTTCGTTTTCCCAATGTCATGATAATAAGCGCCGACCCTCGCTAAAAGCCCGTTTGCGCCGACTGCTTCACAAGCAGCATCCGCTAAATTCGCCACCATGACACTATGATGATATGTACCTGGTGTCTCTGTTAAAATCTTTTTGAGCAGCGGATGATTTGGATTAGATAATTCAATCAGCTTCATTGTCGAAAGAATGCCAAACATGCTTTCAAAGACAGGCATTAACCCAATAACCAAAATAGCTGATGCAAACCCTGACACAATCGCCATCATGAGGTTCACACCGATTTCAAGTCCTGACGGAGAGGAATTTTGGATCAGCGTTATTGATAAAACCACAAGAACATTCGTCAACGCCACCAAAAGCCCTGCCTGCAAAATTTTCGATCTCGCGTTATGTTTTCTCAAAAACAAAATCCCCGCCATCCCGCTAATGAGATAATAAGCACAGATAACATAGTTAAAGACGCCGGTTACTCCTTGATTAAACATCATACTGCCGCAAAGGGCAAATACAAGGCCAGAGAAGATCGCTAACCGCTCATTGATCAGCAGCTTGATCAGCATCGTCCCAAGCGCAACTGGCACGACATAGCCTATCGTCGTGTATTTCGTTTCCTGGAAGAGACTGAACACTTCCATGATGATTAAAATAATGGTGAAAATAAGCGAGTAAAGCAGTAACGATTTATTCTTATGGACAAGCGATTTTTTCCTCGTTTCTAATGAGTGAATAATCGCTGCTAAGAAAAGACCGATCAATATCATAAGACCGCTTACAGGCTTAAACAAATTTGAGCTGTTTAACAGGCCGGTCAGTTCTAATTTGCGATAAACTTCACGGTCGATGAGTTCCCCTTCTTCCACTAAAATTTGCCCTTGCTTGATTTGAACCGGCTGAATATTATCAGCTGCTTCTTGTCTTTTCTTCTCTGTTGCCACTGGGTCAAATACATAGTTTGGAATAATCGCAAATTCACCGATTTCTTTCGCTGCATTTAAATATTTTGAAGGAATCGAATTGTTTTCAAGCTCTGTTTTCACTTGTTTTTTCTCATCTTGTAACTTAGCTGCTGTGATTTCTTTACTCATCAGTGAATTCACCACTGTGATGATGGAATCCTTAGTAAAAGAGAGATTTTCGTCACTTGCTTGGAGCAGTGCTTTGATGGATTGATCTGAAACAGCTTCCTGCATATCTGTTGTGAGTTTTTCTTTTACACGCTTGACCATTTCTTGATCTGTTGGCGGGTTCTCTTTTTCATCAGCGGCTTTCTTCTCTTCTTTAATGGCTTCAAAGAGGGATGAGATGAGGTCAACACGATTGTCAGAATACGCTTTTTTGAGCGTATACTGATCTTCTACTTGATCCGTTGCTTCTTGCTTCTTTTCTTCTGTCGCTTCTTGATCATCGACGGTTGACGGAGAATAGATGGTCTGTTCGCTCACTGAAAACAAATCTAAGTCGAGCGATTCAGGCTTTACATGGAAGAAGAGCACCACGAACAGAATGGCTGCTAAACCAGCGTATAGCAAAACGTTTAAATAACGTGAGCGCTCCATTTTCTGAGGTTCTTTTTTAGACAGCAGTCTTTTGCGCTTACTGCCTTTCTGATTCTTTCTCAAGGAAAGTACCTCCTTTTTTACTTTAAACCACGATCGAAACAAAATGACCCGATGAAGACGATCGGGTCACTCAGTTCATTTTTGCTTTTCGTATGCGCCAATGATCTTCGCCACAAGCGGGTGTCTGACCACATCAGTCTGGTCTAATTCAATGAATGAGATGCCCTTGATCTCTGCAAGCATATCCTTTGCAGCCGCAAGGCCTGACTGCATGCCCTTTGGCAGATCAATTTGTGTAATATCTCCTGTAATGACCATTTTAGAGCCAAACCCTAGTCTCGTCAAAAACATTTTCATTTGGGCTGGCGTTGTATTCTGCGCTTCATCTAAAATCACAAATGCATCGTCGAGCGTCCGCCCTCTCATATAGGCGAGAGGTGCTATTTCAATGACACCGCGCTCAATTAAACGTTCCGTATGATCACTCCCAAGCACATCATGCAAGGCATCATATAGTGGTCTTAAATAAGGATCTACTTTTTCCTTTAGATCGCCTGGCAAAAAGCCGAGACTCTCTCCTGCTTCAACGGCTGGTCTTGTCAGGATAATCCGTTTCACATGTCCATTTTTCAGAGCATGTACCGCATTAACGACTGCCAAATACGTTTTACCTGTACCAGCAGGCCCAATCCCAAAGACCAAGTCATCTTTCTTCATCGCCGCAGCATATTCGCGCTGGCCGATCGTTTTCACCCTGATCGACTTTCCTTTGGCATTTTTCGTAATTTCATCTTCATACATATTTTCAAAATAATTCAGCTTGTTTTTTTGCGCCATTTTAATGGCATAGACGACATCCCGTTCAGAAATCTCGATTCCTTTACGGATGAGATGTAAGAGAGATGTAATCAACTGACTCACTGTATCTCTTGATGCTTCCTGACCAGAAACATACACTTTCTCTCCACGCGTAATAATGGAGACATTCAGCTCGTTTTCCATCAGTTTCAGATAAGCATCTTGATTGCCAAATAAAGCGATGGCTTCGTTTGGACTATCCAATTTTTGTTGAATCTCAAGTAAATGTTCTGTCATTCTCTAGTCTCCCTGAACAATAGGTGTTGGTTGAACAATATCTTCTATTACTTGGTAAAGGATGATTAACTTAACTTTACCATTCCCTGTTGTCTCGTGCAAAACTTTTTCACTTTTCACCTCACCTGTTTGACCTAGCTTCTCTTCTAATTCTTTTTTACCCATTTTAATCCCTGCTTGAACTGCTTCTTTATTTGTGTATTCTCGATTGATTTTTTCACTTTCACGTGTGATTTCCTTTTCATAGGAGAATGGCAGCTGAAAGTTTAAGAAATGAAGTGGATGTACTTCTGTTTCTGTTTTTGGCTGCTCAAAATCATCTTTTTTAAAGGAAAATCCCCAAAATGGCAGTGAACCTCCAAATGCGGAGAGCTTGTGCTTTGTCTTCATTTTACCCGTAAAGACGTCAAAAGATGTTCGAAGAGGGACAGAAACTTCAGAACGATACCATGTTTCACCATAGATTTTCGCTTTGGCTCCTACCGTTTTTTGTTGATCTTCGCTGCCAATTAGTCCTGAGACGAGCATCTGCCCTTTTTTCACATGTTCATCGACCGCGGCAAGGGGCTCTCCTTTTTCTACATACATCCTCGTGATGACTGCCTTTTTCTTGGCAACGATGTGCTGAGGACTCGTATATTTCTCTTGTTCAGGCTCATTTTTTTCCACAACTTTCATTTGAAACGTCGTACCGTTTAATTCAACGCCGACCCATGTAATGCTTTTAATATTGGTTGTCAGGGATTTTTGAATTTTTTCAGGTGTCCCCATAAGAAACTGAAAACGGCCTTTTTGTACCCCAATGTCGTCTAAATGCTTTCTCATCTGATGCTCTGTCTCTGGGTTTGCACCTGTGATATCAATTTTCCACACCATGTTTGAAAGAGCGAATATCGTCACCAGAAAGAAAACAACCCCAAGGGTGAACCCAATATTCTTCCTTGACCACATAAGAAGAAATGGAAAACCCTTCTTTTGATGAAATGAACATTTCACCTTATGATGTCTACGCAATTTTCTAAAGGCATGTACATCTGATAAGCGAATAAATAAGCGCACGCTGTCTTGACGGCGGCTCACTTGAAAAATTGTGATCCCCTGTCTCGTGCACTCATTCATGAGCCGCTCAATGCCGTTTCCTTTGATCTCCACTTCCACTCTGCCAATAAAATAGGCAAACCATTTATTTTTCACGCTTCTCCCCTCCGTCAGTTAAGAATCAATGTAACGGACCTCATCGATTTTCCCTTCTAATAAGATCTCTTCTGGCAAAATCGTTTTAATCACAAAGTCTTTACCTGAAATAATGCATTGTCCTTGTTTGAGCATAAGCCTTACCTCTTGATCACTGAAAAGTAAAAGCCCTTTATGGTTCTCTATGTAAATATGGAGTCTGCCAACCATCGTAATACGGGGAAGATCCATCATCACGTCCGGAGGGATTTCAAGTGTTCTTGTCAGCCATGCTTTAAGTCGATTTTTTCTTTTTCCCATTCAATAAGAACCCCTTCCCACCTCATGTGTATAAGATCAAACTGAAAGATGGTGAGACTGATGAGAAAGTCTCTATATCATCCTATTCCTCAGCGGTTCATATCATGCTAATGAATCCCGTAAAACAGCCTGTTCATCGTTTACGCAAAAAAAGCCCCCTTTTACGGGACTGACCCCCGTTTTTGAGACAGGGATCAAAACACCTTTATACAGCCAATTGCCGATAGTTTATCGGTGATTGGTTGTTTAGTTTCGTTTGAATGCGAATGTTGTTAT